>JALUBE010000082.1 GCA_027045065.1 Desulfurellales bacterium | reverse complement strand
ATCATAAATAATTCTCATAACAACACCTCATAGGTAGGAATGCTCGTCTGTCGGGAATTCCTCGTTTTTAACCTCTTTTATATACGTCTGTATAGCTTGAACAGCATCTTTCTTCAAATGGGCATATCTCTTAACAAACTTTGGCTTAAAGTCATCAAAAAGACCAAGCATATCGTGATAAACCAAAACCTGGCCATCCGTGTAAACACCCGCACCGATACCAATTGTTGGAACATTAACGGATTCTGTTATCTCCTTTGCCAACTGCTTTGGAACGGATTCAAGAACTATCGAGAATACGCCGGCCTCTTCCAGATACTTGGCGTCTTCTTTTATCTTTTGAGCCTCTTTTTCCTCTCTTCCACGAGCCTTGTACGATCCAAAGATATTGATTGATTGGGGTGTTA
This sequence comes from Desulfurellales bacterium, assembly GCA_027045065.1. Classification (GTDB taxonomy): domain Bacteria; phylum Campylobacterota_A; class Desulfurellia; order Desulfurellales; family Hippeaceae; genus Hippea. The sequence continues at coordinate 26,322 of JALUBE010000082.1, read as the reverse complement.
GACCAAGATGACCCATCACAGGAATTCCCGCAGCAACAATACTATTAATTGTCGGTACAAATTCCCTACCGCCTTCAAGCTTAACGGCATCGCAACCCGTTTCCTTCAGTATTCTACCGGCATTCCTTACAGCCTCCGCATAATCTGCCTGATAGCTCATAAACGGCATATCAACAACAATCAACGCATTCTTAACACCGTGCCTCACCATCTTTGCATGGTAAATCATCTCATCTAAAGTCACAGGGATTGTGGAACTCTTGCCCTGCATAACCATTGCCAAAGAGTCGCCAACCAAAATTATGTCAATCCCTGCCTCATCGGCAATACGAGCGGATGTGTAATCGTAAGCTGTGATCATGGAAATCTTTTCTTTCCCCTTCATAGCCTTAATCTTGGGTACCGTAACAGCCATGGCTCCTCCCTTCTAAACTAAAATAAAAAGGCCTGAACGCACCCATTTTAAGTGCATTCAGGCCCAATTGAACTCACATTATGGTGGCTCAAAGCCCCAAATTGGGGTCTTCTACCTATCCAATGCAAATAAAAACTCCTTTAACAGGTCTCGAGGCCACTATCGCCTTCGAGCCTTTCAAGAATCAAAGGCAAATCCTCGCCGTTGAGCTTAAATCTTGCCCCAAGTTCAACCAATGGCTTAACAACAAACAACCTTTGATGTGCAAACCTATGGGGCAACGTCAAATCCTTGCTTCTAATGATTGTATTTTTATAAGCAATTATGTCAACATCAATTGTTCTCGGTCCCCATTTAAATTTTTTAATTCTACCTAATTTCTTTTCTATTGATTTAACAAACTTAAGCAAATCAACTGGATTTAAATTACTATAAGCTTTCAAAACAACATTACAAAAATTTCTCTGTTTTTCATAACCCCACGGTTTGCTTTCGTAGAACTTAGAGATCTTAATAACCGTGATCTTCTTTGACAGATATACTATAGCCAACCTTATATTCTTTTTTCTATTGCCGACGTTGCTTCCCAAACCGAGATAAATCCACTTGTTATACAACGGCGCTTTTTATCCTCTCGACGGCCTCTTCAATCCTCGGATTTGTTATACTGATCCTAAAATAACCCTCACCTGCATCACCAAACCCGTTACCCGGCGTTACAACTATGCCCTTTTCCTGCAATAGCTTCTTTGTGAATTCGGCAGATGTGAAGCCCTCTGGAACTTTCACCCAGAAATAGAACGTTGCAAGGGGCTTTTTAAACTCTAAACCTGCTTTTTGTAAAGCCTCGGCCATCTGATCCCTTCTCGTCTGGAAAACGTCCCTGATATTTTTATTCAAAGTTTCGGCGTTATTTAAAGCATAAATACCTGCCTCTTGAACAGCCTGGAAAATGCCAGAATCGATGTTTGTTTTAACCTTACCCAGAGCAGCTATGACATCCTTATTTCCAACGGCAAAACCAATCCTCCAGCCTGTCATATTGAACGTCTTTGAAAGGGAGTGAAACTCTATGCCCACATCCTTTGCTCCTTCAACTTCCAAAAAGCTTATGGGCTTGTAATTATCGTAACAAATCTCAGAATAGGCATTGTCACTTGCCACAATGAAATCAAACTCCTTTGCAAGCTCAATGACCTTTTTGTAAAAATCCTTCTCAGCCACAGCAGAGGTAGGATTGTTTGGATATCCAATAAACATCAATTTTGTTTTCCTCAAAATATCCCTATCAATCGCATCCAAATCGGGTAAAAAACCATTTTCTTCAAGAAGCGACATCTTATAGACTTCACCTCCTGCAAACATAACGGCAACGGGATAAACAGGATAACCCGGATCAGGCACAAGTGCGTAATCACCGCTATCGATGTATGCAAGCGGCAGATGGGCTATACCCTCTTTGGATCCAATTAAGCTCACAACCTCTGTATTAGGGTCAAGTTCCACGCCAAATCGCCTTTTATACCAATCAGCCACAGCCTTTCTAAACTCATACATACCGACGTAACTTGGATATCTGTGATTTTCTGGCTTCTCAAGGGCTTTTTTTGCTGCCTTAACAATCTCATTTGGCGTAGGTATATCTGGATCACCCACACCCAAGTCTATGACATCCATACCCTTAGCAATTACCTCTTCCTTTAGCCTATCGATCTCTGCAAATAGATAGGGTGGTAATTGCTTTATTCTTTTTGACACCTCAACCATCACAAAACCTCCTTAATTTTTTCGCTATTATAACCTTCCCTTAAAACGGTAACTTTAGAGCCTTCGAGCCTCACAATCGTTGACTGCTCTCCAACAACCCTACCAAAGACCATGCCATCCACACTATTTTTGTATCTTTTAAAGATAAGCCTCTCATCCGTCAAAGGTTTGCTGCATCCTGAGATGTTTATACTCGTTGATGTAATTGGTGTTTTCGAGCAAATCCTATCCAAAAACGGCGTATTTGCCAACCTAAACGCCACAGTTCCGTTTAAACTCACATAAAACGGGAATTCAAACGACACATTCACAACAACCGTTATAGTGTTTTTAAGAAGATAGATCAATCTGTCTTTCTCAACATTCGTAGCGCACCTGAGAATGAAATCCTCTTTAGCGATAACCAAAAACGGCTTTGAGGTATCCCTCTTTTTAAGTGCAAAGATCCTTTTGTTTGCATAATAATCAAACAAACCTGCACCAAAACCGTAAATTGTAAAGGCGGGATAGATTAGTACTCCACCCCTAAAAAGTATAGAAATAGCCCTTTTTATATCTCTATCTTCCCTTGTTATAAGCATCCAATTATCTTCTCCTTGAAAGAAAGATGGGGTGAGTAGTGGGACTTGAACCCACGACCCCCAGGGCCACAACCTGGTGCTCTGCCAACTGAGCTATACTCACCATAAGGATAAAAAATAAAAAAAGAAAATGGTGAGCCGCGTAGGGATCGAACCTACGACCAACGGATTAAGAGTCCGTTGCTCTACCAGCTGAGCTAGCGGCCCACCTCGCAGTATGAAATATACTTAAAGCTTCAGATTTGTCAAGGGTAAAATCATATGCAAAACCAATCAATCTGTTCTTATAAATACAATCAACCATGCTCTCTCGTTTGTGTTATTCTTATTCTCAGCAACAACGTCAAACGTGTAATACCACCTGCCATCGGCTGAGCCGCGGGCATCAACCAATTTCATATAAACCTCATAGTCGCCCATAGTAGTCTTGCTGTCATAATAGTTAATAATGTCGTCTATGCTTGAGTGAGAAGAAAGATCCTGAGCATCACTTATTCTTGAATTTGCCTGCATATAACCCTGGCAACTTTGTGGCCAGTTTGATGTATCCTGCTGTACTTTACATATTGCAGTTGTGTCTGTTGGTAAACCTTTATGATACACTAATCCCTTCATGCTTTGAATAAAGTATTCAACCCCACCTTTAGCAGCCTCAAGGGCTGATGTATAAACCTTAAAAGAGCCAGACATCTTGGTTCCCGTTACAACAAGATTCATCAATATCGCTATCAATCCCATAGCCAAAAGTGATAAAATTAGAGCAGTAACTAAAGCAAGTCCTCTTTTGTCTCTTATGTTTTTCATTCAAGGTTCCTTTCTCTGATGTTTATGTTAAGTGGGTTAACGATTAACTCTATCAGTTTCCATCGATAATGAACCTCATCACCAGTGGGTGTAAAGGATTTGCCTGTATCAACATTGTCATCCTTGATATAAATCGTCTTCTTAAACTCAAAATTGGGATCCCTCTTGCCATCCTGCAACAGTATAAATACCCTCACCTGTTTCAAACCTCTTCTTTCGTCATAAGCATTATCTAAACACGCATTAGCACCGTTGGAACACAGGAAAACTACCTGGAAATCTTTAACACAATTCAGAATCGGTTGAGAATTTCTCTCGCCATTACTCTGATTTATAGTAGCCCTGTAAAGTATGTAAGTGTCACTATCACACACTTCCGGAAAATTCGTGTTTGGTCTCTTTAGATAGTAATCGACCCTGTTAAATGGCATTCGTGTTCCATTATTGCCACTACTAAGACCAAAAACCAAATAAACCTTACCTTTTGTTTCGTAAGTAGTCAAATTACTAAAAGTGGAATACTTGATAAACTTCATATAAACAGGATCAATGATGATAAAATTTGAGTTTCCGTCTACACTGCCATTATCACCCAAATCAATGAAATATTCACTATTAGTAGAAGTATTTTCATAAAGATATCCCCAATGCGAGGTTACGTTATTCAAGGCAGCAACCGTCGAGCGTATAGCCAAAACATCTGAGTCGTTGGCTTTTGTGTTGCCATTATTAGAAAAAGAAAACGCTGGTGGTTCACTTGGATCTTTAGCATTCAAATCAGAAGGGTCAGGAGTATATGAAGTGGCATCACTTGCGGCCTCGGAATAACTTGTGTCCACCTCCCAAGGCAAGCCAAAACCTGCCGTCTCTATATCCTTTCTTAGAACTTCTAAACCAACAATTCTGTTCATGTTATTTTCTGCTATACTCACCTGCTGATTCTGGGGCTTTAGTATAGAAAGGTAGCTACTAAAGATTATAGCAATAACTATGGCAAATATAGCCAAAGCAACGAGTAATTCTACGAGTGTTAAACCCTTGTTATTTTTCATTTGATAACACCCTTATAAACCATAGTGTTAATTTTGTATGAAAAGTTAGAGCCAGCATAGGAGTAATTCACTGTAACTGAAACATTATCCGCAGTTCCATTATCCAAACTATTCACAGCTGGAGCATTTATTATGTAATTGACTGTATAATTCCTGTAAACAAACGTGTAATTGTCCGGACAGTTATTACCAACTCTCAAATCTTCAACGCAAGATTGAGCCAAAGTAATAGCTTCGTTCCTCAAAGCATTCAACACATTGATCTTTATGTACAAAATTAAAGCCTTATCCAGCGCCAAAAAAACTATTAAAACAATAACCATGCTTATTAACAGTTCAATTAATGTAAAACCCCTACTGCGCAACGCATTCATCCCCTGACATCCTGCCTTTTAGTATCCTAAACCTTGAAATTTTCACACAATCATATTTAGCGCCAAAATCATCACCATTAGAATAAAAAATTTTACCCAAATGATCCGCTGTACCGTCTGTGGAAAAATCTACGTATTTCACACTACTACTCATACTACCCCTAAATTTATAATGCAAAGTAATCTCACCGACATTTCTATTGCCACAATATGCTGTCATATTATCAAACTCGTCACTACTCCAAACCAACTTACACTCCACCTTTTGCGTAAACGCTTTCATCCTCAAATCATTCAACGTTGAATAAATCTTATTTATATCACTCTCCAGTCTATTTTTTGCCAACCATCTATTATAAGATGGTATAGAGATGGACAAAATAATAGCCAAAACGGCTATAACAACCAAAAGTTCTATCAATGTTATACCGTCTTTTTCCATATTACTTCTCTATTTCATACAAAATCTGAGCTGGACTCCTTGTTGGCCTTTCAACAAGTGCCGATTTATTTGGCGGTGCTGTACCAACAGTCCAGTTAGTGGCCTTTTCATTAACTTTTACGAAAGGATTTACGCTTCCCTCTGGATTGTTAGGATTTATGTTTACATTAAATGCAGTGATCTTACCGACAGATGTTTGCAACAATAACACACCCACAATATTACCCGTGACTTGACACGTTTGGTGAACAAGGGACTGACCACTTGCACAGTTTAAACCCCACATTCTTGATCTACCACCAAACCCACATATATCAGACGTAGGTTCTGTTGTTGTGAAAAACACAGCTCCGGTTGAAGACAGTGTTGTTCCTGTTATATCCCTCTCTTTGTTGTAATTATCTTCCGCAGGATCCAAATCCTGATACCAACCATAAAGATCATCACTGATATGATAGCATGAATCGTTTGAAGCATACAAATCACCATTTCCAAGTGTACAAAAACTTGTTCCGCTGCTATTAATGCACTTGTCTATTTTAATTCCATACAACTTGTTAACACCACCTGTGCTATTATCTGGATCATCATCTCTGTAGAAATACCTACCCGTACCAAAGTATAAAAACCACTTATCACCACACCTATAGTAACTTATAGGCACAACAACCGGACCTATAGGGTTCTTAAACAATTCAAAGAACTGCCAATTCTTTGGATCTCCACTATTTAAACCTTTCACTCCTATAACATTACCCTTCCAGCTGCTATTATCATTGTAAACAACACCGAAAAACACCGCCTTTGTCACCATTTTACCGCTACTAAAATCCTTATCAACAATACCTTCTGGTGACATTTCACCAGCAAAGGCGTTTTTCAAATCAGTAAAGCTATCAGACAGATCCTTTTTTATCACAGATTTTATCGTGAAATCATCATTGAGCTCCAAAATAAAGACATCCAAATCCTGCCCTGATTCGCCTTTATAGTCTGTTGGTCCAGATGCAAACATAATGTAGTATCTCATTGTATTGTTATCCAAGTTATATTCCTTTATCAACGTTGGTCCAGAGTATGAAAATCCGAGATCCGGATCTGTAAACTCCCATAGGAATTTTGGATGTAGAGGATTCGTTATATCCAAAGCAAAGTACGAAGACAAACCCAAACAACTACTTGAAGAGGTATTATCACACGTGTCTTTGGGCGGATTGATGCAAACAGACGCATTGTCGCAGCCCACGGCTCCTCCAAGCCTCATACCGTCCACAAGAACTCTCTTTTCTATTCTTCCAAAGTTATCTTTAATCTCATAGATTGTAGGTGTCAAATCAACGTAATACATGTGGCAATAATCTGGATCAGCTAAAAATCTTAAGTAAGGTAATGCGTTCTTCGGCACAAAAGCCCACAGCTCTTTTCCCAATTCACTTGTACCGTTAGAGGTAATATTATCCCTCAGCTTGACTAACTGATGAACGCCGAGGTTATCGTACCTGTATTTACCAACCAAAAATGCATGTAACATGCCATCATTTGCGCCAACAAAAGCTACTGAGAAGTTATCATAATTAACCACTTTTGGTGTGGAATACACTATATCACCCAGTTTCCACGTATTGTTGTCATTATCTATTACTCTTTCCCTATAACCACTTACATCCTCACCGTAGATGTAGTTTATAAGGTTGTTGAAACTTATCTCTTTTGCGTATTTGTACGTTTCATTGTCGTCATCAATAATACCGTTTACATTATCATCTCCAAAAAGTTTAGAACAGTTATCATCGCAGATGCTCGAAATATCGTCTAAACCAACAAGATCCTTAGGGGAAGAGGGCCGAGAATCTTTGATATATGTGTAAATAACCCTGTCCGTAGGAGACTCTAAAGCCAGCTTCTCTCCTGCTTCCCATACATAATGGGCTTCATCCAATCCATTATAAACTTCATCAGGAGTAGAACTTACATTATCTCCTTCACAGGAGCTCCTAAAGGCATTTATCTTTAGTTTATTGTCTTCAAACACGTAATCAATTATATAATCGCCACCCGGCGTACCATTATTGTTACATATATCCAGATCTTTGTTAACGATAGTATCCTCTCTCATATTTGCTTTGAACTCAGAACCTGTTTCAGTATAATAAAACCACCAATCATACAAAGACCCAATCCAATCCACCTTGTAGTTCTTATCGCCGCTTGTAAATATCTTCTGAGGATAGAAAGCAGCCTGCAAAATACCCGCATTAACCTTCTCTTTCTCAGACAAAATAGAAGTGGCAGTACCAGAGGAGGCCTGTTTTAGAATCTCGTTAAATACATCCATTATGGCTGTCTTCAGCTCTGCAGGATTACTACCAGAAAAGAATCCATATGGTCCATTGCCGTCTTTATTCTTCTGAACCTCATTACACTGGCTCTGGTTTTCTAAATTTTCTGGTATCGTCAAACTTGTGTTAGGATAACTATTCACATTACAAGGATAACCGTTATCATTCAAGTCTAAATAATTACCATAAACAGCCATCCACTTTAGGGCTCTTGTACCAGAACTATTTAAACTCTGGAACATGGCAACAGAGTAAGTTCTAACATTCTGCTTACCGTCTAAATCCCGCACCAAATCGGCATTGCCGCCCTTCCACATTGTATCAATCGGTCTTATGGGATCGCTATCAGTACTCTCGTCAGGTGTATTCCATTCTCCATCAGACATAACTATAAGGAAATTCTTTGCACACCTTATTGTTTGATTATCCACTCCCCACTTATAGGGGTCACCGTACTTGTCAACAGCATAAGAATCTTCACTAAACAAATCCTTCATTTCATCAATGGCACATTTAGTACAAGTGGCACCTGAAGGAGATGTATTGTTAATGGCATTAATCAAATTAGTATACTCATCAGAGAGTTTAATTCTCTCAAACACATTACTGCTAAAAAAAACAGCGCCTATCCTTGGCCTTTGTTCCTGTTCCCTTATCTTTTGCAGAACACCAACAACCTCACCTTTTGAGTTATCATATGAAGAAACATCTTCAATCCTTATCTCTTGACCATCTTCTAATTCCACAACAGATTCTCCAGACGTACATAAATCACTCTCAGAACATTCATTAAGTGCACTACATCTTTTATACCAGTATCTTCTACAACCACTTTTCCATCCCAACCATTTCCAATAACAAAATCCTCCGTGCCAGTTATTAGCGGCACACTCACTGTATGTAGTAAAATCATCGCATTCCTTTACCGCTATACATCTACCCAAGACTTTTCCACCAGTTAAAATCCATCTCAAAATATCAATCCTCTTCATATATTTCCAATTCAACCAATTTCCAGAATAATATCCGTTTGGATCTTCTTGCCAAACTTCATTCACCTCAGAATATCTTGCATCCGGCTTAAAATAACCGTAGTAAGTTTTGTTAGGATGGTAATAAGATATAACCACGCCATTATCAGTTTGCACCTGCTGATAATCAGTAGCACCGTTAGGATCCCTATCAGCATAAGCAGCCCAACCCATACTACCCGAATAATCTAATACGAGCATTATATTTGCAGGAACGACAGTCTGAATAAAAGGTGGTTTTGCACAATATGTTTTATCAATTCCATAAGACTTAAAACCAAAAAAAACAACCAAAACAAACAAAAGGAAAATAGCCAATCTTTTCATTGTCTCACCTCTTTTCGAACCCACCCTTTAAAAACGAGAATTGACCAGAACAATATACACCACGAACATAACCACCGCTTTTGATTATAGTGCAACCCTCAAGAACAATGTATCTACCTCTAAGGGTTTCGCTTGCTACCCTAATCAAACACCTTTTCCTACTAACATTAACAGCAACTACCTTAGCTCTGATCGCCAACGGCTCAACACAACTGACTTCATCAACATCCTTTGCAAAGATAAACTTACTATTTCCTGTCCTTTGTTTAGCAAAAGAAATAGACAAAAACGTAAACAAAATCACCACAATCATCGCATTTCTCATTATTAGTCCCTCCATTTTACCATCAATTAATTATCACACACAATCCATAATTCAAAACCTAAAATCCAAAATCTATTTAAAAATATCTCATACCCCATGAAAAAATCGTAAAAACATAAACTTCTCAACAAAAATACCTAAGCTCTTGCTTTTTTGGTATTTTTTTATAATCTTACTTGAAAAAACAAGGGGGTTCTTATGCTAAAGGACAAGGTAATAGGGATTATTGGCGTTGGTAAAATGGGAACTGCTCTTTTAAGCGGCCTTTTGAGTGTGGGCATAAACAAGAAAAATATCATTGTCTCTGACAAACCTGAGGTAGCTAAAAAGGTTGAAGAGAAATACGGCGTGAGGGCAATGGATAACCCACAGTTGGCCAAAGAGTCAGACATTATAATACTCGCAGTTCAGCCAATAGATATTGTGGATTGTCTCCAAAACATTTATCCTTTCATAGACAACAGCAAACTCATAATATCGATAGCTGCAGGAATTAAAATAGAGGTCATGCGCTCAATTCTCAAAAAAGGCAGATTTATCCGTGTGATGCCGAACATAGCAGCAATTGTCAAACAGGCAGCAAGTGCCATATACTGCGGGCCGCGAACAACAAAAGAAGATGAAGAGATGGCAATGGCGATACTTGGGCTTGTGGGCGAAGTTGTTGTAATACACAACGAACGGTATATGGACGCCGTTACAGGATTATCTGGAAGTGGTCCTGCCTATGTTTTTGAAGTTATTGAGGCATTGGCTGATGGCGGTGTTAAGGTGGGCTTAAGAAGAGAAGATGCTTTAAAACTTGCGGCTCAAACGGTTAAAGGCGCTGCAGAGTTGGTCTTAAAAACGGGCAAGCACCCAGCAGAGCTCAAAGATATGGTGGCATCACCCGGCGGAACAACGATCTTTGGTTTAGCTGAATTAGAAAAAAGTGGCGTACGTGGTGCATTCATCGAAGCAGTTTATGCTGCAACAAAGAGATCCGAGGAGCTGGGCCAATAGCTTATTCTCTTTCAATCTTAATCTCAACCACATGAGCAGGCTCTTTCTTAACAAGACTACTCTTTCGCGCCTGCTCCTCTTCAATCCTCTTCCTCAAAGCCTTCTCTAAGTTCTCTATTATCTCATGCAACTGTTCTATCTGTTTTTTCATCCTCATTATGATGTCAACACCCGCGAGGTTCACTCCCAACTCCTGCGTCATCTCCCTGATAAACTTAATATCCTCAATATCCTTATCCGTATAAAGCCTAATATTGCCCGCAGTCCTTATGGGTTTAATCAAACCCTCTCTTTCATATTCCCTCAATGTGTGCGGATGGACATTCAAGATCTCGGCAACCATACCTATCGTATAGTACCCGTTTTTCCTCTTCATGGCTTATGCCCCCAATGCCTGTTTTATATGCTCATCTTCCTTTACGTTTTTAGGTATCTTAACCTTAACCCTTGCATAAAGCGGATCACTACCTATACCTTTACCGTTTACCTTAAACACCTGATCGCACTGCGTACCTTTCGGTATCTTTATTTTAACAGTGCCATCCGGTGTTTTCACATCTGCAGTGCCGCCAAACAGCGCCGTTACTAACGGTATTTCAAATGTCGTGTAAAGCTTTCCATCCTTAATCTCAAAATCTGGATTGGGTTTTACGTTGACAATTATGTGGAGATCACCCCTTCCGCCTGGCCCTGGCTGGCCCTTACCCGGTACCTTTAGTTTTGTGCCGTTTTTTATGCCTGGCGGGATTTTAACCTTTACCCTCTCGCCGTTAATATTTAATGTTATAGTCGTGCCTTTAACGGCATCCATAAAGTCCAAATCCATTGTGTAGTAAATATCCGCACCCTTTGGCTCATAGGTGCTTCTAAAGCCTGCCTTTTTGCTCATGCCAAAGAGATTTTCGAACAGATCACCTATATCAAAATCATTAGACGTCGAATAATATCCCTTGAAGTTGCCAAAATCGAAGCCAAAGTCCTTGAAATTGCTAAAGTCATAACCACCTGCCCCACCTGATCCAAAGCCGGAAAATCCAAATTGATCGTACTGTTTACGTTTCTCAGGATCAGAGAGTATGGAGTAAGCCTCGTTGATCTCTTTAAACTTCTTCTCTGCTTCCTTGTTGTTAGGATTGAGATCCGGATGGTATTTCCTCGCCAACCTTCTATATGCCTTTTTTATTTCTTCTTCAGTAGCATCCCTTGATACACCCAAAACCTCGTATGGATCCCTCATGGCTCGTCACCTCTTCTTTAAAGTTGCTACCATTAATATAACCTTTATACCAATAATGTCAAGTCTTAAAATTTTCGGATTAGCTTATAAAAACAACAATAGCAAAAAAATTAAAAAATTTTACATCTGACCTTGACAATATGATTATAAGGGTTATATTAGTAAGCGGAAGTTGAAAGAAAAAAATGTAAAAGGAGGTGGTAGCCATGTTGAACGCATTGGAGCCCTTCAGAGAGTTAACAACCTTACAGGAGAGATTGAGCAGGGTATTTGATGATCTCTTGCCAACACCTGCAAAAAGCAAGGAGACAAGCGAATGGATACCGGCAGTTGACATCTATGAGACAAAGGATGCCATCAATATAGAGGTTGAAGCTCCCGGAATGAAAGAGGACGACATAAAGATAAACTTGGAGAACAACACATTGACCATCTTCGGTGAGAGAAAGTTTGAAAGAAAAGAAGAAGGCAAGAATTACTACAGAATGGAGAGGAGCTACGGTTCCTTCTCAAGGAGCTTCCTGTTGCCAGACAACGTCGATGTAGACAAGATCCAGGCAAAGTACAAAGACGGTCTATTGATGATCACATTGCCAAAGAAACCGGAATCCAAGCCGAAGGAGATACCGATTCAGAAGGAAGAGAAATAGGATGGCAATGTCGGGGGAGAGATGTCTCTCCCCTGATTTTGTTATCCAAACAAAAACCAATAGAAGGAGGGAGAAATGGATATAAACAGGTTGACTGTAAAATCCCAAGAGGCTCTACAAAACGCAAAAAGCATAGCCGAGACTCACAAAAATCAACAGATAGGATCGTTGCACCTTTTAAGGGCTATAACCTCTGATCCAGAAAGCGTAGCCGTTTCAATTCTGAAGAAATTGGGCACAAATGTCCAAGATTTTCAAAACTACACAGACGAGCTTATAGAGAGACTTCCAAAGGTTGAGTTCACATCATCCACATCGGCTCAAATTTATATCACAAAGGAATTAGATGATGTCTTCAAAAAAGCAGAAGAGTTAATGCGCCAGATGGAGGACGAATACATCAGTGTCGAGCACTTCTTTGTCGCAATGAGTGAAAACTGTGATGCAGCAGAGGTTTTTAAGCATTTCAATATTAAAAAGGATGAACTATTAAAGGCTTTAGTCGATATAAGAGGTGGCGTAAGAGTTACAGATCAAAATCCAGAGGAAAAATATGAGGCCTTGAAGAAATACGGAAGGGATTTAACAGAGTTAGCAAGAAGCGGCAAATTAGATCCCGTCATTGGAAGGGACGATGAAATAAGAAGAACCATTCAGATCCTTTCAAGGAAAACAAAGAACAATCCGGTACTAATTGGAGAACCCGGCGTAGGTAAAACAGCCATTGTAGAAGGATTGGCACAGAGGATTGCCAAAGGCGATGTACCAGAGAGTTTGAAAGACAAAAGTATTATAGAATTGGATTTGGGCTCTCTAATCGCCGGTGCAAAGTTTAGGGGTGAATTTGAGGAAAGGTTAAAGGCCGTTCTAAACGAGGTTAAAAGATCTGAAGGTAGAATTATCCTGTTTATCGACGAGTTACACACCGTTGTTGGAGCAGGTGCAGCTGAGGGCTCAATGGACGCATCCAACATGCTCAAGCCCATGCTCGCTCGCGGCGAACTGAGATGCATCGGTGCTACAACGCTGAAAGAGTACAGAAAGCACATAGAAAAGGACGCAGCCCTTCAAAGGAGATTTCAGCCCGTTTACGTAAAAGAACCAACGGTTGAGGACACAATATCAATCTTGAGGGGTCTGAAAGAGAAATACGAAGTGCATCACGGTGTTAAGATAAAAGACTCTGCTTTAGTTGCAGCGGCTGTCTTAAGTCACAGATACATCACAGACAGGTTCTTGCCGGACAAGGCTATAGACTTAGTGGATGAGGCGGCAGCAAGCTTAAAGACACAGCTTGAAAGTGAAATAGAGCCAATAGACAACCTAAACAGAAAAATCGCACAGCTTGAGATAGAAAGACAAGCTTTGAAGAAAGAAAATGACGAGGATTCTAAAAAGAGGCTTGAGGATATAGAAAAAGAACTCGCCCAATTAAAAGAGGAACTCAATGAGCTGAGAGCAAGATGGCAATACGAGAAAAATCTAATATCTGAGATCCACTCTATAAAAGAGAAAATCGACAAAATCAAGACAGAGATCGAGATCGCAGAAAGGAACGGTGATTTTGAAAAGGCAAGTGTCTTAAAATACGGAGAGTTGCCAAAGCTTCAAAATGAGCTTGAAGAAAAGAACAAAGAGCTCAACTCCATTGAAAACAGACTACTGAAAGAGGAAGTAACAGAGGAAGAGATAGCAGCAATTGTGTCCAAGTGGACCGGCATCCCCGTATCCAAGATGTTAGAAAGCGAGAAAGAAAAACTCTTGAAGATGGAAGAGAAACTAAAGGAGAGGGTTGTAGGTCAGGATCATGCCGTTAAAGCCGTAACGGATGCTATTCTTAGATCAAGAGCTGGACTTGCCGATAAAAACAGGCCCATTGCATCGTTTATGTTCTTAGGTCCAACGGGTGTGGGAAAAACGGAGCTTTCAAAGGCTCTGGCGGAGTATTTGTTTGACGATGAAAGGGCCATTATCAGAATTGACATGAGCGAATACATGGAGAAGCACTCCGTTGCAAGATTAATAGGTGCACCGCCTGGATACGTGGGTTATGAAGAGGGCGGTCAGTTGACCGAGGCAGTAAGGAGAAAACCGTATTCTGTAATCCTGCTTGACGAGATAGAAAAGGCACACCCTGAGGTGTTCAATATCCTATTGCAGGTGCTTGACGATGGACGCCTGACAGATTCAAAGGGCGTTACGGTAGACTTTAGAAACACCGTTATAATCATGACATCTAACATTGGAAGCGAGTATCTAACACGCATAAAGGGTGAACCAGGGACAGAGGAGTACAAAATCGAATTCGAAAAGGCCGTAGTAGAAGTCAATGCCGAACTCAAAAGGCGATTTAAACCTGAGTTCTTAAACAGGATCGATGAAATAATCGTATTCAATCCATTGGGTAGGAACGAGATCAAACAGATTGTAAGGTTACTGCTTAAGAAAACCTATGAGAAGGTCAAAGAGGCTGGCTACGAACTTGAGGTTACGGATAGGTTAGTTGAAAGGATTGCATCCGAGGGCTTCGATCCAGTGTTCGGCGCAAGACCGTTGAGGAGATACATACAGAACAGGCTTGAAAACAAGCTTGCAAGGGCAATACTCGAAGGCAAGTTTGTCAAAGGCGATAAGATCATCGCAGATATCGAAAATAACGAGATCGTCTTTAGGAAAGGATAAAGATAAGAGGGGCTTTAAAGCCCCTCTTTTTATTTACGCAATCGCTTTAGATGGATTAACCACAAAAACAACCTCAAATGTATTGTTATCAACGCTTTTGGCAAATACCCATCCGTTTTTCCTACACAAGAAATCCACAATGGAAAGACCTATGCCTGACCCCTTTGATACGGTTTTTACATCGTTTGCCATCACTAACTTCACACCTTTTCCGTATTGTTCCAAAGAAACGGAAATCCAGCTTAAAGAATACTTAAAGGCATTTGTCAAGATCTCAGACAGAACAATCCTCAAATCGGTTGCATCGATGTTAATGAAATATTTATCGATTGATATATCCACTTTGACCCTCTTGTCAGAAGCAATATGGCTCTTCAAAATCTCTCTAAATTCTTCCACAACATCAACATATGATAACTTCACTTTGTCTGCTGTTATACTTTTTATAGTAGAAGAAATCACTTTAAAATCCTTTTCCATCTCTGAGAGAGCAAATGACAATCTGTTTTTGCTCTTATCATCCATTTCCGCAAGCTCCAGATTTACCCTCTGTGCCGCTAAAAAGTTGCCTAATTTGTGTGATATGGCAACGAGAATAAACCTTAAGAACTGATCCGTGCACCTTTGCCTTCTAAATAAACGCTTTAGGCCCGCATAAACAACAAACAAGATCAAAGCGGTTAAAAGAAATTCCCACAAAAAAAGAAGCAAAGAGAACTTAAGGAGTTCATTTCTAATTTTATTCACATTTACAAATACATACTTATTGCCCAAAACACCGTAAAATCTGTAATTTTTATCCTTGACCGTACTCTTTGTAACTTTTATATGCGAAGGCAGTTTTTCCAAATAGCCTTTACTGTAAAAATCGAGGTAGAGATCAACGTTTCGCTTAAAATAATTAACAAGCTTGCTTTTGACATAAAACATCAACAGGACATTAACACCCAAAAACCACAATATAAGACCCGCTACTATAACCAAAACGATTTTATCTTCGCGGAACAGTCTTATCCTAAAAACATGTACCCCCTACCCTTTAGGTTTTTAATGAGATCTCTGCCCAGGGCACTTCTCAATCTCTTTATATAAGCCCTAACAGAGTTTTCATCTGTCTCCGAGTATGGCCAAACGTAGCTTAAGATTTTATCGGTGGAAACAACCTTTCCCCTGTTTCTGACCAAAAGTTCAAGCAATTGCCAGTCTTTATTCGTTAGATCCACTAACAAACCGTTCTTTTTAACTGTCTTTTTCTCAAGATCAATCTCAATATCTCCCACGGTCACAATCTCTTTACCGTAATACCTTTTGCATACGGACTTTATCCTCAACACAAGTTCACGCGGGTTGAACGGTTTTGTAATATAGTCATCTGCACCCAATTTGAAACAGACCTCTTTATCCTCTATCTCACCCTTTGCAGTCAGAACAATAACAGGCAAATCATACTTTTTCTTTATCTTCTCCAAAATCTTTTCTCCGGCTTCAAACTTTAAGATCAAGTCCAGAACAACAATATCAAATGCTTCACTGTTTAAAATCAAAAGTACTTCCCTATCATCCTCAATCCACGTGCACGAAAACCCCTCCCTTTCTAAATATCGTTTTAAGGCGTCGCCTAAATGTGCATCATCCTCTATAAGCAAAACCTTCATAACACATAAAGACTAATAAAAGAAGACTGATATATCAAGCTACAAATTCGCAAAACGTTGAAAAAATGGTTTTCTTTTGGTATATTCAGCTAACTAAAAATGCAGGAGGAAGAAAGGTGCAAGTAACGGTAGAAAACGCCAAACCCTCGAGAAAGAAAATTCAAATAGAGGTTGAACCGGAAAGAATAAAGAAAAAGAAGGATGAGATCGTCAAGGAAATAAGAAAAACAGCGCGGATTAAGGGTTTTAGAAAAGGAAAGGTGCCAAAGGAAATCATCTTAAAGACCTACAAGGAAGACATAGAAAATGACCTTAAAAGGGAACTGATGCTTGAGGCGTATGAGTTTGCTGTACAGGATAACAAGATAGAAACGGTATCAGATCCCGTATTTACTAATGTAGAATTTGATGAGGAAAAAGGGCTGTCATTTGTTGCAACGGTTGATGTCAAACCAGAATTCGAACTCAAAGAGTACAAAGGCATAGAGATCAAGTCAAAGCCAATAGAAATAACAGAGGAAGACGTCAACAAGGTATTGGAACAGTTAAGGGACGCATTTGCCACATTAGAAGAAAAAGAGGGGGATACGCTTGAAAAGGGTGATATAGCGGTAATAGATATAAAAACATTTACCAAAACAACACAATACCCCATCAAGGAGTTCGGTGGTGAAAACCTGCATGTTGAGTTAGGAAAAAAACAGCTGATCGATGAAATAGAAAGCAACTTGGAAGGCATGAAAAAAGGTGAAACAAAAAGCATTGAAGCGTCGTTTGATAAAGACTACCCATTAAGGGCTTTAAAAGGCAAAGATGTGGTTTTCGAAGTTACACTAAAATCAATCAAACAGAAAAAATTGCCCGAAATCAACGACGAGTTTGCACAAAAGATAAACAAAGAGTTCAAAACCGTTGACGATCTACTAAAGGACATTAGGGAAAGACTTAAGAAAAACAAAGAGATCGAGGAAAAAGAGAGACAAAAAGACGAGCTTTTAGAAAAATTAATGGCTCAATACGACTTTGAACTTCCCCAGAGCTTGGTTAACCAGGAAACAAACCAAATGATTATGGATTATGTCAAAAACATGTACTACATGGGTGTGGACGTCAGTTCGGATGAGTTCAAACCACAAGTCTTGAGGGAAAAATTCGAGCCCGAAGCTATAAAAAGGGTGAAAGCAACTTTTATACTCCTTGAAATTGCAAAGAAAGAAGGGATTGATGTGTCCTCTGAAGAAATAAACGAGGTGATCCAGCAACATGCCAATGCCCAAAGAAAAACGTTTGAGGAGCTATACAAAGAGTATCAGCAGAACAACGTTTTACCGTTGATACAGATGGAAATCTTAGGCGATAAAGCCCTTGACTTTCTATATGAGAATGCAAAAATAGTAAAAGAGAATGAAGATAAAAAAGAGGAAGCAAAAACTGAGACAAAGGAAGAGCAAGAATGAACCTAATACCTATTGTAATTGAGAAAACACCGCAGGGTGAACGGGCTTACGACATCTACTCGCGACTTTTAAAGGATAGAATTATTATGTTGGACGGAGAAATAACTGACGAAGTGGCAAGCGTAGTTGTAAGCCAACTGCTATTTTTGGAAAGCGAAGACCCAGAAAAGGATATATTCTTGTACATAAATTCCCCTGGCGGTGTGGTTACTGCGGGGCTTGCAATCTACGATACCATGCAGTATATCAAGTGCGACGTAACAACAATCTGTATCGGCTCAGCAGCATCTATGGGAGCATTGCTGCTTGCAAGTGGAACAAAGGGCAAAAGGTATTCTCTACCCCATTCAAGGATTATGATACATCAGCCCATAGGTGGGATAACAGGCCAAGCTACGGAAATCGAGATACACGCAAAGGAGATTTTGAGATTAAAGAAACTACTCAACGAAATACTCGCAAAACACACTGGAAAACGGCTAAAGACCATTGAAAAGGACACAGAACGGGATTATTTTATGAGTGCAAAGGAAGCGTTGGATTACGGGATTATTGATAAAATAATTTATTCAAGAGAAGAAGAGGAGAAATTGCATGAAAACAATGGACGGAAGTGACAGACCTCAGGGTACACTGAGGTGCTCCTTCTGTGGAAGAACACAGGATGAGGTTAGAAAACTCATAGCAGGACCAGGCGTATACATCTGCGATGAGTGTGTGGCTCTGTGCGAAGACATACTGGCTGAAGATGAAGAATTAAACAGAAAAAAGGATGAAAAACTTGTTCCTTTAACTCCTGAAGAAATAAAGAAAAGAATGGACGAATATATAGTTGCCCAAGATGATGCAAAGAAGATTTTATCTGTTGCGGCTTACAATCATTATAAAAGAATAAATGCTGTGAACTCATCGCGCAGAAAAAAGGACGATGTGGAGTTAGAAAAGAGCAACATCCTGCTCATAGGACCAACAGGAACAGGAAAGACACTGATTGCAAAAACACTGGCCAAGATCCTGGATGTGCCGTTTGCAATTGCCGATGCCACAAGCTTAACAGAGGCGGGATACGTTGGCGAAGATGTAGAGAACATACTTGTGAGACTTTTACAAGCTGCAGACTACAATGTTGCATTGGCCCAGAAAGGCATTGTTTACATAGACGAGATAGACAAGATCTCAAGAAAGAGCGAAAATCCTTCAATAACAAGGGACGTATCCGGAGAAGGTGTTCAACAGGCGCTGTTGAAGATAATCGAGGGTAGCGTAGTAAATGTGCCACCTTACGGCGGCAGGAAGCACCCGCAACAGGAATTCATACAGGTGGACACAACAAACATACTGTTTATCTGTGGTGGCGCTTTTGAGGGTTTGGAAAAAATCATAGCAAGAAGGATAAATCAGAAGAGTATAGGTTTCACAAACCCTATAGAGATAGACAAAACGGAAAAGTACAACTTACTCAAACAGGTAACACCTGAAGATTTGATGAAATATGGCTTAATACCTGAACTAATAGGAAGGTTGCACGTCGTAGCAACACTACAAGAGCTGTCTGAAGACGAGCTTGTAAGGATACTAACCGAGCCGAAGAACGCTTTGGTGAAACAGTACCGAAAGATGCTCAAGCTGGACAATGTCGAGCTCAAGATAACGGATGGCGCTTTAAGGGCTATAGCCAAAAAAGCCATTGAAAGGAAGGTCGGCGCAAGGGGATTACGCAGCATAATGGAGCAAATCATGGTGGATTTGATGTACAAAATACCATCCATGAAGGGCGTAACGGAGTGTGTAATCAACGAAGATGTTGTAAACGAAGGAAAACCCCCGATCCTTGTCAAAAACAAGAAGAGTGCATAAATGGAATTCAAAGGCACAACCATAATCTGCATAAAAAAGGATAACGTCGTCGCATTGGGCGGCGATGGTCAGGTTACATTGGGTAATACCGTTGTAAAATCCAAAGCAAAGAAGATAAGAAAGCTTTATAATGATAAAGTTATTGTCGGATTTGCCGGTGCAACAGCCGATGCTTTTACGCTGTTTGAGAAGTTAGAGGATAAACTCAATGAGTATGCGGGCAACTTGACGCGTGCTGCTGTTGAGTTGGCAAAGGAGTGGCGCACAGATAAGATTTTAAGAAGACTCGAAGCGCTTTTAATAGCAGCGGATAAGGATACTATGTATTTAATCAGTGGCAATGGTGATGTTTTAACCCCGGATGAAAACATCTGTGCCATAGGATCTGGTGGAAACTACGCCTATGCAGCAGCAAAGGCGCTCTTAAAATACAGCAACTTGGACGCCAAAGGAATTGTGGAGGAATCCCTAAAGATAGCCTCATCCATTTGCATATACACAAATGACAACATCGTCATAGAAACATTAGGAGAATGAGATGGAAGATAAGTTGACGCCCAAAAAGATCGTAGAGCTATTAGACAAATACATTGTGGGACAAAATGAGGCAAAAAAGGCTATTGCTATAGCACTGAGAACGCGATACAGAAGACACAAGGTTCAGAGCGACATAAAAGAAGAGATAATGCCCAAAAATATACTCATGATCGGTCCTACAGGCGTTGGAAAAACAGAAATAGCACGAAGAATTGCAAAAATTACAAACGCACCGTTTGTCAAAGTTGAGGCAAGCAAATTCACAGAGGTTGGATACGTCGGAAGGGACGTTGAGTCCATAATAAGGGATCTGGCACGCATAAGCTACGAGATGGTCAAGCAGGAAGAACTCAAAAAGGTTGAAGACAAGGCAAAAAAAGAAGCAGAAGAGAGGGTTTTAGACATACTTGTACCGCCTATAAAGAAGCGATCCATCTACGACACGGAAGAGGAAGAGAGAATCCAAAGAACGCGGGAAAAATTTAGGGAAAAATTAAAGAACGGTGAATTGGATAACAAGGTAATAGAAATAACTATTAATCCGCAGAGAAACGATCAATTCATGCCATTTATAGAGGTGGCCGCAGCACCTATTGACGAGTTGGATTCAAGCTTAAGGGACATGCTTGACAACATACTACCAGGCAGAAAAAAGACGAGAAAGGTGACCGTAAAAGAGGCTTTGAGGATTTTCCAAGAAGAGGAAGCTCAAAAGCTCATAGATAAAGACAAAGTAAAGGAAAAAGCCATTGAAAAGGCTTCAAACGATGGCATCGTGTTTATAGACGAAATAGATAAGATTGTAACAAAATCGGGCTCATCACACGGGCCTGATGTATCGCGTGAAGGTGTACAAAGGGATCTTTTGCCTATCGTTGAGGGCTCAACGGTAAATACACGCTATGGCTCAATAAAAACCGATCATATATTGTTCATTGCTGCAGGGGCATTCCATCAAGTCAAACCCAGCGATATGATACCCGAACTGCAGGGTAGGTTTCCCATAAGGGTTGAGTTAAAACCACTTACAAAAGAGGACTTTATAAGGATACTGAAAGAGCCGAAGAACGCTTTGATCAAGCAGTACAAGGCCTTGCTTGAAACAGAGGAAATAAACTTAGAATTCACCGACGATGCCATCGAAAAGATAGCAGAAATAGCAGAAAAGATTAACAAGGAAACGGAAAACATCGGTGCGAGACGCCTCCATACCCTGCTTGAGAAGCTGCTCGAAGACATATCCTTCGAAGCGCCAGATATAGAAAGCAAAGATATAACGATTGATGCAAACTACGTAGCAGAGAAACTCTCCGACATCGTTGAAGACAGGGATTTGAGCAGATATATACTATAAAGTAGCCCTATTGACAATAAAGTCACACAGCTTGTCAATACCCCTTTTTTTATGTGCGGACGTGAGAAAGTATTTCACATCGCCACATTTTTCCCTCAAATACTTCAAAGCGTCGGAGATCGACTTCTGCGTAGCCTTGTCCGTCTTGGTAAAAACAACGCTGAAATCCTTGCTATAGAACTTGAGCCAATCTATGAACATAATGTCGCTGTCCATAGGCAGGTGCCTTGAATCGATCAAAACGAACACATGGTAGAGCAAATTGGCATTCTTCAGATAATCCTCAATTATGCATTTCCACCTTTGTCTTAAGCCTTTTGACCTCTTGGCATACCCATAGCCCGGCAAATCAACGATGAAGAACATATCGTTGACCCTATAGAAGTTTATGAGTACCGTCTTACCGGGGTTTTTACTCACATACGCTATTTTTCTATTCAAAACGGCGTTTATCAAGGATGACTTGCCAACATTACTCCTGCCCGCAAAGGCAAACTGAGGTAGATGAAAGAGCCTGGCATTGCCGAAACTACCCTCAAAGGAAACCCGCTTTAATGCTAAACAGCCCTCAGATCCACTGCGTTTGCCTGCGTGCTTAGAATCACGAATGTCCTCTTGCCTGTTATATAACCGCATAGTTCACCCGGATTTATTATATAGCCCCTTTTGGTTTTTCTAATGTCAATTTTATGGAGATGACCGTAAAGCACGTAGTCGTATTCGTTTGCAATTTTATCGATACCAAAGGGCTCATGCATCAAAACAAATTCCTTACCATCGAGTTCAACCTCATAAGGTGGCTTGTACAGTTTACCCTCACTCTTCTGCTCTAAAAACAACACCTCACCGTCGTTGTTGCCGAAAACACCCAAAAACGGACTTTTGAGCTTATTAAAATAGTCAAAGCAAAAGGGCGATACAATATCGCCCAAATGTATCGTTAAATCGACGTTTTCCTTGTTTAACAGATCAACCGCCAATTTAATAGCTTCAATGTTGTCATGGGAATCGGAAATTATACCAATCTTCATCTACACATCCCCCACAGCCTTTGCTATTAGATCTCCCATCTGTTGGGTGTTGACCTTCCTTTTGCCCTCGCTCATAATATCGGGTGTCCTATAGCCCATCTTCAAAACCAGATCGACAGCTCTCTCAATAGTTTCTGCCTCTTCATCGAGTTTCAACCCGTATTTAAGCATCATGGCAGCGGATTCTATTTGAGCAATGGGGTTTGCAATGCCCAAACCGGCAATGTCCGGAGCGGAACCATGAATTGGCTCAAACATACCAACCCTACCACCGATGGATGCAGAGGGCAACATACCGATGGAACCTGTCAGCATGCTTGCTTCATCGGACAGAATATCACCGAAAATATTGCCCGTAACAATCACGTCAAACTGCTTTGGATCCCTAACGAGCTGCATAGCGGCGTTGTCAACAAGCAGGTGGTTGTACTCAACATCGGGGTAATCTTTAGCAACACGATCTACAACATCCCTCCAAAACTGTGAAACATCCAAAACATTGGCTTTATCAACACTCGTAACCTTTTTTCTCCTTTGCCTTGCGAGATCGAATGCAAGCCTAACTATGCGCTCTATTTCAGGTTCCGTATATACCATTGTATTAACAGCCTTCTTTACGCCATTCTCTTCAAAAACACCCCTCGGCTCACCAAAATAGATACCGCCCGTTAGTTCCCTCACAACCAATATATCGATACCCCTAATTACATCTGGTTTCAGTGTGCTTGCGTCAATGAGCTCGTCAAAGACCTTTGCCGGCCTTAAATTGGCAAAAGCACCCAAAGCCTTCCTAATGCCCAAGAGACCAGCTTCGGGCTTCTTATCCTGAGGCAGATTGTCCCATTTAGGACCACCGACGGCACCAAAGAACAGTGCATCACACTTTAAAATCTTCTCCACCTCGCTTTGTGGCAATGGTTCGCCAAATTTATCAATGGCGCATCCTCCAACGTATACCTTGACATACTCAAACTCATGGTTGAATCTTGATGCAACCTCGTTCAAAACCTTAATCCCTTCGGCAACAATCTCAGGACCTATGCCATCGCCTTCCATAACGGCAATTTTATATCTACCCATAACCCACCTCAAACATTTAGTATCTTCTTTGCATAATTAAACAGACCGCCGGATTCAATCAGGTTCTGCATAAAATCGGGAATAACACTGGATTTAAACACCTTACCGTTTTTTAAAACCCTTATCCTGCCCTCTTCCGTGTCAACCTCAATCTCATCAAACTTCTCAAGTTCATCCACCACATCGCTTTCCAAAATGGGCAAACCAATGTTAAACGCGTTTCTATAAAAGATGCGCGAGAAAGACTTTGCTATAACACAGGCCACTCCGCTCGCTTTAATGGCGATTGGTGCATGTTCTCTACTTGAACCACTGCCAAAGTTATGACCGGCAACGATTATATCGCCCTTCTTCACCTCTTTTGCAAAGCTCTCATCTATATCTTCCATGCAATGTTTGGCAAGCTCTTCTGGATCTGATGTATTCAAATACCGCGCAGGAATAATCACATCCGTATCCACGTTGTCTGGATAAACCCAGACTCTACCCTTGATTATCATTTTACCACCTCATCCGGATGAACGATTTTACCAGCTACAGCACTCGCTGCAGCAACGGCTGGCGATGCAAGGTATATGAACGATTTTTTAGACCCCATTCTTCCGACAAAATTCCTATTCGATGTCGAGACACACACCTCACCATCAGCCAGAATGCCCATGTATCCACCAAGACATGGCCCACATGTGGGCGTTGATATTACGGCACCAGCGTCCAAGAATATATCAAACAACCCCTCTTTCAAAGCCTGTCTGTAAACCTCAACAGTTGCAGGTATGATTATCAGTCTGACGTATTTTGCTATTTTATTACCTTTCAAAACCTTTGCCGCTTCCCTTAAATCGGAAATTCTACCATTGGTGCAAGATCCGATGAATGCCTGATCAATTTTAACATCCTCTTTGATCTCAGAAACACCCCTAACGTTTGACGGTAGATGTGGAAAAGCCACCTGCGGCTCAATATTGGAAACATCTATCTCAATTACATCAGAATATTCAGCATCCCCGTCGCTCTTTAAAATCTCATACTGATCCTTTTCTATGCCACGCTCCTTTAAATACTCAATTGTAACATCGTCCGGCTCAACAATGCCATTTTTTGCACCAGCCTCTATTGCCATATTGCACATCGTCAACCTATCTTCCATGGGAAGTTCTCTTATGGCATCACCGGTAAACTCCATCGATTTGTATAGCGCACCTGCAACACCGATCTTGCCGATCGTGTAAAGGATTAAGTCCTTACCCACAACCCACTTATTTCTATTGCCCTTATAAACAAACTTCATGCTCTCTGGAACCCTAAACCAACTCTTGCCTGTCGCAAAGGCAAAACCCACATCTGTCGAACCCATACCTGTAGCAAATGCACCCAACGCGCCATGCGTACACGTATGGGAATCTGCACCTACAATGAGCATTCCAGGTTTAACAAACCCCTGTTCAGGCAAAAGGGCATGCTCAATGCCAACCTCTCCTGACTCCCAATAGTTGGGCAAACCCCTTTCCTTAACAAAATCACGCATAATCTTGCACTGGTTTGCCGAGTTTATGTCCTTATTGGGCGTAAAATGATCGGGAATTAAGGCAATCTTGTTCTTGTCAAAAACATCAACACCCAATCTCTTAACAAAATCTATAGCTATTGGTGCAGTTATGTCGTTTGCAAAAGCTAAATCCACATCAGCCATAACAATCTCGCCCGGCTTCACTCCACCCCTGTGTGATTTCTTAGCCAAGATCTTTTGAGAAATCGTCATCCCCATATTAGCCTTCCCCCCTAAACATTAAAGATCGAAACTGTATCAAGTAGCTGTTTAATATTAGCATCTAAAGAATCGACATTATCTTTTAACGATTTTATTGCCTCAACAAGCTGCTTTGACTCCTCTGAGTTAAAGTTTATCTTTTCGATCATATCGAAAGAGCTCTTTTCTATTGCCTTAATAGCATCGGATATATCACCCGTTGCTCTTTGGCTCTTCTCGGCCAAATTCCTAACCTCATCGGCAACGACGGCAAAGCCGCGGCCAGCTTCTCCAGCACGGGCTGCTTCAATGGCAGCATTTAGCGCAAGCAAGTTCGTTTGCTCTGCAATGTCTCTAATAAGGTTGACAATACCCTCAATGTTCTTTGTAGCCTCTCCGAGCTTTTTAGCCAATTCCACAAGCTCATCTTGGGACTTTTGAAATACATTTTCATTCCAATTGGCAACATCCTCAACACTCTTTGCTGTGTCAATCGATATACTGTCTGCCACTTTGGCCGACTCTTGGATGCCTTTAACAACATTCTGCAAATTATCTATAATTGCATTGATC
>JALUBE010000081.1 GCA_027045065.1 Desulfurellales bacterium | reverse complement strand
TTATTCTTTGCCCTTACAATGTTCGTAGTGACAAGCTTTTTTTCGTCTCTGTATATAACTAAAGCCAAAACCTTATACGTGTGCATACCATCCATCCCTTCTCACCTCGATTGTTATCTAAGGCTTAAAATATATATAAAAAAAACTAACCTCTTTCAACAAAAACATGTTTTACCCTTGATTTTAAAAATCTCGTGTATTATCCTTTGCAAGTAATTTTTGGAGGTTATTATGACTAACGAAAAGTTAAAAAATGAAATATTGAAGCTAAAAAAAGAAAAAAATGCGGTGATACTCGCACACTACTATCAGATCGATGATATACAGGAAATAGCTGATATAAGAGGCGATTCGTTGGCTTTGGCAATAGAGGCAACAAAGCTAAACTCAGACATAATAGTGTTTTGTGGTGTTAAGTTTATGGCTGAAACGGCAAAGGTGCTGTGTCCTGATAGGAAGGTTTTAATTCCTGAGATTAATTCCGTTTGCCCTCTTGCCGATATGGCAACAAAAGAAAAGATTTTAAAGAAAAAAGAGGAATTGGGCAACCCTACCGTTGTCTCCTACGTAAACACTAATGTCGACGTCAAAACCGTGTCTGATATATGTTGCACATCAGCAAACGCTGTAAACGTTGTGAAGAGCTTAGACGAAAAGCGCGTGTTGTTCGTTCCTGACAGAAATTTGGGAAGTTACGTTAAGGAACAGGTTCAAGAGAAAGAGGTTATACTGTGGGATGGCTACTGCCCTGTTCATGAAGAATACACAACTAAAGATTTAAAAAAGCTAAAAGAAGAGCACCCCGATGCAAAGGTGGCTGTTCATCCAGAATCCCCCAAGGCAATACGCGATATGGCCGATTTCATAGGCTCAACAAGTGGAATTATAAACTATGTGAATAAAACAGATGCAAAAGAGTTCATCATTGGCACAGAGGAAGGCATTCTCTATGAACTGAAGTTAAATAACCCGGGCAAGGAGTTTTACATAATAGGTAGCAAATCGGTCTGCACAAACATGAAAAAGATAACACTCGAATCGCTGTACAGGGCATTGAAGGATGAAATCTACGAAATAGAGCTCGACAGCGAAACAATAGAACTTGCAAAAAAACCCATTGAGAGGATGATTTCAATAAAGAGAACGTGATGAACTCAATTTTCTTGAAAAAGGTCTTAGAACTATACATTTTAGAGGATTCGTACTTTTCAGATATAACAACAGAAGCCATAGGAAGCAACAGAAAGGTAACAGGTACAATTAGAGCTAAGGAAGACTCTATGCTTGCAGGTTCTATCTTCATTGACCCCCTGTTTCAAATCTTTGGCAGGCCATACTCTGTAGAGATCTTAAAAAACGAAGGCGAATGGATAAAAAAGGGTGAGACAATAGCAAAAATCGAAGCAGAAGATAAGGTGATCTTAACGGCTGAAAGGATCTGTCTAAACATACTCCAAAGGCTCAGCGGTATTGCAACAAAAACAAGGAATTTGTCAAATTTGATAAAGGACTACAAAGCGGAAATCGTTGACACAAGAAAGACAACTCCGGGGTTTAGGTTCTTTGAAAAATACGCCGTTAAAGTGGGCGGTGGCGTAAATCACAGAATTGGTCTATTCGACGCTGCATTAATAAAGGACAACCACATAAAGGCCGCAGGCTCGATAAAAAGGGCAATAGAAATGGTCAAAAGGAACTGCTCCTTCACAACAAAGATAGAGGTTGAATGTGAGAATGAAGAGATGGTGACTGAAGCAATAGAAAACGGCGCAGATATTGTAATGTTGGACAATATGTCGGTTGAAGATATGAGTAAGATAAATGAGAAATTCAAAGAAAAGGCGATTTTCGAGGCAAGTGGAAATATAGATGAAAATAACATAGTAGATGTGGCGAAAACGGGCGTTGATTTTATTTCACTGGGAAGCTTAACCCACCATGCGTGTTGGGTAGATATAAATATGAAATTGGAGTGAGATATGAAGATTGCCATCGGCCAGATAGACACGGTGTTAGGTGATGTAGAGAAAAACGTAAAAAAACTTGAGCATTATACGGATAAGGCAATAGAGGAAAAGTGTGACCTAATTGTGTTTCCAGAGCTTGCTGTCTGCGGTTATAGTCTAAGAGACCTTGTATATACATCATCAAAAACACCTGACGACCCCGCGTTTTTAAGTTTAAAAGAAAAGAGCAACTATATTGATATAGTGTTTGGTTTTGCTCAGAAAGAAAGCGGCTATTTTTTCAACAGTTCAATGTATCTGTCAAACGGAGAGATTTTAAACATTCACAAAAAAAGATTTTTACCCGATTACGGAATGTTTGAGGAGCAAAGGTACTTTTCACCCGGTCAAACGATAGATACCTTTAAAACAAAGTTCGGCAAAGTCACAACACTCATCTGCGAAGATGCATTCCACATTTCTTCGCATTACGCAACCTTCAAGAATGAAACAGAGATCTTAATTATACTCTCAGCAAGCCCTTTTTGGTCTGACCATAATAGCATGAAGTGGGAGTTATGGGAAAACGTATGTAAAACCTCTGCGCAATTGAATGGTTACTTCGTTATTTTCTCAAACAGGGTAGGATTTGAAGATGGCGTGGGTTTTTTTGGCAAGTCGTTCATTGTTAGCCCAAACGGACATATAATAAAGGAAGCCTCTTTTTTGAAAGAGGAGTTGTTTGCATCAGAGATCGATTTGAGAGATATAGAACGTGCACGGCTGTTCATGCCAATAAGAAAGAACGAGGTTTGCAATGAATCTATTGGATAAATTAAAGATCGACTGTGAATTTATATCGTCGTATTTAATAGAGTTTGTACGTCAAGAAATAACAAAAACAGGGTTTACTAAAGCAGTTATAGGTCTATCGGGTGGCATTGACTCAAGCGTTGTGGCTTATATTGCTAAAGAAGCTTTAGGTAAAGAGAATGTCTACGGCATACTGATGCCTTATAAATTATCGAGCAAAGAAAGTGTAGAAGATGCACTAAAGGTTGTTAAAGATACAGGTATAAACTATAAGATCTTCGAAATAACTGACCCGGCGGATGCCTACATAAGCAAATTCGACGAAATGGACAAGGTCAGAAAGGGAAATATCTTTGCAAGACTGAGAATGATAACGCTGTTTGACCATTCCCAACTGTACAAAGCTCTGGTGGTTGGCACAAGCAATAAAACAGAACTGCTTTTGGGATACGGAACGTGGTATGGCGACATGGCTTCATGCCTAAACCCCATAGGAGACCTCTACAAAAACCAGATATACCAGTTAGCACGGTACCTTAGAGTGCCTGAAAGTATCATAAAAAAGAAACCCTCTGCAGACCTTTGGGTTGGGCAATCCGATGAAGAAGAGCTGGGCTTTAGCTATGATGAAGCAGATGTTATTCTCTATCACCTGTATGATCTGCATTACACCATCGAAGAAGTTGTAAACCTTGGGTTTAAAAGAGAGCTTGTTAGGGGAATAGCGGATAGGGTTAAAAGAAACCAGTTCAAGAGACTTCCACCTATAATAGCCAAAATCAGCAAAAGAACAATTAACATCGATTTCAGATACTTAAGAGATTGGGGATTGTAATCCTAATCTAAAAATAAATTTTGTCATTAGAAAATCAATAACTTTTCCTTGACAATATCACCTTTTAGCACTAATATTGTCTCTAAAGATTATTTCTTGGGAGAGGAGGAGATCCATGGATACCGTACTACTCGCCCGTTGGCAATTCGCTCTAACAGCCCTATTTCACTTCATTTTTGTGCCCTTAACATTGGGCTTATCGTTCCTTGTCGCAATTATGGAAACGGCCTATGTTAGGACAGGCAACGAAACCTACCTGCGGATGACTAAATTTTTTGGTAAACTCTTTTTAATCAACTTTGCCCTTGGATTGGTCACAGGAATTACGCTTGAATTTGAATTTGGTATGAACTGGGCAAGGTACTCAAAGTTCGTTGGAGACATCTTTGGGTCCCCACTTGCAATTGAAGCAACACTTGCATTTTTCTTGGAATCGACTTTTTTAGGTGTATGGATATTTGGTTGGAAAAAGGTGTCAAAAAAAGTGCATGCACTAAGCGCTTGGCTTGTAGCTTTTGGCACTAACATCTCAGCTTTGTGGATATTAATCGCCAATGCTTGGATGCAGCATCCCGTTGGATATGTGATTAGAAATGGGAGAGCTGAATTTGTAAACTTCTGGGCTGCGGTTCTTCAGCCATACGCAATATTAAAGTTTCTGCACACAGTTAGTGCAGGTTATGTTGTTGGTTCGTTCTTTGTAATGGGAATTTCCGCATATCATTTATTGAAAAACCAAGAAGTAGATCTATTTAAAAAGGCATTCAAGATTGGTGCATACTTTGGGTTATTCGCATCTCTTGCGGTGTTTATTGTTGGTGATATGCATGCGGCTGAAGTTGCAAAAACACAACCAACAAAGTTAGCAGCAATGGAATCCATCTGGAACACTAAGAAAGGCGCACCCATGTATCTATTCCTAATTCCTGATGAGGCTCATGAGAGAAACGCAGTTGAACTATTTGGCATTCCCAAGATGCTCAGTATTCTTGCATATCATAACCCAAACGCCACAGTAAGAGGCTTAAAGTCCTTCCCTAAAAACGACAGACCACCTGTAACGATTACATTTGTATCCTTTAGAACAATGGTAGGATTAGGTACACTATTTGTTATTTTAACACTCTTTGCCTTTTACCTGATCAAAAAGGATAAACTACTGGATAAAAAATGGTTCTTAAAACTCATGGTTTATGCAATACCACTTCCTTACCTCGCCTGCGAGCTTGGTTGGATAGTCGCAGAGGTCGGTAGGCAACCGTGGATCGTATATGGCCTTTTGAGAACATCGCAAGCGACCTCAACTGCCGTAACTTCAGCGCAAATCATAATGACTATCATCGGCTTTGTCTTTTTATACAGCATCTTAGGGTTTATAGACATATATTTACTAATCAAGTACGCAAGAAAAGTTCCTGAACCAGCAACAAAGGAAGGAGGTTACTAAGATGTTGAATGTAATATGGTTTGCCCTTTGGGGACTTTTATGGGCCGTATATTTTATGCTCGACGGATTTGACTTTGGTGTGGGAATACTGCATCCATTTATCGCAAAAGACGACATAGAAAGAAGGATGGTAATAAATACGATAGGTCCTGTTTGGGATGGCAATGAGGTCTGGCTCATTACAGCTGGTGGTGCAACATTTGCCGCATTTCCCACGACCTATGCTTACATGTTTAGTTACCTATACACACCCCTATTTTTGATTCTTGCATCACTAATTTTAAGGGGTGTTTCCTTTGAGTTTAGGGGAAAGATTGAATCTGAAAGCTGGAAAAAGTTCTGGGACTTTATAATTTTCCTATTCTCGCTAATACCGGCAATCCTCTTTGGCGTGGCTTTTGGCAACATCTTCGAAGGATTACCATTTGATGCAAACGGGTATCACGGCACACTATTTACACTCCTCAACCCATACGGTTTATTAACGGGCGTTTTCTTTATGTTACTATTCTTGGAACATGGAGCTCTCTGGCTATCCTTCAAAGCTTCAAACAGTGTGGCTGAAAGGGCGAAATCAACGGCTCAGAAAACCTGGCCCTTACTCCTAATTGTCGCCGTTCCATTCCTCATCTACACGAAATTCGCAACAAAGCTTTACAACAATTACATAAACCATCCTGTATGGTTTATAGTGCCAGCCATAGCCGTGATAAGCTTGCTTTTAATTAAAGTGTTTATGAAAACATCTTACGCAAAGGCATTCATAGCGTCATGTGCAACTATTGTAACCACAGTTTTTACCGGCATAATAGGCCTATATCCAAACCTAATACCGTCAAGCATAAACCCAGCATACAATTTAACAATATTCAATTCATCTTCCAGCCAATACACACTCAAAGTCATGCTCATAGTTGCTGTGATTTTTGTACCCATTGTCATAGCGTACCAATTCTGGGCTCACATGCTCTTTAAAGAAGCAATTAAAAAGGAAGATCTGGAAGATAAAGAAGTCGAAACGTATTAGATATGTTGCCCCTCCAAGGGGCTTCCCTCTTTACTAAAACCCAAATCATTGATATAAGATTGAGAATGCGCCTGTAGCTTAATTGGATAGAGCAGCAGACTTCGGATCTGCCGGTTGGGGGTTCGAGTCCCTCCAGGCGCGCCACATTTCTTTAAAGCAGACAGAGGATAATTCTTGACTTTTAAAAGTTAAAATATAAAATCAAAATGCGCGCTGGGATGTCGTCTAACGGTAGGACAGCGGACTCTGGATCCGCGAGTCGGGGTTCGAATCCCTGCATCCCAGCCATTTATGAAGCTTGTTATGAC
This sequence comes from Desulfurellales bacterium, assembly GCA_027045065.1. GTDB lineage: Bacteria > Campylobacterota_A > Desulfurellia > Desulfurellales > Hippeaceae > Hippea. Next base: position 197 of record JALUBE010000081.1, on the reverse strand, counting down.
GGGGTTTTCTCACTGCCCCTTTCTGAAACCCCATGCAGGGTAAGTTTTCTGGGGTAAGCATGGGGCACTCCCGCCTTTTCTTTCTCATGGGGTTAATTTTATATTTTTGAGCTGGGTTGTAAAGGAAAGAAGGCAAGGACTGTGGGTTGGTTTTTTGTTCTGGTGGGTAAGCCCGCACCTCTAATGCGGGCTTACCC
>JALUBE010000080.1 GCA_027045065.1 Desulfurellales bacterium | reverse complement strand
GTTTATAACAAGCAAAGGCGTAACACCGGCATTCAAACCCAATTCCACATCTGTTTCTTTATCACCAACAACAAATGATTTTTCCTTATTTATACCAAAATCTTTAACAGCTTGATCAATCATCCCGGGTTTTGGTTTTCTGCAAGAGCAGTTATCTTCAGGCCTATGGGGGCAGAAGTAGAACGCATCTATCAGATTATCCAACATGTCGTTTAAAACCTCGTGGGTCTTTCTCACAAAATCCTCACTAAAGTATCCCCTGCCTATGCCAGACTGGTTTGTGACAACAATGAGCTTGTATCCGCACTCCTTCATCAGTGTCAGACCCTCTTTGGCGAGGGGCATGAGCTTTATATCCTCAAGCCTGCTTAAATAGTGCACATCCTCTATAATTGTCCCATCCCTGTCCAAAAAAACGGCCTTTACTTCCATCTGTTGTGCATCCAAAAGTATTTATGGGGCTCTTCCCTTATCCACTCCTCAAAACGCTTGTATATCCTATCCATGACCTCTTGAACAGCGTCCATCCTCACCTTGTCCTTATCGCATTCAATAGCATCCTCTATAACGATCGTATAAGTGCCATCGTCATGCTCTTTCAAATAGGCCGGCAGAACCGGTACATCCAATTTACAACAGAAAACCCCAACACTTTCACTAACTTTAGCCTTCTTAGAAAAAAAATCAACCTTAAAAGACCCATCACCTCCAGCCTGGTCTATTAATATGCCAAGCACATTACCCCTTTTTAAAAGTCTAATAAACTCAAAGGCTGAAAGCCTTGAGGACAAAATCCTATTCCCGCATGATGCCCTAACGCTCTCCACCAATTCATCAACGCACTTCGTATCGATGGGTCTAACCATGATGTAAATCGGCTCTTTTAATACGGCAAAACCGCAAACAAGCATCTCCCAATTCCCAAAATGTGCAGTTGTAAATATCACGCCATTTCCTTTTGATTTGGCTTTTACGTAATTCTCATAGCCCTCAATGGTAAAACGCTTCTCAAAAAAATCCCTGTTTCCAAGATACTTCACGTTAATTGCAACCATGTCGGCAAAGTACAAGTAGCTTTTAAAGGCAAGCTTTTTATAATCACCACCAATGGCAAATTTTATATTATTTTGTGCTATCTTTCTCCTCTTCGGCAAAGCGAAATAAACGATAATAGAAAGAAACCTAAAAAGGCCCTTTAACATCCAAAGGGGCAAAATCTTTAAAAACCTGTACAAAAGCCTCACGAAAGCAACTCCTCATAGACCTTTATCAATCTTTCCACCTTCCTCTCGGCTGTAAGGTTCTGCTTTGCAAACTCAAGCGCCCTCTTTTTTATTTCATCCCTGTCGGCCACAATCATATCCATCATGGCCTTTGCCAAATCGTCGGCTGTTGGGTTTGCTATTATTCCCCTTCCATCACCCAAAAGCTCAGGTATTCCCCCTACATTTGTTCCAATAACAGGAACTCCAAGCAAAAAGGCCTCTATGGCCACATTTGGGAAGCTCTCCCTCAGCGATGGTATTACAAGCACATCAAAACCTGCAATGATCTTATAGGCATCCTTCCTAAAACCCAAGATCCTAACCCTATCCGCAATGCCCAAATCACTTACAAGCCCATCTAACTTTTCCGTATCGCTTCCAACCAAAACGAGTGTGGAATCCTTAAGATTTAACTTTTTGAACGCCTCAATTGCAATATCATGACCCTTAAAAGACGAGTAATTGCCGACTGTCCCAAATACATTACCCTTAAAGCCAAATTCCCTTCTTGCCTCTTCCCTGTCTATACCCTCAAGTTTGCTTTCATCAACGGCACTATAGACAACCCTGATTTTTTTCGAACTGACAAAGTGCCTCTGCATTACATCCTTTACAGCATAGGAATTTGCAATGAATAGATCCACGCGCGGGTTTAGATATTTAAAAACGTTGGTAGTGGGAAACAAAACGCTCCTCTGTACGACAAGTTTTTCCTTTTTTCTAAAAAGCAAAGATAGAAGGCCTATGGTGTGGCCTTTGGAATGGTGCGTGTGAACAATGTCAAAATCGTGTTGCTTAAGAAACTTCCTTAAACTAAGGGCAGACTTATAAACCTTGTCTTCGTCAATAAAGAAAAAATCAGCACCGCTATCCTTTAAAGCCCTATGCACAGGCGAGTCTTTAACGCAGGCTACAGTTATCTCATGCCCCTTTTCAATTAACCCCTTAACATTGATAATTAGTTGATTCACTCCGCCAGAAAAGTTTGTTGCCGACTCAATGTTAAGTATCTTCATGCTCTTTAAAGCTCTCTATAAAGTCCACAATGCGATCAATCTCATCAAAAAGAAACACAGGAACGGGCAGCTCGTAGCGTTTATCGGATACAACCAAAACAACATCCTTCACGCCCTTTTTGATATACCAACCCTCTCCAACTTCATCCCTGTGAACCTCTATCTTGGGCAAATCACCTAATTTGCAACCCTCAACAAACACAAAATCGCAATCGTCAAACATCCCTTTTATTTCTTCCAAAGATTTCTCTTTTTCTCTGTCTTCAACCATTGCAAGCTTATCCTTGGAAGACAGAACCACACGCCATGCTCCCGCGTGTTTCATTCGATACGAATCTTTACCCGGATAGTCTATTTCAAACTTATGGGCATCGTGCTTAACAGCACCAACTCGATAGCCCTTGCCCGCAAATACCTTTATCAGCTTCTCGATCAAAGTAGTTTTTCCAACACCTGAGAAACCAATAAACCCAAAAAACACCGGCCTCATCTCTTCACCAGCTCACTCACAAATTCATACGTTCTGATAAAAGAGTCTATATTCAGCCTTTCCTTGGGCGAATGTATATCCTCCATATCAGGACCGATCGAGATCATCTCCACATCCTTTGGCAACTTCGATACAAATATACCACACTCAAGCCCAGCATGTATCACCTTAATTGTGGGTTCCTTGCCAAACATATCAACAAAAACACGTTTTGCACTTTCATGCAATCTCGAACCTTCTTTGGGCGTCCATGATGGATACCTACTGTGTCTTTTTATTTCACAGGAGAACTCCCTGCCAATTTCCTCAACAATGGAACAAATCTTATCAAGCCCTTCTTTTGTTAAACTCCTCTGATTGGAAGAAACCTTAAAATTATCAACGTTTAGTTCAACCATAGCCAAGTTGTTCGATGTCTTTGGGGTTTCCTTATCGTACATCTCATATACACCGTGCGGCAACTTGTTTATCAAGTCCACAATCCTCTTAAAATCGTTCCTTCTAATCACATCCATATTCGTATCCGTTCTTTCTACTTCTATACTCAAGTGTTCCTCACCCGTAAACAACGCTTTAGCATAACTTTCAACACTCTTTGCAATGCTTTTCACCTCGTCTATGGCATCAGTGAATACAACTGCCTCTGCAAAATCCGGAATGGCATTGCGCGCTTTACCACCCCTAAACTCAACAAGTTCAATGGAACTAAAAGACCTATCCAGTATTTCATTCAACAACTTTATGGCATTTGCCCTATTGTGGTTAATCTCTGCCCCTGAATGGCCACCCCTAAGACCAGAAATAACAATTCTATAAGCCTCGCTAAACCTCCTTGCTTGCCTCTTTACCGGAAAGCTTAAATCTATGTCCTCACCACCTGCACAACCAATGACAAACACACCCTCTTTTTCAGAATCGATATTGATCAGTCTTTTTGACTTAATAAAGTTGTCCTTAAGGTGCATAGCACCCACAAGCCCAATTTCCTCGTCGGCAGTGAAAACAAGCTCCAATTCTGGATGAGGTTTTGTCTCGTCCTCAGCCAAAGCCATGCCAATAGCCAATGCAACACCATCATCCGCACCCAGCGTTGTCCCGTTGGCTAAAAGCCATCCATCCTCTTCAATCACCTCAATGGGGTCTTTATCAAAATCGTGTTTTGAGTTTTCATCTTTGACACAGACCATATCCATGTGACCCTGAAGTGCAATGGATGGTTTACCTTCAAACCCCGATGTTGCAGGGACATTTACAATTACATTGCCATAGTCATCGCGTTCACACCTAAAACCGTTATTATTCGCCCATTCACAAATAAAGTTGGCTATCCTTTCGCAGTGCTTTGGACACCTCGGTATTTTAGAGATCTCCTTAAAAACCTCAACAACCCTATGGCTCATAGCAACAACTCCTCAATCTCTTTCTTTCTCTGTTTGCATTCGTACATCATGTCCTCTGCCGACCTACCAGGTAAAAACTCCGAGAATGAAATATAATAATCTATAGCCTTCTTCCAGCCCGATATATCCATCTCTTCTTTGGACAGCTTATCCACAACGTAAGATTTTACAAACTTTTTTAGTTTTACAACAAAAACACCGGGTTCAATGTCTCCATCATAAACAAAATAGAACGCATCGGGCTCTGTCCTTGCAAGGAGTTTTACACTGTCCAATTCCTTCAAAGCTTCAGCCGTATAGATGATGATCTTATCTCCAACATCCATTGAATAGACGTGGTTTATGTAAGATAGGTTCTTTATGTCAAAATAGAACACGTAGAATCTACCGTATTTTTTAATCAACTTATCCACTTCCTTCACAAACTGCTTTCTCCTTAAAAGTCCCGTCATGTAATCCGTTGTAAATATGCGCTTTCTGATGGTATCAATGTCTTCGGGTAGAAAGTCCCTGCCTTCCAATTTACCTTGTATCTCACTATAAGCCCCTTTTAAAACATCCATGGATCTCTTTATGATATCTTGATCCAAAGCATCACCCATGTCAACTAGCAACTTTAAAACCCTGTCCACAGAAAGCTTCTTTCTATACGGTCTCGTCGTTGTAACGGCATCGAATATATCGGCAATAGCCAAGATCCTTGCACCTATTGGTATCTCTTCACCCCTCAAACCCTTAGGGTAACCGCTACCATCACACCTTTCGTGGTGATACCTCACATAATCGGCTATGCCTTCAAATCTCTTGATGCTCCTGATTATCTGGTAGGAGAACTCCGCATGGTTTTTTATGATCTCGTACTCATTTGGGGACAGTTTACCCGGTTTGAGCAGTATGTTATCCGGTATACCGATTTTACCAATATCGTGCAAAAGTCCGGCAATATACAACTCCTTTTGCTCTTTTTTGCTTAAACCCAAAGCCTTACCGATTATGGAAGCATAGTACGCCACCCTTAAAGAATGCCCCTTTGTGTAAACATCCCTTGCTTCCATAACAAGAACAAAGGATTCAAGGAAACTTTCCTCAACATCTATAAGTTCATTATTCAAAAACGTTAAATTCTTAGCTGCAAGTAACATGAACGTCAAATGAGTAGCGCAGTTCTGCAAAGCCAATTTGTAGTCATGATCCACATAAATCTTTCTGTCATAACCAAAACCAAGTACCACAATAACTTCGTTGTTGTACTTTACAGGAACAAATAAAGCAGACTTTATGCCCACATCCAAAGACATCTTAGACGGTTCTATACCGTAATCCCTGAGTTTATCAAAAGATACAACATCACCGATAGACTTCTCCCAGATTTTGTATAGTATTAAATCCCTGACTTCATCCGTAATCTGTGTGGAAAAACGTACCTTTAAGCCGTCTTCCGTCATATTTATAGCAACAAATATACGTTCTTTAGGAAACCCAAAACCCACAGCCGTTGCATCTGTGATCTCCATTATGTTTTCCAGATAATCTACAATCCATCTCTTTAACGTTTCTTTATCGAAAAAATCGGGTAATTTACGTGAGTAGAAATACTCAAACTCCCTCACCATCAATTTCAATATCTTTTCTGTCGATGCAGTCTTTTTTCTATAGTAAAGAACAAAAGAGATAACCTTGGCAAATGCCTTTAGGGTCTCTACAATCGTGTCGTCTATCCGTTCATTTTCAAAATTCACTATTTGTAAAGCACCAAACACCTCAGAAGAAAAGATTACAGGAACACTAACTATAGATTTCACTCCTTTCTCTATCCAATAATCCTTTGCATATTTGGATTTCGGATAGTTATCAACCCTAATAGTTCTCTTAAGCCTTATCGTATCAGATGCGGTGGTGTGTCTTAACGCACAGGGTGGAGGATTTAATCCTTCTGAGCTAAAACACTCAAACGTATCTTCACCAACAACTTTGGCAAAAAAGACAGAATCAACTCCCAATATGCTTCTTATCTGCTTTAAAAGCCAACTCCACCCCTTTTTTTCATCTTTGCCGCTATGCAAATACTCTATGACCTTTAAAAATCCATTTAAATCCATTAATTATCAATCGCTTTCATAGAAAGCTTTATAGGCTTTATAGGTTTCAAACAGGTCAAGTTTGGATGCAATCTCATAGGGCGAGTGCATGGAAATCAACGACGGACCACAATCCACAACGTCCATATTCCAGACGGCTAAGTACTTGGCAATTGTACCGCCGCCACCCTCGTCCACTTTACCTAATTCACCAATTTGCCATTTAACATTGGCATCATTGAAAATCCTTCTAATCTTGCCCACAAACTCGGCCGATGCGTCATTTGCCATGTACTTGCCGCCGTGACCGGTAAATTTTGTCAATACAACGCCGTGATTAATGTAACTTGCATTGTCCTTCTCATGGACATCCTTATACATAGGATTTACAGCACCATTCACATCGGCACTGAGCACCTCAGAGCTTTTCAAAAACTCACCCACATTTATAAAATCGGGCGAAATGCCCTTTCTCTTTAGAATCTCAATCACAACGTCAAGCAAAAATCTCGACTTAGCACCCGTATTGCCGTCAGATCCTATCTCCTCTTTATCCACCATCAGTGCAACAATGGTCTTTTTGGAGTCTGCATCGAAAAACGCCTCCTTTGAACAAAAGGCACAGATCCTATCGTCATGACCGTATGCTGCAATCAAACCCCTATCAAAGCCCAAATCCTTTGGCTTTAAAGCCGGAACAAGCGTGATCTCAGCCGATATAAAATCTTCCTCAACAATGCCGTACTTCTCATTCAAAATCTTCAAAACGTTGAGTTTAACAGCATCCTTCTCCTCTTCATCCAATGGAATACTGCCAACAATCAGGTTCATCTTCTCCGCTTCAAAAGCCTCTTTTACCTTCTTGTCATCCTGAACCTTATGGGACAAATGGGGCAGAAGGTCGGGTATTACAAACGTCGGATCGTTATCATCCTCGCCAATGCACACATCAACAACTTCACCGTTTGACTTAACAATAACACCGTGTATGGCAAGCGGTATGTTGAACCACTGATATTTCTTTATGCCGCCGTAGTAATGCGTATGAAACAGAGCCAATTCTGTATCCTCAAACAATGGGCTTTGTTTTAAATCAATTCTCGGTGCGTCTATGTGGCTTGCAATGAGCTTCATACCAAATCCATCACCCAACCTAACAAGGGCTATGCACTTGCCCCTATTAACAACAAAGAAATCGTCCTTTTTAGACCTCTTTTCAAATTCCTCTTTAACAAACTTTACTGTTTCCCTCTCAGTTTTACACTGTCCAATGAAAGATTTGTAGCTTTCTGCAAATTCAAAAACACTGTCCTTATCGGCCTTTAGCCAACCATTGTCATTCTTGTAACCCAATTTATCCTTCAATTCCTTAGCTTCTTCCTTCGTCATCTTCTTACCTCCTCAAGTTCCTTATATAGTCTATCTCTAAGTTCTTTTACCTTATCAATAACATTCTCTAACCTAACCTGCTCTTTTTTCCTGTCCCTTCTTAAAGAAACCTCTGCCATACCGTCCTCAAACGATTTTTTGCCAACAATGACCCTAATGGGTATACCAATCAAATCCATGTCGTTCAATTTCACACCTGCCCTTTCGTCCCTATCGTCGTATAGTACATCTAAGCCCCCATTCAACATCTTGTTGTACAAATCGTCGCAATAGTCCCTCAGCTGTTCGTTTCTTGTGTCCAAACTCACGATCTCTATTTCAAATGGCGCAATAGATATGGGCCAAATGATGCCGTACTCATCGTGATTCTGCTCAACGGCTGCCTGCGCCGTTCTACCTATTCCTATGCCATAGCAACCCATGTAAAACGGTATAGCTCTTCCATTTTCATCCAGAAACACAGCATTCATGGCCTTTGAGTATTTCTGACCCAGCTTGAATATATGTCCAACCTCTATGCCCCTCATCTTCTTCAGCCTTCCCTTACCACACTTGGGGCAAATCTCACCCTCTTTGACCACTCTTAAATCTGCAACCTCACAATCAAAATCCCTACCAAACTTGGCACCCGTTAAATGGAAACCATACTCATTTGCACCAACAACCAAGTTGTTCCTCTTTGTTATCCTCTCATCACAGATCACTCTAACGTCTTTATTTGGAAAATTCACAGGTCCTATGTATCCCTTTTCTAAACCCAAATTCTTAAGTTCCTCATCGCTGACCATCTCAAGTTCAACAGAACCCGTAACCCTTTTTGCCTTGATCAAGTTCAATTCATCGTCACCCTCAACAAAGAAACAGAAATAATCACCTTCGTCGTTTTTATAAACCAAAGCTTTGGCCGAATACCTCGGATCTGCATTCAAGAATTCGCAAACATCCTTTATTGTTTCCTTAGCCGGCGTTGCAACCTTCTTAAGCTCAAATTCCTCACCCGGTTCATCCTCAACTACACTCGTTGCCCTTTCAACATTTGATGCAAAATCACAACTATCACACACAACGATTTCATCCTCACCCGTTTGGCTCAAAACCATAAACTCCTCAGAATCCTTACCTCCAATAGAACCCGTATCCGCCTCAACGCTCCTAAAATTCAACCCACATCTTCTAAATATGTTGTTGTAAGCCTCTCTCATCTTATCGTAGCTAACATCCATACCCTCTTCGTCTTTATCGAAACTGTACGCATCCTTCATGATAAATTCTCTGCCCCTCATCAAGCCAAAGCGCGGCCTCAACTCGTCCCTGAATTTTGTCTGTATTTGGTACAAATTTATTGGCAACTGCTTATAACCCTTTATGTATCGCCTGACGATGTCCGTAACGACCTCTTCATGTGTTGGACCAAACACAAAATCCCTATCACCCCTATCCTTAATCCTCAATAGCTCTTTTCCATACTCATGCCACCTTCCAGACTCCTTCCACAACTCGGCAGGCTGGATGGCGGCCATTAAGATCTCTATAGCCCCAGCCCTGTCCATCTCTTCTCTGACGATTTGAGAGACCTTCCTAATAACTCTCAACCCCAAAGGCAGATAGTTGTAAATACCGCTTGCAAGCTTGACGATAAAACCACCCCTCAAAAGCAAGTTGTGGCTAACGATCGTTGCCTCCTTTTGCTCTTCCTTTAACGTATAGATAAAGCTCTTTGAGTAACGCATAACCTACTCCTTCCTAACCCTTTTCTCTCTATCAGGCGTATACAAAATTGTAAGCGTTCTAATTGCTATAATGACTATCATGACAACAGAATAGGCAATTGCCATTTTGTATTCCAGTCTGTGATAAAAGGTTGATATCATTACCTCACGGAGAACAAAAACCAAAGCGGCGTCTGTAATGTAAGACAACTTTATCCTCTCAAAGTCAAAGTAAGACATCGCGCCCCTAAAAAATTCAATCAAAACAAAAAGATTCAGAACCTCTTCCACCGATTTTGACATCGTTTCATTGGACGGCGGAAAGTGTACTACAACGTCTTTTAGTTCCCAAACAAGCTTAACAAGGTAAAAGATTATGATAACAAGTATCAAAATCGACAGTATGTAAAGTATAAAATCCATAGCCTTCTTAACCAAATCAACCTTCAACATCGCATTCAGAATATATAAAAAAGTAACTTTGGTCAAGGAATACGCTTTTAACAAAAACATGGACAGCAAAGCAAAGTTTCGTATAATGGAGACGAGTTTCTTTGGGAGGTTTAAGATGGAAAAGAGGGTTCTTACGCTCGGTCATAGCCCGGATCCGGACGATGCGTTCATGTTTTATGGGTTAAACATAGAAAACGGTGTAGATACAAATGGTTATCAGTTCGAGCAGATCTTAAAAGACATTCAGAGTTTAAACGAGATGGCCATCGAAGAAAAATTGGACATAACAGCAATATCTTTAGCCGCATATCCGACGATCTCCGACAAGTACGCCATTCTTTCAAGTGGAGCAAGTATGGGCTACAAATACGGCCCATTGGTGGTGGCAAAGAAAAGATTCACTTTAGAAGAACTCAAGAAGAAGCTCATTGCCATACCGGGAAAACTCACAAGCGCATACCTTGAATTGAGATTGCTTTTGGGAAAGGATTTAAACACTGTAGTCATACCATTTGATAAGATCTTTGATGCGGTTATAAACGATGAAGTCGATGCGGGTTTGATTATACATGAAGGCCAACTCACATACTCGAAGTACAACCTTGAAAAGATCGTAGATCTGGGCGTTTGGTGGTTTGAGAAAACTGGTTTACCACTGCCATTGGGCGTAAACGCCATACACAGGAAGTTCGGTGAAGAGATGAAAAATATTTCACGCATTCTGAAAGATAGTATCTTATTCTCGCTAAACCATCGGGATGAAGCCGTAAAGTACGCACTAAACTTCGCACGTGGTATGGACAAAGATCTGGCGGATAAGTTCGTCGGTATGTACGTTAACGATTTAACTGTGGACATGGGTGAAAATGGCTTGAAAGCCTGCGAACTTTTGCTTAAAGAAGCATACGACAAAGGTTTGATTAACAAACTACCCAAGATTGATCTTGTCTAAAGTCCTTGATGTGATAATTGTGGGTGCAGGCGCAAGTGGTCTTGCCTGTGCCTATTTTTTAAAAAACAGCAATGCAATCATACTGGATAAATACGAAGGGGCAAGGAAACTTGCTATAACGGGCAATAACCGATGCAATATAACAAACACCCTACCATTTGAAGATTTTTTGCCCGGTTACGGCAAAAACGGTCAATTCCTAAGGGACACCTTTGGCAAATTCTTTAGAGAGGAACTCCTGTTTTGGCTTAAAAGACTGGGCGTTGAAACACGTGAAGAAAATGGCAAGATCTTCTTAAAAAACGTGTCGTCCAAGGAATTCTCAAGGATTTTGAAAAATAAAGTGGAAACAAGGATAAAAGTCAAGAAATTTGAACCAGTGATAAGCGCGAAAAGGGAGGGAAACCTTTTTCTTGTTGAAACAGAAAAGAACCTATACAAAACCATTAATTTAGTTTTAGCAACGGGTGGCAAAAGCTATCCCCATACGGGCTCTGACGGTTCCGGATATAGTTTAGCCAAACAGTTGGGGCATACAATAGTGGATTTAGAGCCTATTGAAGTGCCGTTCTGTTCAAAAGAGAAGGTAGATCATCTAAAGGGGATAACGTTGAAAAACACAACCGTTACCTTGAAATTAGAGAGAAAGAATATAGCAGAAAAAGGCGATCTTTTGTTTACACATTTTGGCTTAAGCGGACCTGTGATCTTGAAACTTTCTAACAACAGCTTTAGGGAAGCAGAAATCAGCGTAAAACTTTTAGACAACCCCAAGCGCACCGTTGAGAAGCTGCACTTTTACAAAGGTAAAACAAAAAACTACCTGTCAAGGTTTTTACCCAAAAAACTTGCGGATTTATCGCCGCATAAAGAACTACAGGCTACAAACCTCAACAAGAAACAGCTAAAAGACGTGGAAAATTTCTTAAGTGACTTTCGCATCAAGGTTAAAAAATGCGGTTTCAAAAGGGCATTTGTTACAAAAGGCGGCGTGAGCATAAAGGAGATAGATCCAAGGACATTTGAATCAAAGATAACAAAAAACCTATTCTTCTGTGGAGAGATAGCGGATATTCAAGGCAGCATCGGTGGATTTAACCTGCAGTATGCATTCTCAAGTGGCTACACGGTAGCTTCAACAATCAATAACAGAATTTCTTGATTTTTCCTGCGCAAAAATAAATAATGACAAAAAGGAGGTGTTAAGATGAAAAAGCAAATAACGTTGTTGATAGCTCTACTTGTACTTTTACCCCTATTGGCACAGGCAAACGATGTTTACTCCACCATTTCTACATCCTTCACCGTACAGAAAAGGGTAAACTGCGATAGGCTGCAACTGAAATTCAAGGTTTGGGCTGAAGGCAACACATTTTCAGACGCCCTAAAACGGCTAAAACTGATTAACAATGAATTTTTGAAGTTCTTAGAGACAATATATGGAAAAAACGAGATAAGGACACAGGTAGACTATAGCGGCTCAAGGACAGCCATCGTTTACGTACTAATAGATACAAACAAGGTCGGAACTCCACACAAGGTCTTGGCTTACATATCAAAGAAACAGTTTCCCTATCAAACGGGTATAAATATTGAAAGATTGAGCTTCTCATTATCAAATAAAAAGGCTGCTAAAATCAAAGCGGAGATATTCAAACAATCACTAATCAGATGCAAACAGCTACTCAAGATCATAAATGCAACGTTGGGTAAGAAATACAACATATCATCTGTCAAAATAAGCTACGGCGAGCCGAGACCTGTTTTCAATCCGTATGAACCAAGAATACTACTCAAAGCAGCACCGAAGGGCAGCTCTAACGGCATACAAACGGCATCAGGACAGAGGATCATAAAGGCCAATGTAAACTTCTCCGCCATTTCAAAGATTGAATGAAAAAGGTTATAGTCGTCGGTGGTGGTATATCAGGCATATCTGTTGCCTATCTAATTAAAAAACACACGAATTTTAGCGTCACTATAATAGAAAAGGACAGAATTGGCGGAAAAGCTTCAACAGTAAGAACAAATGGATACCTAATTGAAACAGGGCCAAACGGATTTCTATCAAACAAGGCAGAAATAAAAAAACTCATAGAAGAAAGCCACTTTGATGATCAAATAATTCAAAGCAACGACAAAGCAAACAGAAAGTTCATATTCTCTTCAGGCAAGCTATGGGAAATCCCAAACAATCCTGTAAAACTCCTATTTAGCGGTTTTTTGAGTACAAAAGTCAAGTTCAACATATTGAAAGAACCCTTTGTGAGGCCATACCCAAACGACGAAACAGTTGAGAGTTTTGTCAAAAGGAGATTAGGAGAGGAGTTCTTGAACAAGGTAATCGGACCAATGGTTTGCGGAGTATTTGCAGGTGATCCAAAGATCATGAGTATGGAATCGAACTTCAAAAGAATAAAGGAAATCGAAAAAGAATACGGTTCGCTCATCAAAGGCTTGATCTCACTTATGAAAAACAAGAAAACAAACGCAAACGCAACAACCGGTGGTTTCTCATCCAAGTTAATGTCATTCAAAAACGGCGTTTTGAGTTTCTTAAACCATTTGGCAAAGGATATCGAAATCATAAAAGACACTATTGTTGAACTAAAGCAGGAGGGAAATGGATATGCACTTAAAGGAGGAAAATCCTCATACACAACGGACATTGTTGTCTTTGCTATACCAAGTTACGCACTTCGAGAAATCTTGAAAAACTACGATTATGAGCTTTCTAAAATCCTAAATAAAATACCCTATGCACCTATGTCTGTCGTTGCCTTGGGATACGATGATAAAGATCTACCAGATGTAAAAAACTCATTTGGATACCTGTTCGCTCTAAACGAAATCAGGGACGTAATTGGCGTTTTGTTTGACTCTTCCGTTTTTGATTTTAGAGCAGAAAGATACAAAGTGCTTGTTAGACTAATGGTTGGCGGTCAGCTTGCAAAAGACGCACCATTTAAGCAAAACATTATTGAGTCTGCTGTTAAAGAGCTTCAAAGAAGTGCATCCATCTTTAAACCTTTTGAGTTCAGCTTTGTCAAACGACACAAAAAGGCTATTCCCATCTACACAATGGAGCACAAGAGTGTTTTTGAATCAATAAGAGAATTTGAACGCAAAAACAGTGGTATTTTTATAACAGGAAACGCATTCTACGGCGTGGGATTAAATGATTGTGTGAAAGCGGCCTACCAAACATTAGAAAAAATAAAGGGCGGACATTAGCCGCCCCATTCCTTTTAAACATCAAAGTACAAATAGAATTCAGCAGGATGTGGTATGGAATTCACAAGTTTAATTTCGTTTTCTCTCTTATAGTCTATCCAAGTCCTAATAAAATCTTCGGTAAACACATCTCCTCTCAATAAGAACTCGTGATCCTTTTCAAGCTCATCCAAAGCCTCTTCTAAATTCTTTGGCATTTTCTCTACCTTTGCGAGCTCCTCAGGTGGCAAATCATAAATGTTCTTATCCATTGGCTCACCAGGATCGATCTTGTTTATTATTCCATCAATGCCAGCCATGAGCATTGCAGCAAATGCCAGGTATGGATTTGCTGTAGGATCTGGGAATCTCACCTCGATTCTCTTTGCCTTTGGAGATGGTGAGTACATTGGAATTCTCACTGCAGCGGATCTGTTCCTTGAGGAGTATGCAAGGTTGATTGGAGCCTCAAATCCAGGAACGAGCCTCTTGTATGATACTGTTGTCGGGTTTGTGAATGCAGCCAAAGCCTTACCGTGTTTTAAGATGCCGCCGATGTAATAAAGCGCCAACTCGCTCAAGCCGGCATATCCGTTTCCTGCAAACAGCGGCTTTCCATCCTTCCACAGGCTTTGATGCGTATGCATACCCGTTCCATTATCATCAGATAATGGCTTTGGCATGAATGTAACCGTCTTGCCGTACATCAAAGCAACGTTCTTTGCAATGTATTTATACTTCATCACGTTATCAGCCTGTTGCAAGAGGGATGCAAATCTAATGTCAATCTCTGCCTGTCCAGCCGTTGCAACCTCGTGATGGTGTGCTTCAACCTCTATACCAGCCTTCTCAAGCTCAAGTACAATTTCACTTCTCAAATCCTGAAGACTATCAAGTGGTGAAACAGGGAAATACCCCTCTTTATGCCTTACCTTGTAACCCAAGTTCGGCTCTTCTTCTCTTGCCGTATTCCAAATACCCTCAACCGAATCAACCTCGTAATATGCAATGTTTGACTCGATCTTGTATTTTACATCATCCAAAATAAAGAACTCTAACTCCGGTCCAAAGTAAGCCACATCAGCAATGCCCGTAGATTTCAAAAATTCCTCTGCCTTCTTTGCAATACCCCTCGGATGCCTTTCATAAGGCTCCCTCGTGATAGGATCCACGACTTCGCATATCAGGTTAAGCGTGCCAACCTCTGCAAATGGATCTACAAATGCTGTATTGGGATCAGGCACAACCAACATATCGCTTTCGTTTATGCTCTTCCACCCCCTTATGGAAGAACCATCAAATCCAACACCCTCTTCAAAGGTCTCTTCAGTGATTGTGTGGGCAGGAACACTGAAATGTTGCCACGTGCCCAACAGATCGACAAACCTCAAGTCCACGATCTTAATGTCCTCTTCCTGAATCTTCTTTACTACATCTTCAGGTGTCATCATCTCTACCTCCAAAAAAAGTTTTGCTCAAATAAAGCAATCTACGTTCCTTTACTGTTAAAATAGTGATTTTTAGCCACCAACCCATTTAGTCCATCTATATCTTGAATTTTTGTCTACAATTTTGTAAACTTGCAAACAATGATTGGACAGCAAATAAACATTAAAGAAGGATACCTTACAATCATACATGAGGCAAGCAAAATATTAAGCAAGAAGAACACATTGAACGAGTCCTTAAAGGAGATATTGAAGATACTCTATTCCTATTGGGATGCGCCCATATCCTTCGTTGCCCTATACGATAGCCAAATGGGAAGCTTAAGAATCGTTGAAAGCTTTGGAATGACAAAAAAAGAAGCATCCAAAGGCATATTCAAAAAGGGGGAGGGTGTTGTTGGTAGTATTTTTAAAAACGAAGTTCCGGCTGTAATCTATGACATAAAAAGCAACCCTAAGTATCTAAACAAGACACGCATCACAAAAAGGATTGGGAATGAGCTTGTGTTCTTGGGCGTCCCAATAAAGGTTGGCGGAGAGAAGTTCGGAGTGTTGTGCACCTATAAAGAAAAAACGCGCTCGTTCTCTCACGACGATGCCATAAAAATGCTCTCAACACTCGCCACACTCATAGGCTTAACAAAGAAGATGTATGAAAGAATGGAGGAGGAGCGCAAATTCTGGCAAGAGGAGAAGGAGATACTTTTAACGACGATCAGCAAAGAAGCAATAGCCCTAAACGATATAATCGGCGTATCGAACGCTATCACAAATCTAAAGAAGATCTTGCTAAAGGTAGCCGTTGCAGATTCAACGATTTTGATAACGGGAGAGAGTGGCACAGGCAAAAGTCTCATTGCAAAGACTATCCATAAATTAAGCCCAAGAAGAGACAAACCCTTTGCAACGATAAATTGTGCGGCTATACCAGAAAACCTGTTAGAGAGCGAGTTATTTGGCTACGAAAAAGGGGCATTCACGGGAGCAACATCAAGGAAGCGGGGCAAGTTCGAGCTGGCAAACGGCGGCACACTGTTTTTAGATGAAATTGGGGATATGCCTTTAAGCCTACAGGCAAAACTTCTAAACGTTCTCCAAGATAAAGAGATATCACGCTTAGGCAGTGAACAAACCATACCCATAGATGTAAGGATCATAGCGGCTACAAACAAAAACATCGAAAGGCTTGTAAATTTGGGACATTTTAGAGAAGATCTATACTATAGGTTAAATGTAATACCCATACATGTGCCACCGTTGAGGGAAAGAAAGGAAGACATACCCCTTTTGATTGATTACTTCTTAAAGAAGTTCAACAAGATCTACAAAAAACGCATATCGATCAAGAAGGAAGCCATTAGGGTAATGGTTAACTACAGATGGGGTGGAAATATAAGAGAATTGGAGAATACCATCGAAAGGTTGGTTATCATGAACGACGGAGATATCGGTCTAAACGACCTACCACTGTACATAAAGGAAGAAGCGGTGGATTTTGACATAGAGCAAGATACATCCTTAAAAGATATGCCAATGACAATTGAAAACATAGAAAAACAGCAGATACAGGAAGCCTTAAAAAAGACAGGATTTGTCAAATCCAAAGCTGCAAGACTGTTGGGTTACACAATTAGGCAGTTGGATTACAGAATTAAAAAGTACGGGATAAAGGTTCAAAAGCTGTAGATATAGGCCAAGATCTTAGCCACAGCTTCGTATAGCTCCTCTGGGATCTCCTCATTCAAATTTAGCCTATAGAGGTTGCTTGCCAATTCAGGATTCTTTTCAATGTGAATGTCATACCCCTTTGCAATCTCCTCAATCTTCTCAGCTAAAAAGCCTCTGCCCTTAGCAACGACCTTTGGCGCATTATCTTCGTTTATCTTGTATCTCAATGCAACGGCCTTTTTATCCTCTTCCATCAGTATTGCCTCTTTATGCTAAACAGCCCCGTTAGATTGAACGTTATCCAAAAACCCTTATCCAAGTGTGTCTCGTATTCGCCGTTTTCCTGCTCCTCAGGAGATCTTGTAAAGTAGAAATCCAAACCAATACCCCAACAATCCTCCTGATACATAAAGCCAAACTTCCTCGATGGATAGTAAGAGTAGTGCAAGCTCCTTTCAAATGATGCATACACGTAAAGCTCTTTCAAAGGATAAGCATACACCTTTGTGCTCACACTCTCATCTGTAAGCTTGTAGTTGTCGTCTCTCGACATCGTATAGCCAACACTAAAACCAACATTTTTGTTTCCTACATTCAAATCCTCAGAGGAATCCAAAAATACATGCTTTTTAAAGAAGTAGTGCGCCTGACTTGTTAGTTTTAAAAAGTCAAACGGTTGAATTATAGTTTCTTCGTAAATTGGAGGGTAAGGCGTGTGATAGGTCTTTGCAAAATCGTAGTAGGCTGTAATCCTATTGTAAAAAACTTGCCTGTACTGTGGTTTTCCATTGTCAACAAACTTCGCAGTCAAGATGTTCTCTAAATCAAACGTAACTTTGTTCGTTTTTGAATAGGTTGAGACAAAATCCGCAAACCTCTGGGATCTTTCAGGTATGTACTGGTAAGAAATCGTTGGCTTGATTGTGTGTTTTACACCTACAAAACCTGAAGTGTTGGTATTCAAGAAGATACCGTATAGAGCTGTGCTTACAGAGATGTTGTAGTCAGGAACAAATGCCCTACGTGAATACTTTTTATTGTTTGGAGCATACTCCCATCGTGAATACAATTCATGGGCGCCGATCTTGGGTGTGATGCTAAAATGGTAAAGCTTGAAAGGATAAGACAAAAAACCCGTGGAATCCGTATAAATGCCACGCGCACCTTCGATCCTAAAATCGTTGGATACTGTTTGAGAAAAATCCAAAGTCAAATTCTTGTAAAGCTTCTTGTTTATCACGCCGAATTTCACTACAGGCATCTTTTGGAGCGTCGCCCTGTTATTTTCAGCCACCAAATCCTGATAGAACTGTGAATAAATAGACAGAAAATAGTCATTGTAGTTCACATAGTAGGATGCCGTCGATGTCGTATATCTGTCTGACGATGTCTCCAACTTGCTCATATCCAAAACCCTTAAGTTGTCCCTGTTGTTAACAATGTTTACATCGTAACTGAAACGACCGTATCTCCCAAAATCGGCATATTGAATGGCTTTCAAATTTACTCTTGTCTTCTTATGCGTAGAATCTAAATAAGGCACCTTTTCCTTAAAAACTGTAATATCCCAATTACCTTTAGAGTATTTTGTCCAATAAAATCTATATTGCCCCTTTATACCGTTGCCCTCTTTAGAGTAAGCAAATGGATACAGCGTTATGTCTTGAGAAGGACTGATGTTAATAAAGAAAGGCTGTATGTATTTAAAACCGTAAGAGGATGACATGCCTATTTGAGGAAACAAGAATCCCGTTCTTCTTTCCTTGTTCAAGCTCTTTCTAACAAACGGAAGAAAAAACACAGGTATGCCCCGTGCCTTCATAAGCACCGGATAGGCAAATAGGTAGTCTTTTCTCACAACATAGGTATTTTTGGCATTGATTGTCCATTTAGGATGAGCACCTTTTTTGTAATTTACAAATCCAGGACAATCGCAGCTTGTAATTGCTCCATCTTTCACAAAGTACTTGTTCTTACCGTAGAAAACGATCCGTTTTGCCCTCAAATATAGATGATTACCTTTAACGAACATCACAGCGTGTTCAATATAACCCCTGTACGTAGAATAATTAAGAATTGCATAAGTGCCCTTGACCCAGTTGCCAAAAGTGTCCTCTAAGTACACATGCCCTTTTGCTTCAGCGATGGAGTTATTGTCGTTATAGCTAACCTTATCAGCTTTTAACACATAATTTGAGTCGTAAATTTTGCAGTGCCCATAGGCATAATAGGTAGAGAGCTTCTTGTTGTACGATACATGATCAGCCTGTAAATGAATAGAGTCATCTTTGGCAAACGATGAAACCGAGATAAATATGGCAATTAAAACAAAAAAAACAAATTTCAGCATTTTCACTAAAGAGAAATATATTAAAAAAATTACTGCAAGGCAACAAATAAATTGATTTAAACCCACAAACACTTATACTTAACAATTAGAAAATAAAAAGTTTTTTGTAGGAGGTTTGCCATGAGTAAAACTCTGAGTTTCTTAGGCGGATTGGTAGCGGGTGTCGGTGGTGTTGGTGTAGCTGGAATGAAGCTCTTCCAAACCCAAATGGTAAAAGAGATCGAGAGCCCAAAGAGTTTTGAAGAGACATGCGAGGCAATCGAAAGGGTTATTCCTGAATTTGCAAGCGAGGGATGGGGTTTTCCATTTGACAAATGGAACTTTTACAAGGTCTTTGAGAGCAGAAATATCGACGTACCGAACATAAGAAAACTCACCGTATACTTTATATGCAATGCCAAATTGGCCGCTAAAGTTATAAACACTAACAATGCAATGGCCGGTATTATGCCATGTTCATGGGCTGTCATGGAAAAAACGGACGGAAAAACCTACATCGCAAAGATGAACATAGGCCTAATGGCTAAGATCTTTACAGGCACAATAAAAGAAGCTATGGAAAAGGTTGAAGCCGACGAGAAGAGAATGTTCGAAAGGATATTTTCTTGAAAAAAGGCGGGGGTAAAGCCCCGCTAATATTTTTTAAACCTCAACGCCTACCCTTAAGCCGCCCCAATGCTTGCCTTCAACGTATATTGGTACAGATACATCGTACATTGCATTACCTGTATCCCTCAAGTAAGTTTGAACAAGCAGGGGTTCTGTATTCCTCGCACACTTAATACCAACAGGATCGTCAAACTTCCTCTTTGATCTATTGCCAATCAAATCCTTCTCGTAATCGCCCGTTAATGGTTTGTCGTAGATTGAATTGTGTGCTGCAGCGTATCCATTGTTATCCACAAGCAAAAAATACTTAAATTTGCTATTCTTAGCCAAGTATTTATCCTCAATGGGCTGTATGTACTTCTTAACAAAATCTGTAAATCTCGTTTCATACTTTTGTGGGTTTGTGTTTGGTATAGGAACATAGTTTCTATCCCAAATATCGGCACTGGATATAACACCATCCTTAATGGCCTTTTCAATTGTCGTTTCAATCTCCTCTTTGGCTTCCCTCAAAAGCTTGTATATGTCTTCCATAGGATGATCTATCCTCAACCTCTGCAACATCTTAAACGCCTGATCAGAAACCTCTGTCAAATCAACGCTTTGACTTGCAACATTGTTTAAATTATCCACCACTTCTCTTGTTGACTGTGTAACCGTTGTAACGGTTTGGGTCACCTCTTCAATGGATGCAGACTGTTCTTCAACGGCTGCTGTAATGTTGGAAAGCATCTGGGAAGCCTTTTCTATCTCATCGACAACATTGCTGAACGTATCCTTTATCTTTAGTGTTTCCTCGCCACTTTCTTGGATTTTTTGGGCTATTTTCAGGTTTTGATCAATGAGCTTTTCAGCATTCTGGCTCACAGTACTAATCATCTCGTAAATTTCGGAAGCATTGGCCTGCGTTTTTTCTGCCAACTTCCTAACCTCATCGGCAACAACGGCAAAGCCACGTCCCGCTTCTCCAGCGCGCGCTGCCTCTATGGCCGCATTCAAGGCAAGCAGGTTCGTTTGGTCGGCAATATCGTTGATGACGTTAACTATGTTCGATATGCCCTTCAAATTATCACCCAACTCGTTTATCAGCTTCTTACCCTCATCCATCAACCCAATATTTGATCTCATATTTGACTCAACGTGCGTTGCAACCTCCAAAACCTCTCTACTTGCATCTTTAATCTCATTCATGAAATTACTAAACTCCTCGACGTTCTTGGAAATATCCGTTATTGCATAAGACGCGTCTTTCATTGTGGAATTGATTGCATCAAACTGAGCCATATTCTCATTGATAGCATCAATGGTTCTTTTGAGTTCGAAATTAAACTTTGCATTAAAAACACTTGCCTTGCCCGCCGCCGTTATAAGATTTCCAATAACTTTATTAATGAAGTCTTTAAAACTTTTTATAAAGGTCTCAACAAACGGTATACCCGGCGTCTTTATCTCCTTTAACATATCTATCCTCTCATCAGACAAAATGTCCTTGAACTCCTCGTTAATCTTTTCCATATTCTTTACCAATTGCACATAGTAATACCAAAAGTTCAAACCGGCAAAAACGACGCTTGCAATGAGGAAAAACAGCAAAAAGTTGTTAAGGAAAGCCTGCTTAAAGGCAACATATCCCAAAACACCGCCGAGTACATACAAAACAAATGTAACTGCCGTAAATGTAAACAACTTAAAAAGCATCCCCTTACCTCCACCCAAAATTTCATTAGTTTATCATAGTAAATTTAGCACGAACAATCAAGTTAAAATCTGAAATTATGTAAAAATTTAAAGGCTGGCTTCCAGATCAAAGGGGTTAACAATATCTTCTATATACGCCACAACAATATCCCCCTCTTTTAAACCCTTGCCTTTTACGTAAACTGCACCATCTATTTCATACGCGCTTCTGTAACTCCTTCCAACGTAGTATCCAGGTAAATCTTCACTCTCCCCATCTATCAAAACCTTCAAACTTTTACCCACAAATGTTTCGTTTATCTCCTCAGTTATGGAAGATGCCACGTTTTCAGCCTCTATCAACCTTTCCTGTTTTATCTGATCATACATATCCCTATATCTGCTAAAAGACAACGTGCCTTCTTCATGGTAGTACTTAAAAAAACCCGACCAATCAAGGCGAGCACCCTCTAAAAAATCCAAAAGATCATTAAAATCTTCATCCGTCTCCGTAGGAAAACCCACAATGAACGTTGATCTTATGGCAATATCGGGAATTTTATCCCTCAACCTTTGCAAAAGTTTTTCCATATCGGACCTTTTATACATTCTACCCATATCCTTTAGCACCCTATCCGATGCATGTTGAAAGGGCACGTCAAGGTAGTGCACGACCTTTTTAGAACTTGCCATGTAATCGATCAGCTCATCCGTTATGAAAGATGGATACGTGTACATGATCCTGATCCACTCAATGCCATCAACGCTCTCCAGTCTTTTCAAAAGCTCAACCAATTGGTTCTTTAAACCCTTTTCAAACATGTAAGCCGTTGTATCCTGGGCAATTATATAAAGCTCCTTAACCCCTTTTTCAGCGAGGACACTTGCCTCATCAACAAGCTCATATATCGATCTACTTTTGAACCCACCTTTAATCAGAGGTATAGCGCAGAACGTGCAGCCGTTTGAGCATCCATCTGCGATCTTTAAATATCCGATGTGTGGTTTTTCCAAAAGCTCCCTGAATTCATAGAGCCTGTTGCCATACACACTTTTCCCCAATACCACTTCAGAGACCTTTTCAAGCTCATGTACACTCAAAAATCCATCAACCTCTGGCAGTTCTTCTTTTAATTCCTTTTTGTACCTTTCATACAAACAACCCGCAACAATAAGCTTTTTTAAACCTTCCTTCTTTAGTTCTGCAAATTCCAAAATCGTGTCGATGGACTCCTCTTTGGCAGGCTCTATGAAACCGCATGTATTCACCAAGACCACATCTGCTAATAATGGATCTCCAACTATCTCACAGCCGTTACACTTTAAGATGCCAGCCATATATTCACTATCAGCCGTATTCTTCGGGCAACCCAAGCTTTCTATGTAAACCTTACATCCTGCCATGACTGATCATTCTCCTCTTTTGAGCAGAAAGTATAGCTTTCCTCAATCTAACAGATACAGGTGTTACTTCAACGTACTCGTCATCCTTTATAAAGTTCACAGCCCTTTGCAAATTCATAGGCATAATTGGGGCAAGTATGATGTTGTCATCTTTACCTGCAGCTCTCATATTGGACAATTTTTTCTCCTTAGTGGGATTGACGTCAAGATCGTTTTCTCTATTGTGCTCACCAATTATCATACCCTCATAGACCTTTTCACCAGGCCTAATAAAAAGCCTACCACGTGGCTCAAGGTTAAATAAAGCGTAGGCCGTCGCTATACCCTCTCTGTCTGATACCAAAGAACCACTAAATCTGCTTTTGACCTCACCGACATACTCATCGTATCCTTCAAGGTAACTGTTCATAATGCCCGTGCCTTTTGTGTCGGTTAGAAACTCATCCCTAAAGCCAATAATGGCGCGCGTAGGCACGATAAATTCAAGTCTCACACGACCAGATCCTTTATTTGTCAGATTAATCAATTTGGCCTTCCTTGTTTGCAGTTTGCTTGTTACAACACCCACAAACTCCTCATTGCAATCGATAAACAGGTGCTCTATGGGCTCAAGTAGCTTATCATTTTCTTTCTTAAGAATAACCTGAGGTCTACCAACGGTTAATTCAAAGCCCTCCTTCCTCATGGCCTCAATCAATATTACAAGTTGCAACTCCCCACGAGCCTTTACAATGACCTTATCCGGATCCTCGGTCTCCTCAACCCTTATGGACACATTGCGCTTCTCCTCAAGCCACACCCTATCCTTGATCCTGTTCATCTGAACAATAGCACCTTCCCTGCCGGCAAAAGGCGACGTGTTTATGCCAAAAACCATAGATACGGTGGGTTCGTCTACCTTGATAGAAGGCAGCGGATAAGGATAATCCTTTATGGTTAACGTATCGCCTATCGTTATAGAGGGCACATCGCCTGCAACAATGGCTATGTCACCCGGCTCAACCACATCAACACCTTTCAAAGCGAGACCATCATACACCTGAAGCTTTGCGATTTTAAAGGGAAATTTGTTGCCATTCTTGTCAATCAATAGCAACTCATTGCTTTTCTTTAGTTGATTGTTCAGAACCTTGCCTATTGCAAGCCTCCCCAAATAGTCCGAGTAGGAGACGTCCGCAACCTGCATCTGAGCAGGTTTGTCGCTTTCAATCTTAGGCGGACTGATGTTTTCCAAAATGGCTTCAAATAAGGGCTTAAGATCGGTAAAATCTGCATTTAGATCCGTTTTGACTTTACCCTCTTTAGCGACGCAGTAAAAGTATTTAAAATCCAACTGCTCCTCATTTGCGTCTAAGTCTATGAACAGATCGTATATCTCATCCAAAACTTCGTTTGGACGGGCATCCTTCCTATCGATCTTATTCAAGATGACAATTATGGGTTGTTTCCTGTCCAACGCCTTTTTAACAACAAACCTCGTCTGTGGCAAAACGCCCTCTGCTGCATCAACAAGCAACAGCGCTCCGTCAACCATTGATAAGGCTCGCTCCACCTCGCCGCCAAAATCGGCATGCCCTGGTGTGTCAACAATATTTATCTTAACACCGTTGAAATTTATAGCGCAGTTCTTGGCCCTGATCGTTATTCCATGCTCGCGCTCAAGATCCATAGAATCCAAAACCCTCTCCTGAACCACCTGATTTTCTCTAAACAGTCCACTCTGCTTGAGCATAGCATCCACAAGCGTGGTTTTACCGTGATCCACGTGCGCAATAATAGCTACATTTCTAATTTTTGCGTTTCTTTCCATAATCTATGTCACCTTTACAAAAAAGATTTATCTTCAAGAATGGAACTCTGAAGCCTTTATATAACCTTGAACAAGCTCGTCTATCAATTCCTGAACAGAAACTATTTTGTCAACACGGTAAACGTTTGCTCCAGCAAAGGCAAAACCGCCTGCAAATCTGCCTTTCTGAGCATTGACCAAAGCCTGTGTTATGCAATACGGTGCATGCCTGTAGTCGCACCCCTTCAAGCACTGCCAGAGGCATTTGAATGGCTGCTTCTTGCCCTTTTCCACATCCTCTAAAAACTTATTCCTGATAGCCCTTCCTGGCATACCAACAGGGCTTTTTATAATGACAATGTCTTCCTTTTTGGCTTTAATATAGGCCTCTTTAAACTTTATATCAGCATCGCATTCATGTGTTGCAACAAAGCGCGTTGCCATCTGAACACCATCCACACCGATTTCGTTCATAAAGAAGTAGATATCTTCACCTGTGTATATACCACCTGCTGCCACAACGGGTACATCCTTGGCGTATTTCTTCTCAAACGTCTTAACAGCTTCAATTACGGGTGGCGTTATCTTCTCAAGGGCAAAATTTGGGTCATCAATCTGTTCTGGCTTAAATCCCAAATGCCCACCTGCTTTTGGCCCTTCGACAACAACAATATCGGGAATGTCCTTATAATGCCTATCCCAGTATCTAAATATCAACGTTGCGGCTCGAGCCGAAGAGACAATAACACCGAACTTTGTCTTTGATTTTCTCAACTTCTCGTGGGGAATTCCCAAAGGCAAGCCTGCGCCGGCAAATATAATATCCGCACCCGTATCCATTGCAACCTCACACAGTTCATAAAACTCACTCATTGCAACCATTATGTTGACACCTACAATACCACCGTTTGCGATGTCTTTGGCCCTTAAAATCTCATCTCTAAGAGCCTTCTTGTCGGTGGCTTGGGGGTTCTTCATGAATTCATCCTCGTATATCATGCCAATCTCGGCAGCGGAAATGACACCAATTGCACCGGTTTTAGCAACGGCACCAGCAAGACCAGATAAGGAAATACCAACTCCCATACCACCTTGAATTATGGGTATCTTGGCCTCTAACTCTTGAATTTTTAAAGAAGGAATACCACTCATGATTCTCTCCCACTACTAACAAAGACGTTTAATAAAAAGCTCACTATGCTCATGAGAATTGAGGCTGTAAAAGCAGCCCAAAAACTTGAGACGTCAAAACCTCTGACGACCTGCGAAGCTATCAAGATCATTATTGTATTGATCACAAGCGTGAACATGCCCATGGTTAAAATATTCAAAGGCAAGGTCAAAACAATCATAATAGGTTTTAAGGATGCATTCAAAAAACCTATAACAAGGCTTGCTATCACAAGTGAAAACACACCACTTACAGTGATGCCTTTGACAATTAAAACGGCTATACCCAGCGCTATGGTGTTTATCGCCCACTTAATAAGAAATTGCATATCAGAAATTTACAAACAGAGCATCCCTAATCTTTAAGGATAAGTCATTTAACACATCTTTCGATATACTTTGCCTTGCTTTTTCCGTGGCATCAACGTCGTTTTGGGCGTTGAAGTCCTGATAACTTTCAAGTGTTTTATTCTCTATGACCTTCCCTTTCGAATTCAACAGCTTCAATTTAACAACAATGGCGCATCTATACCTATTTGCAAAACCCGAAGAAGAATAAGAGATTGGATCAACAGAATAATTTATAACCTTAACCCTCAAAATACCATCGGCCTGATCCGTATTACCAACAACCGTTACCCTTCTGTCAAGATCAAACGTATTTACAAGGTCGTTTTTCAAATACACCTGTAGGTTTGGCTCAGTCGTGGAATTGGTGATATTGGCTATAAACAACCTCTTTATGCCACCAGGAAGGGAGTTGCTCTGACCAACAAAGTTATAGCTACAGCCATAGAGAACAAAAAACAGCAAAACCAAAACAATTTTTCTCATCACTTCACCACAATGTTTAAAAGCTTATCTTTAACGAATATCTTTTTAACAATCTCCTTGCCATCCACATGCCTTTTCACCTTTTGACTCTCAAGGGCCTTTGCAAAAACATCATCCTCACTTGAGCCGCGTGGAAATTCA
>JALUBE010000079.1 GCA_027045065.1 Desulfurellales bacterium | reverse complement strand
GAGCGGTTGATATCATGTCTAACATGGTGGATTTCTTTAACACATTGATAGACAACTCTAACAGCAACTTTAAAGCGATAGAAAACATCAAGGAAATATCTAATATGGTGGGCAAAAGTGTTAAGGATATAACAGGTATAGCCAACGTCATAAACGAGATAGCTGACCAGACAAACCTGCTTGCCCTAAACGCTGCCATTGAGGCAGCTCGTGCAGGTGAAGCGGGCAGGGGTTTTGCCGTTGTAGCTGATGAGGTTAGGAAGTTAGCAGAAAAGACGGCAAGCAACGCTTCGGGCATAGTGAAGATCCTCTCTTCCCTGCAGGCTGAAACAAGCAAAATGCTTAAAGCAGTAGGGGATATGTACGAAAGGCTGAAAAGCGACTATAAATCGGCTGAAGACAACAGGGGACTTGTAAGCGATCTTCAAACTATGGCAGACAATCTTTCGGAAAAAACCCAGTCCATATCGTCCGCAATTGAGGAGCAGTCCTCTGCTGTAACAGAGATCGCTCAAACGTCTGAGGCGGTGAGAGATGCTGTAGCACACATAGCGGAGAGCATTGGGGAGATAGCAAAGCAGAACGAGGACTTTGTGGATGGATTGAGAAATGTTTTGAACAACCTTGCTTATTTCAAAGTGAAGCACGCCATATCAGAACTGACCGAGCTTGTAAGGAGTGCAAAGGACGAGATCGAGAAGAAGATCGAAAAGGATATTGAGGACGGCTTTGTTACCGAGAGCACTCTTTTTGACTTCAGGTACACGCCCATCGACAAAGACGGCAACCACCTCACAGCGCCATTTGTAAGCTACTTCGAAAATGAGATTTCACCTATACAGGAGAAGTATCTGTCAAGCGACGGCAGGTTGGTTTATATAGCGTGTATAGACAAGAACGGCTTTATTCCAATCCATAATCTCAAATACAGGGAGAGGAGCAAGCGATTTTTCAAAGACAGAATATCCCAAGCACTGTCCACGAACACCGAGAGCGTGTTTATATCGGTTTATCTGAGAGACACTGGCGAAACCCTGCTGGACATATCGGCACCAATTCTGATCAAAGGCAGGCATTGGGGAGCTTTGAGGAGCGGGGTGAAATTTGAAACTATCGGGCTGTAGTTGTTATCGGAGAAAACTGTAACACAACTCCCTATATGTAGAGGGGTGTTAGTGATGGCAGTGTTAGTGTTGGTGCAGAGGCTAAGGGCTTAAAGCTGAGAGGCTAAAGGTTAACAACCAACACTATCACTACCACTAACACCACCACTAACTAAAAGGAGGTTGTCATGAGTAAGACTGTCGGTGCACTTTGGGTGAGGGAATACGAGAAGGACGGGAAAAAGAGAAAGATGATGTCGGGCGAGCTTGACCTGGGGGCTTTGGGAACGATCAAGATAGCCGTGTTTAAGAATGACAAAAAAGAGAAGGACAACCAGCCCGACTACAGAATCGTCCTGTCGGAACCAAATGGCAGCGGGAACAACAGCAACAGCAGTACTGAGGAAGAAGATGACTTTTAAGGAGGTGTTGTGGTGAAACAAAAGAAGATTTTCAAGCTCCTTGCAGTCTTTGTGTCTTTTGCATTCCTTGCTGCATCTCTGTCATCCTGTTCAACGGTGGCAACGGGCATTGAGCATGCTCACCTTGAAGTTCAGGCGAAAATGTCAAACACCATCTTTCTAAATCCCGTGAAACCAGGCCAGAAGACAATTTTCGTCGAATTCAGAAACACCTCTCAGGTGCCTATGCCGGATTTAAAGCAGATGATTGTTGAAAGGCTTGAGAAAAAGGGCTATAAGATTGTTAACGATCCATATAAAGCCGAGTTCTGGCTTCAAGGGAATGTTCTCTATATGGGTAGGGAGAGCAAGCACATGACTCTTGCGGGTATGGTAGCAGGCGGATACGGCGGTGCGCTGGCTGGCTCTACAATGGGCGGTTCTTGGAGAGGAACACTGGGAGCGGCGAGTGCTGGAGCTGCGATAGGTTCTCTTGCTGGCGCTGTAGTCGGTGCCGCAATCCACGTTGACACCTACATCGGCGTTGTTGACATCCAGATCAAGCAGAAGGTCAGCGGAACAATCGAGAAGCAGGTCAATTCCAACCTGCAGAACGGCATAGGTACAACGGAAAAAACGACTTACAAAACAACTACGCAGTATCAAGCTTTCAGGACAAGAATCGGCGTTCAGGCAACCCAGACAAACCTGAATCTTAAGAAAGCCGTTCCGGTGATAGAGAGCAGGCTTGCGCAGGAGATAGCGGGGCTTTTTGATTAGCATTCTGCCCGTTGGAGGGTGGCTTCCAACGGGTTGAGTGCTGAAAGTAGGGGGTTTTAAAGTGTTGGTTAAGATCTTGCTGCAACGGCTATTTTCACATTGATACAGTTAGCCGCTTCCGCAAGGGCAAATTTACTTGCGGCTGTGGCGGCAAATATTCCAGTGTTCACCATTTTTGCCTTTCTGTCGGTAGAGAGCAGTCAGGACGTGAGAAAAATGGCGCTTTATCTCTTTGCCATGACGCTGGCCATTAGTCTGGGCTACCTGGCCGTTTTTGTCCTGAACGCTTCCACAAAGCAGTCGGCTGTTCTGGTTTTCGGTGTGATTTGGGTAATCCTGACATTAACTGCTTATGTATTTTTGAGGAGATTTGCATGATACTGCAAAAACTGCTTGCCGAGTGTGAAACCCCTTCAGATGTTCTTCAGATTTTTGTCTACGATATAACCGCGAGAGTAGGTGCAAGAGGCGGGTTCGTCTGCGCCGAAACAATGGACTACATGGATGCCGTTATAGGATCCATGAGGCGCATGAGAAGCTCAATTGCAAAGGATGGGATCAGCGTATCAAACATTAAGCCCCTGAATAAGGGCGAGTCCTTCATCTTTGACACCATCTTCATTTACAGAACCTCTCTCGGGTGGTATGTGGGCGTAGATGATCCCGAGCTGGAGGATAAATTCGTCATTAGGGTCATAGAGTCAACGACAAACATTGTCTATCCCGCCTATTCCTTCTGCTCAAGCACGAACACGAAAATAGGGATAAAGACGAGCTAACCGGTTGCTACACAAGAAGAGAACTTTTCAGGCACTTGAAGTCCAACCTGAAAACCATGCTCACAAAGGACATCCCCCTGTATGTGTTCTACATGGATTTCAACAACTTCAAGGTGGTCAACGACACGCTCGGCCACAGCTTCGGGGACAGAGTTCTGCGGTCCATAGCGGGAGAGATAAAGGGCGTTTTTCTTGGCTACGGCAATGTTTACAGGGTAGGGGGAGATGAGTTTATCGGCGTAGCATTTGGCATAAACGAGGATCTGGCAAGCAGGATAGCAAAAAGAATTGAGTCCGCAACGAGGCAGGCGCCCTGCGGCCTTTTTGTGTCCGTTTCTGTGGCTTATAAAGTATTCGACAGGAATACCTATCCCTACACCAATGAAAGCGACATGGACGCTGTCTTAAATAAGTATTTGTCCGATATAGAAGCCGATATGTATGAGAACAAGAAAAAGTTCCGCGATGCACATGGGACGCCGAAGATAATATGCGACTTGTGCCCATATTACAAACTTTAGCTCAGTGTCCAATATTTTTAAATCGTTCCAAGTTTTATCTCTTCTCTTAAAAATAGAATCTATTAATTTCAATTTATGCTCTTTAGATAAGTTGGAAAACCGATATATGGAGCATATATGGAGTGTTTGTGCGAGTGAGCTGTGTTGACAAAAGTAAAGCTATTTATGTAAAATAAACAAAAAAAGCAAGATGATGTTGTATGTGTGATGTAAAACTATTTTGTGGCGATTGCTTAGAAGTCTTAAAAGAAATACCTGACAACTCCGTTGACCTTATATTTACATCTCCGCCCTATGCAGATAGAAGAAAGAAAACATATGGCGGCATACATCCTGACAAGTACGTGGAATGGTTTTTACCAAGAGCAGAACAGTTTTATAGGGTTTTAAAGCCTACAGGTTCGTTTGTTTTGAACATAAAGGAGAAAGTCGTCAACGGAGAAAGGCATACTTATGTCATAGAGTTGATACTTGCTCTTAAAAAACAAGGGTGGCTGTGGACTGAGGAGTATATTTGGCATAAGAAAAACTGCTATCCGGGTAAATGGCCAAACAGATTTAGAGATGCTTGGGAAAGATTATTGCATTTTACGAAACAGAAAAAATTTAAAATGTTTCAAGATGAAGTCAAAGAGCCAATAGGAGATTGGGCTGAATCTCGACTTAAATGTTTGGGCAAAAATGATGTAATAAGGTTTAACTCAAGGTCTGGCAGTGGATTTGGCAAAAACATTGCAAATTGGCTTGGCAGGAAAACCGTATACCCAACCAATGTTTTGCACTTAGCAACGGAATGTGGGTATAAAGGTCATAGCGCAGCTTTTCCGGTAAAGCTTCCAGAGTGGTTTATTAAATTGTTTACAGAGGAGGGAGATGTTGTTTTAGATCCTTTTGTTGGCTCTGGAACTACATGTGTTGCAGCGTGTAATCTTGGGAGAAAGTGTATAGGTATAGACATAAAACAAGAATACATAGAGCTATCAAAAGAGAGGTTAAAAGAGATAGAAGACAATAGAGGTTTTGATAATGTCATTATTAGATGAAATCAGAGAGTATGTGGAAGCTCACATAATTGAATTTCATGATAAAAAAGTAAAAAGGCTTGACGATTTAAAGCTAAAAGATGTGTTAAAGAGAAAGAATCCGTATCTGTTTAAAGCAAAGAATATGGAAAGTGCAACAGATATAGTGAAAGCTATTATGGAAGCGTATGTGTCTTCTCAAGAAGAAACTATATTTGGCGATTGGCTTGAAGACCTTGCCGTATTTGTGTGTAATAGAGTGTATGGTGGCGTGAAATCTACTGCACCCGGTATAGACTTGGAATTCGAGAAGGACGGCGCAAGGTATCTTGTCTCTATTAAATCAGGCCCAAATTGGGGGAATAAAAGCCAAATAGAAAAGCTAAAACAGGACTTTGAATCAGCTATAGTTAGGTTAAGGGGTAGAGTTAAGGATATAAGATGCGTGAACGGGTGCTGCTACGGAAGATGCCACAATGATTATGGGGTGTATGTGAAAATTTGTGGGCAGGAGTTTTGGGAACTTATATCTGGGGACCCTAATTTATACACAGAAATAATAGAACCTTTAGGCTATAAAGCTCAAGAAAAAACAGAGGAGTATTTAGCTAAATTCAACGCAAAGCTAAATCTTTTTGTCTCTGCATTTGTAGATGAATTTTGTTTTGAGGATGGTAAGATAAACTGGGAGAAGTTAGTTCGCTTTAATTCTGGGAAAAAATAGGAAGAGAAAACCAAAAAAAGAGAAGTAAAAATAGGAGAAGTCAAAAAACTAAAAATGTTTGAACACGAAAAAAATGTTAACAAAAAAAGAGGTGGTAAATGCCAGATGTATATGTAATTATGGGTGACAAAAACAAATGCAGGGTGGGATATAAGAGAGATAGTAGTTTTAGGGATGAATAATTTGCCATATAACTTGCCTACTAATGCTCCGAAACCTAAATATATTCAAAATTCAATTAATCTACCAGCAAATCAAATAGCATCTCAAATCAGGAATTGGTGGAAGTGGTTTTAAGAAGGTTTCTCGGTTAAATTATAAGCTATAGAGTGGAGAAATATAGAGTGGAGAAAAACAATTCTCCTCTCTTGCTTTTTCGCTTGATTTTTCAGTATTCACAACTTACTATTAAAGAAAACTCGAGGTTTTAAGTGAAGCCTGTTACTATCCAGTTCAAATATAAGGGAGACATGGAAGGAATTAGGGCCGATACCTTGTTATCGTCCCTTCTTGGCTATGTAAACCTTCTGAATGAAGTCCACAAGCAGTTGAATATTCCTAAAAAATTAAACATCTATGTAAGTAACACTGAAAAAGGGAGTTTTATTGTAGATTTAAACCTTCTGCTCGATACTATTGATAAGCTTAAATCACTATTTGGAAGTAGTCTCCCTTTTGATGTTAAAGATATTGTTGAAGTCTCGGCGGGTTTGATACTCTTAAAGGTTTTTTTGAAAAAGGAAAAGCCAAAAGAAGTCAAAGAAGAGAACGATAAAGTTGTAATCATAAATATAGATAATGAGAAATTTACTACAAATGAAATTGTTTACCGATTGGCAAAAGAGGATGAGCTTGCCGATGAAGCTATCATTCAAATGGCAGAGTGTATAGAAAAAGACGAAAAAATAGAAGGCTTTGAAATTGAAGACAATGTTGGACATACTGTAAAGGTCGGAAGGGAAAAGCTAAAGTATTTGATAATCCCAAATCCCATATTTGAGGAAAAAACAAGGATAATTACAAAAGAGAATGTTTATATCACCGTCTTAAAGCTCGTTTTTGCTGAAAATAGAAAATGGGAGTTCATATACGAAGGAAACAAAATTTCTGCCAACATAGAGGATGATGACTTTATTAAAAATCTTGATAAATACTCATTTAAAAGAGGAACCAAGCTTTTATGCGATCTTGAGATTTTGCAAGTTTATAGCGTTAGATTAGACGAATTTATCAATAGGGAATTTAACATCAAAAAAATCCACGAAATAATCTCCCCTTCAGAAAGTAAAAGGCTTTTTGATTAGTTTTACTGATTATATTAGATACATGCGATAAATACATTCAAAATCCAAACCTGTAACACAACTCCCTATATATAGAGAGGCGGAAAAAAATTGATAGGAGTGATGTGCCATGCTTAAAAAAGTAGTATTTATTATAGCGGTTATACTTTCAATATCTTCCTTTCAGGCAAAGGCCGGATGGGTGAGCGACTGGGTTCAGCAGAAAACGAGCGTATCGCCCAACTACTTTCAAGGTCAGAAAAGGGGCTACTTTACGGCAGGTTCTTACTCACTGAGGTGGCAGCCCTCTCAGACCTTCTCTCCGTTCAGTGTTTCTCCGCCGAGCATAAAGG
>JALUBE010000078.1 GCA_027045065.1 Desulfurellales bacterium | reverse complement strand
CAAGAAAAAATATTGAGCACCATTATGGACTGGATAACGAATTTTACAAGCTGTTTTTGGATGAGTCGCTTACCTACTCGTGCGGTTATTTTAAAAATTGGGAAACAGACACATTAGAACAGGCACAAAACAACAAATATGAACTGATATCAAGAAAAATCGGCTTAAAAGATGGCGATAGGGTAGTTGACATCGGCTGCGGATGGGGTGGTTTTTTGATATATGCAGCCCAGAGGTTTGATATAGAGGGTGTGGGTTGCACAATATCAAAAAACCAGGCTGACTATGCAAACGAAAAGATAAAAGAGCTTGGGCTTGAGAAAAAGATTAAAGTGTTGTGTGAGGACTATAGAAACTTAGAGGGAGGGTTCAACAAGTTTGTCTCCATCGGAGCATATGAGCATGTAGGTAAAAACTACGCAGGTGTATTTTTTAAAAAACTTGATAAATTGCTTGAGGACAATGCTTTAGGATTACTCCACACCATAGGGCACAACAAACCAATGGAGACAGATGCATTTACGACAAAATACATATTCCCCGGCGGTTATCTGCCATCATTAGAAGAGCTGATTAGACACATGAGGCGTGTGGACTTTTATGTTATAGATGTGGAAAACTTAAGACCTCACTATGCAAAAACGCTTGACAACTGGATCGAGAGGTTCAACAAAAACAGAAACAAAGTCGCTGAAATGTACGGTGAAGAGTTTGCACGGATGTGGTATCTGTATCTAAACGGTGCAAGCGTTTCATTCAAATACGGTGATGGAGAACTTTATCAAATACTATTCTCCAAAGGTAAGCTACCATACGAGCTGTATCCAAAATACAGGGGGAAAATCTACGAGAACTGGGATTAAAATTTAGGGGAGTGGCAGAAGTGCCACCCTTACCCTTTTAATTAACGCTTTCTTTATCCTTCTTGCTGTCAAACATGTAAGCAAACATGGGTACATAAACGAGCGTCAAAATCGTTCCGACAAGCAAACCACCCACAGCCACATCAGCAAGCGGGGAGAGTCTCTCCAAGCCCACGGCACGCTCTAAAGCAATGGGAATCATACCAGCTATAGTTCCAAAAGCCGTCATCATGACAGGTCTAAACCTGATTCTCACACTTTCAAGGGCGCTCTCAAACGCCGACTCCTTCTTGCGATAGTGCTGGTAAAAATCCATCAACAGAACGGAGTTTTTGATTATTATACCAAACAGAAGCAAGATGCCCATCATGCTCGGCATACACGAGGGCTTATGGAATACAAGCATAGCCCACGATGCACCTATCATGGAAAGCGGCAAAACAACAATCATAACAAGACCCATTCTAACAGAGCGATAAACGGCTATTAATGTAGTCGTAAGCAGTATAACACCGATTAGGATTGCCTTTAGCATTCGTTTGAAGCTATCGTTCAATTGAACAATACTGCCCGCCTGCTCGATTAAGTACCCCTTCGTATTCAAATGCTTTAAGATTCTATTGCTATCAGCCGTAATCATGGTTATGGGCTTTTTAT
>JALUBE010000077.1 GCA_027045065.1 Desulfurellales bacterium | reverse complement strand
ATAAAAAGCCCATAACCATGATTACGGCTGATAGCAATAGAATCTTAAAGCATTTGAATACGAAGGGGTACTTAATCGAGCAGGCGGGCAGTATTGTTCAATTGAACGATAGCTTCAAACGAATGCTGAAGGCAATTCTAATCGGTGTTATACTGCTTACTACCACACTGATAGCCGTTTATCGCTCTGTCAGGATGGGGCTTGTCATGATTGTTGTTCTGCCACTCTCTATGATAGGTGCTTCATGGGCTATGCTTGTATTTCATAAGCCCTCGTGTATGCCGAGCATGATGGGCATCTTGCTTCTGTTTGGTATAATAATCAAAAACTCCGTTCTGTTGATGGATTTTTACCAGCACTATCGCAAGAAGGAGTCTGCGTTTGAGAGCGCCCTTGAAAGTGTGAGAATCAGGTTCAGGCCTGTTATGATGACGGCTTTTGGAACTATAGCCGGTATGATCCCTATTGCTTTGGAGCGTGCCGTGGGCTTAGAGAGGCTTTCGCCGCTTGCCGATGTGGCTGTGGGTGGTTTGCTTGTCGGAACGATTTTGACTCTTGTTTATGTACCCATGTTTGCTTACATGTTTGATAGCAAGAAGGATAAAGAAAGCTTTAGTTAAAAGGGTAAGGGTGGCATTTCTGCCACCCCCTTAAATTTTTAATCCCAGTTCTCGTAGATTTTTCCCCTGTATTTTGGATACAGCTCGTATGGTAGCTTACCTTTAGAGAATAGTATTTGATAAACCTCACCATCGCCGTATTTGAATGAAACGCTTGCACCGTTTAGATATAGATACCACATCCGAGCAAACTCTTCACCATACATTTCAACGACTTTGTTTCTGTTTTTGTTAAATCTCTCAATCCAGTTGTCAAGCGTTTTTGCATAGTGAGGTCTCAAGTTTTCAACATCTATAACATAAAAGTCCACACGCCTCATGTGTCTTATCAACTCTTCCAAAGAAGGCAAATAACCTCCGGGGAAGATGTACTTTGTTGTGAATGCGTCTGTCTCCATAGGTTTGTTGTGTCCTATGGTGTGGAGCAGTCCTAAAGCATTATCCTCAAGCAATTTATCAAGTTTTTTAAAAAATACACCCGCATAGTTTTTACCTACATGCTCATAGGCTCCGATGGAGACGAACTTGTTGAACCTTCCCTCTAAGTTTCTATAGTCCTCACACAATACTTTAATCTTTTTCTCAAGCCCAAGCTCTTTTATCTTTTTGTTTGCATAGTCAGCCTGGTTTTTTGATATTGTGCAACCCACACCCTCTATATCAAACCTCTGGGCTGCATATATCAAAAAACCACCCCAGCCACAGCCGATGTCAACAACCCTATCGCCATCTTTTAAGCCGATTTTTCTTGATATCAGTTCATATTTGTTGTTCTGTGCCTGTTCTAATGTGTCTGTTTCCCAATTTTTAAAATAACCGCACGAGTAGGTAAGCGACTCATCCAAAAACAGCTTGTAAAATTCGTTATCCAGTCCATAATGGTGCTCAATATTTTTTCTTG
>JALUBE010000076.1 GCA_027045065.1 Desulfurellales bacterium | reverse complement strand
TTGTTGATACGCCACTTGAGGAGTGCATAAAAAGGGATCCAAAAGGACTTTACAAAAAGGCGCTGAGAGGAGAAATAAAGGACTTCACAGGGATAGATTCGCCTTACGAACCCCCAGAAAAACCGAGTATTCACATCTATGGCACTAAAAAGATAGAAGAAAATATCGAACTGCTACTTTCACTTCTAAAGAACAAAGATGTTATTAAATAAATTAGCTTAATTTACAAAACAACCCCAAAATAGCTTTCAAGCAAGAACTTTGAAGATTGTCCCAACGCACACAAGGATGTTTTAAACATTAGGTTGGATAATCTCAAAACCTCGTCTTTCGAAATTGAACCATTTAAATACCCTTTGAACTTCTCAAGTAAGACAGGGTATCCCTCTCTACACGGTGTACACTTACCACAAGACTCGTTTATAAAGAACTCAAGTATATTCTTAACAACCTCTTCTCGCCTGTCATTTTTATTCAGCACAAGTATAGCTCCCGAGCCGAGTACCTTACCCTTCTCCTTCAAGGTTTCATAGCTAAGGGGATAATTAAGCTCATCCTTATAGAGAAAATTACCTGCTGCACCACCTACCAAAGCACACTGAAAGTCATCGTCCACGCCGCCAGCCTCTTCAACCAATCTACCAAGTGTCACACCTAAGTTTGCCTCAATCAAACACGGTTCCTTCACCCTTCCTGATACTGGGAAAAGTTTGGTGCCTGGTGAATCTTGTGTACCAAACTGCCTAAACCAATCGGCACCATTTTTCAGTATAGAAATCACATTGGCGAAAGTCTCCACATTGTTAACAACCGTAGGACAACCCCACAGACCTTTCTCTACAGGAAATGGCGGTTTGAACCTCGGTTGTGCCCTCTTTCCCTCTATTGATTCAAGTAACGCCGTCTCCTCTCCGCAAACATAGGAACCCGCACCTCTCCTAATTTCCAAATCAAAACTAAAATCAGAATCCATTATCTTTTGCCCAAGAAAACTTTCATTATATGCTTGACTAATAGCATTTTTCATAACTTCGATAGCGTTTTTGTACTCCCCCCTGATGTAAATATATCCCCTTGATGCACCAGTTGCGTATGCACAAAGCGTCATCGCTTCTATAATCAAAAACGGACGATTTTCCAGTATCCATCTATCTTTAAAGGTGCCCGGCTCACCTTCATCGGCATTGCATACAACAAACTTTTTATCAGATTTTGCATTAGCTACTGCATTCCACTTGATACCCGTTTTAAAAGCAGCCCCACCACGCCCTCGCAGACCAGACTTCAAAATCTCATTTAAGATCTCTATTCTCTTACCACCCTTTAAGAACCTTTCAAGTGTTTCAAAACCACCATTAGAAACATAAGCAGTTAGGGTATCCTCTTTAGAAAAAGACAGTATAACAGGGGAAGATAACGAACTTTCGACTATTATCTTCATCTATTTTCCTCAATAACCGTTTTTAGTTTCTCTTTATCCAGATTCCCGAAGATCTTGTTATCAATCATAACGGCAGGTGCTATATCACACAAGCCCAGGCATTCAACCTCTTCAACCAAAAATAAGCCATCCCTACTAACATTGTTTTCATCACAACCTAAATAGCTTTTTAAAAACTCTACTAACTCTCTTGATCCTTTTATATAACATGCCGGTGAAACACATACCCTAATTGTGTGTTTAACTTTTAGTTTTACTGGAAACATGGAATAGAAGGTTAAAACACCTAAAACCTCAGCTACACTGGTTTTAAAGTGCTTAGCGATCTTTCTAATCTCTTCGTCACCCAAACCCTTTTCATCTTTTTTATCCAATATATCGTGAATTGCCTCGATCAAATACGATCTATCGTTGTATCTCTTCAATATCTCGTCCATTTAAGCCTTCTCCACCCTGCATTTGGCACTTGCAACCTTAAACTCAGGGATTTTGGCTATTGGGTCCAATACATCATTCGTTAGAAGGTTCGCAGCAGCTTCTCTAAAGTGGAATGGTATAAACACCGTACCCTTGAGTACAACATCGCAAACCAAAGCCTTCAAAACAATAGAACCTCTCCTTGTTGTAACCCTCACTAAATCATTTGTCTTAACACCGCAAACACTCGCATCATCAGGATGTATTTCAACAAACGGCTCGTTTATGTATTCTGTGAGATAATCAGACCTTCTGCTTATCGTTCCCGTGTGATAGTGATACAAGATCCTACCAGTTGAGAGAATTAAGGGGTACTCATCATCCGGCAGCTCGGCAGGATCAATATAATCAACTGGCATAAACCTGCCCTTTCCCCTTGTAAAACTGTCTTTGTGTAAGAACTTTGTTCCTTCATGTTCTTTAGACCATATTGGCCACTGCAATTTCTCATCCACTCTATCATAGTTAAAACCAGCATATATATGTGTCACGGATGCAATCTCATCCATTATCTCGCAAGGACTTCCATACTTCATCTTATAGCCCATACGAGTGGAAATATCGCATATTATCTGCCAATCTGGCCGAGACTCACCCAAAGGCTCAAAAATCTTATTAACCTTCAAAATTCTCCTTTCGGTATTCGTGAATGTACCCTCTTTTTCTAAAAATGAACAGGCAGGCAACACAACATCGGCATATTCAGCGGTTTCCGAAAGGTAGATATCTTGAACAACAAGGAAATCCACACTCTCAAGTGCTTCCCTCACATGCTTTAAATTAGGATCAGAAAGCGCGGGATTCTCGCCCATCACAAACAAAGCCTTTACCTTGCCATCCAAAATGGCATTTATCATCTCAACAACAGTCAAACCTGGTTTTCCAGAAAGCTCAACACCCCACGCCTCTTCAAATTTCTTCCTTACACTCTCATTATCAACCCTTTGATAACCCGGAAATACATTGGGTAAAGCACCAACATCACCCGCACCTTGAACATTATTCTGTCCACGCAAAGGATTAACACCGGAGTAAAGCTTACCCACATTGCCTGTAAGCATGGCAAGATTGGCTATAGACAAGACATTATCCGTACCTGTTGTATGCTGCGTTATACCCATTGCATAAACAATTGAAGCGTTTTTGGCTTTGGCAAAGAGTCTTGCAGCCTCAACTATTAACTCCTTTTTTATGCCCGTTATCTTTTCAACCTTTTCAGGGGTATATTCCTCGATCACAGCCCTAAACTCTTCAAAACCCTCTGTTCTCTCTCTTATAAACTCCTTATTCTCTAAACCCTCGCGCAGGATCACATTCATTATACCGTTGAGCCATGCAACATCTGTGCCATTTCTCGGTTGTAGATGAAGCGTGGCGAACCTCGTTAAATCTATCCTTCTTGGATCCACAACTATCAACTTTGCCCCATTCTTAATAACAGCCCTTTTAATGAATGTCGATATAACAGGATGTGCTTCTGTAGTATTAGAACCCGTTACCAATATAACATCGGTATATTCGAGTTCATCTATTGAATTTGTCATTGCACCGCTACCAAAGGACATCATCAATCCAGCAACCGTTGAGGCGTGACATAACCTCGCACAATGATCCACATTGTTTGTTCCAACTGTTGCTCTAATAAACTTTTGAAAAACGTAGTTCTCTTCATTGGTACACTTTGCAGAGGATAATCCACAAATGGCGTCAGCACCATATTCATTTCTAATCTCCAACAACTTTTGAGCAACAAGATCCAAAGCCTCTTCCCACGAAACCTCCCTGAAAACATCATCTTCTTTAATTAATGGATGCTTCAATCTATCGGGCTTTAAAACTCCATCGAGACCAAACCTACCTTTAACACATAAAGAACCTCTGTTAGGGACATCATCAGCCCCTTCAACCTTGAGGATTTTATCGTCTTTAACCCAAACCTCTATTTGACATCCAACACCACAATAGATACATGTGGTTCTATACCTTTCAAACGGTAATACCTTTTCATTTTTAATAACACTCTTTTCAAGCAAAGCACCTGTGGGGCATATTTGAACACATTCACCGCATCCATCACACTCACTCATCTCCCAGCTGCCCAAGCCAGCTGAAACCCTCTCCTCTTTTCCCCTGTTAATGAAACTCAAAACACCCTTTCCCTGCACCTCATAGCACGCCTTTACACACCTGCCGCATTTAACACACTTATTGGGATCGTATTGCAACACCGGGGATGTTGCGTCTATAGACCTATATCTTTTTCCTTTTTTCAAAGGCACACCGAGTTTTCTCGATAAATCCTGCAACTCACACAGCCCATCAATAGGACAATTATTGCAATCAGCATCGAGATCGTGAACCAAAAGCTCAAAGACGCCTCTTCTCAAAAAGGAAATTTCTTCATCTTCCGTGATAACCTCTAAAGGTTCAGTCATCCTCTGTGTGCACGATGTAACAACCCTTCCATTGACTTTAACCAAACACAATCTACAGCTACCTGTCTCCGATATCTTGGGGCGATAACACAGAGAAGGAATATCTTTACCAATAGAGCGG
This sequence comes from Desulfurellales bacterium, assembly GCA_027045065.1. Taxonomy (GTDB): domain Bacteria; phylum Campylobacterota_A; class Desulfurellia; order Desulfurellales; family Hippeaceae; genus Hippea. The sequence continues at coordinate 2,728 of JALUBE010000076.1, read as the reverse complement.
AGAAACTCCAATAAATTAGCTCCCCTCTCAGCTGTATAACTTACGCCATCAACTTTAACTTCTACGTTCATACTCTCACATCCTTTATGTGCTCTATTATATTTAGCTTAGAATTATTGTCAATAGTTAAAAACAAAAGCAAAGTTAATTTTACTTACACATTTTTGACAAAAAAGGTTGAGAGACAGCATTCTAACGGACAACGCTACCCAAAAACTCATCAAACCTACCTATTGTTAGCGAATTTATCACCTCTGTTCCGATAACTATCCCATCTGCATACTCACAAGCTTTTTTAACATCGTCTCTCGTTTTTATGCCAAAACCAACGATGATATCCTGTTTGCTCGATTCCAACTTTTTTAGCCTCTCTATGGCATCACTGTCAAGCTCGAATTTACCGCCTGTTGTTCCCCTTATGGAAATGAAGTATATAAAATCATTGGCAGAAGACTTTATTTTCTCAAGTGTTTCAAAATCCGTTTCAGGCGTTACAAAGTGAACGAAACCAATATCGTATTTCTTTAAAATATCCTTAAACCTCTTTGACTCCCTGAACGGCACATCAGCAAGTATAACCCCATCTATAAACGAAAATCTCTTTGCAAAATTTTCAATCCCATTCGCATAAACTATATTTGCATAGGTCATAACATAAAGCTTTCGGCTAAAAATCTTTCTTGCACTTTTCAGTGCATCATAAAAATCATCTATACCTTCGCGTTCCAACACTTCCAAAGCAGCTTTTTCTATTGTATCACCGTCAGCCGTCGGGTCAGAAAATGGTATGCCAATTTCCAAAAAATCAACACCGAACCCATCACACAGTTTAACCGCTTCTAAAAAGCTATTTCTATCAGGATAATCGCAAACAAGATATATACCAACCTTACACACCTTCTTCCTCCAAAGCCTCTATAATGCCTAAGTCCTTATCTCCCCTGCCCGATATGTTAATAATTACAGTTTTTCCTTTAAAATAATCCCTGTTTTTAACCACATAACCAACAGCATGGGCACTCTCTAAAGCAGGTATAATGCCCTCAAGCCTGCTTAAAACCTTAAAGCCCCCCAAAGCCTCACTATCAAAACAGACACCGTATTTCACCCTGCCAGTATCCTTTAAATAACTGTGCTCAGGGCCAACACCGGGATAGTCAAGTCCAGCAGAGATTGAGTGAACCTTTGCCACCTGACCAAACTCATCCTGCAACAGATAGCTCAATGCACCGTGTAAAATCCCAGGTTTACCTTCTGTCAAAGTTGCCGAATGTTTGCCAAGCTCAAGCGATTCACCACCCGCTTCAACGCCGATCAGTTCAACATCATCTTTCAAGAAACCTTTAAAAATACCTATTGCATTACTACCTCCTCCAACACAGGCAACAACACAGTCAGGCAACCTTTTAGCTTGCTTCAAAATTTGCTTTCTGGCTTCCCTGCCAATTACAGACTGAAAATAAGCCACTATCTCAGGAAACGGACAGGGACCAACAACACTGCCAAGTATATAGTGGGTGTTTTGAACATTTCTGACCCAATCCCGCAGCGCCTCATTTATAGCACTCTTCAATGTCATACTACCCTTCTCAACAATCCTCACATCAGCGCCCAAAAGCCTCATTCTCAAAAGATTGGGTCTTTGCCTCTCAGCATCCACCTTTCCCATATAAACAACACACCCTATACCAAGCAAAGCAGCTGCCGTCGCAGTTGCTACACCGTGCTGACCCGCTCCAGTTTCGGCAATAATCCTCTTCTTATCCATAAACTTCGTCAGAATTGCCTGCCCCAGAGTGTTGTTCAACTTATGTGCGCCACTGTGCAACAAATCCTCACGCTTAAGATATACATCACAACCCAGATAATCGCTTAGATTCTTTGCATAGTAAAGCGGCGTCGGTCTGCCTGCGTAATTTTTAAGCAAATCATTCAATTCTTTCTTTGCATACCTATCCTTTTTAAACCTCTTAAAAGCCTCCTCAAGCTCATCCAAAGCGTCAATTAAGGTCTCTGCAACAAACTGCCCTCCATATTCACCGTAATATCCCTTCATCTCAAACCCCTAATCACTTCCATAAATTCTTTCATCTTTGAAAAGCTCTTCTTTCCTGGCTGCTCTTCAATAGAACTCACAAGATCGACCCCGAAAATACCCAAACCGTTCAAGAATTTAACATTGTTTACATCCACGCCGCCCGCAACAAAAAGCCTATCCCTGTAAGGGCAGCTTTTAAGCAACTCCCAATTAAACGATTTACCACTACCGCCGCCTTTTTCTGTGTAAACATCAAACAAAATCAACCCATTCTGTACCCTATCGGGCAGCCTTTCTTTTATCCTGTAAACCCTGATTGTAGGAATTCCCTCCAAATCCTCATAAACTTGTGCATAATCAAGACCACAGAAATTAAAACCTTCCACAACGGCTGCTTTATCGTATCCAAAGAACACACCAACCGTTTTGACCTCACCTTTCACTTTATCAACAATCTCTTTTGCCTCTTCAAAGCTCACATAACGCTTACTTTTCTTATAGAAAACAAATCCCACAAAATCCACACCCAAATCAATGGCACTTTTCACATCCTCATAGTTTGTCATTCCGCAAAATTTAACCTTCATAGCAATAATTCCTTAAACTTCGCCTCTATATCACCACTCTTCAAAAGCGTCTCACCAACTAAAAACCCATCGCAGCTACTTTTTAAAAACTCTATATCCCTTT
>JALUBE010000075.1 GCA_027045065.1 Desulfurellales bacterium | reverse complement strand
TGGCTGATGGCTTTGGTGTAGGAACGAGCATTAGCAGTGCCACAACAATAGACTTTTCGATGGACATAGTTGAGATAGAGGGCAAGCCCATAGCTAAGAAAGGCAAGATCTCTGGCTCGAAGAGTTTTTTGAGGTGCGAAAAGTGTTTTAAGAGCGAAGTAGTGCCTTTTACAACTGAGAGCAGGCAGTGTGATTGTAGCGGTGTTATGGAGGATTTGCTTGAATACAAGATGAGGAGCGGAAAAATCATTGTGAATGACGGAGATGTAAAAACGATTAGAAATAGGTGCTTGAGGGAATTGCGTTATGTATGAAATTATCGACACCCATTGTCACTTGGATATGGAGGAGTTCAATAGCGATAGGGATGAGGTTATAGAGAGGTCTCGTAAAAAAGGCATAAAGGCCATAATTATGCCATCCACTGTTAAAGAGGACTTTGAGAACGAAAAGTCCCTATGCGATAAATACGATCTGCTTTTCTATATGGTTGGCATTCATCCCCACGATGCAAAAACGGCGAATGGTGAGGTATACGATTTAGCACAAAAGCACCTGAAAAACGAAAAGTGTGTTGGCATTGGAGAAATTGGTTTGGATTACCACTACGACCTTTCTCCGAGAAACAAACAAAGGAACGTGTTTTCTGACTTTTTGAATATGGCCATTGAGAGCAATGTCCCTGTCTCCATACATTGCCGCGATGCGGATGACGATATGGTCGATATCTTGAGTTCTAAAAAGGACATGAAAGGAGTTATACACTGCTTCTCTGGTAGTGAAAAACTGCTGAAGGTTGGCCTTGATTTGGGTTTGTATTTTGGCATAGGTGGTGTGTTGACGTTTAAGAATTCTATTTTAAAAGATGTTATAAGGGATGTGCCCCTTGAGTTTGTTGTTTTTGAAACGGATGCGCCTTACCTTGCTCCAGTGCCAAACAGGGGCAAGAGAAATGAGTCCATGTACATAAGGTATGTTATAGAGAAAATGGCTGAGATTTTAAACGAAGACCCATTAAAAATATCTAAAATTGCCTTTGAAAACTCTAAGAAGGTTTTCTCTTTGGATAAAATATAGCCTTTGATACAAAATAGACAAAGAATGCGACAACTACGCCAGAGATAACATCCGCAAAGTAGTGGTATCTTAAAACTAAAGTCGCGAGTATAAGTGATAAAACTATAGGTAGAATCGAGAGGGCTATTTTTTTATTTTCTTCCCAAAACAATAGAAATACAAGAAGTGAAATCTCCGTGTGTCCGCTGGGGAAGCAGTCTTGTTTTATGTGTTCTAGTGAGTTTAAGATAGGATGAATAGCTTTAAATACGGCTCCACCGTGAAGCGGCATGTGTGTTAGATAACTTAGTGTGTATCTTGGACCTATTGCTGGTAGGAATATATAGCCCAAGTAAGAGATGTAGTAGCCCAAAGACAGGGCAAATAGAGTGAAACTTAAACGTTTAACTTCGTTCTTTTGGTAGAGATAAAAAATTATCACGATGGGCAAAATATAGTATGAAAGATATGATATTTGCAAATAGTCAACGAAGCCTTTTATATTGAAAATATTAAAGATAAATGCTGCATTGCCTCCCAAAATATGTCTGTCGATGCTTATTAAAATTTGGTCTTTGTTGTGGGGATTTACAAAGGGCACAATGAAGCCCAGCGATTCAAATACAAAACCAATGAAGATATACGGATAAAAAAACCTTAAAAATCTGAACAGGCTATTTATATGCTCGTTTGCTATTAAGAATAGTGTACCAGCAATAATAGATATGTACATGAGCAGTATCGATTTGGTTATAGGTATTTCTTTTGCGTTGATTAAAACCAATATAAGCATGAATATATAGAAGGCCAAATTTATGTAATCAAAGAGCCTAATGTTTTCCTTTATCCTTCTCATGTACAACAATGTCTATCGGATCGCCTAACTTGATAATTGCATTTGTTTTTGAAAAGTAATCGCCGTCTATCTGTATGTGTGGCTCACCTTTGATTTTTATGGGCTTGTCCGTGCAAAAGTGCTTAACAAATGGTGTAAATGCGTGAAATCCGGAGAATAAAGACAAGTTGCAGTATGGAAGCATTGCTGTTCTGTTTGAGCATGGGCAGAAGAATACATCCAAGATCGGTGTGAATATATCCGTTTGTTCGGATATGTCAAAATTCCCTGCGTATTTTCTTGAATTTGATACTATTACCCAGAGCGCTTCCAATGTTTTTCGTTCAATTTCTATTGTGAAACAGTGGGATTTTTGTAAGTAGGCTTTAACGCCCGAAAGGACATACTCTATTTTGCCAAACAGCTTCTTGTTCTTTTCGTTAACGGCAAAAACGCTTTCTGCATCAAACCCAGCACCTGCCATGAGAATGAATTTACGCCCGTTTATACTTGCTGTATAGGCTTTCTTTGTTTTACCATTTATAAGGGCATTTAAGGCTCTATTCAAAGACGGTTTGCCGTAAAGTTCTATTGCCAAAACGTTTGTTGTTCCAGCAGGCAGGACGCAAAGTGCAGATCTTTTCAGATTACCATTTATCACCTCGTTTATAATCCCGTCACCACCGTAGGCTGCTATGATTCTGTAATGGCCGTCAATCCGCTCAGCGATTTTTTTACCGTCACCAGCTCTTTGTGTGAAGAATACGTCTGTTTTTAGGCCGTTTTGTTTTAGTTTCCTTAACAGGTTTTTTAGTTTTTTGATGTTAAACCTTAAAGCGTTGGGGTTTGCAATTATGCCTATCATAAATCAATCACCATGCCATCGTATGCGGCTACAACATCGCAACCCGTATCGAGGGATATTCTCTTTGCAACCTCCCACGGCTTTTCTTTTAAAAAAGAGAGCCCAAAATGGGTCATTATGAGCTTCTTTGGTCGATGCTTTTCTAAAAATTTGTAAACATCGTCTGACGATAGATGCAAAAACCCCGGGCGCTCGTGACAGAACACCGTGTTCATTATAACAATATCGGCTTTGTATAGTTCTGGCAGTTCGTCAAAGTAGAGCGTATCTGGGATGAATGCGAAATTGTGTTGCCCAAGGGAAAATATAGCACCGTAGGTTTCTGTCGTATGCTTATGCTTTGACTTTACCTCTATCCTGACATTGTTCACCTCGTAGGTGTGAAATTCGGTTTGGTTGACGAGCTCAAAGTTTTTGCGATTGTAACTTAGGATCACAGGGTCTTCCTCTGTGGCTTCCGTTGGCGCAAAGACAATGCCCCTCTTTTTATGCCCACCCTCTGTCATCGATTCAATTACAGCGTTCATATCTGCTGAATGATCCAGGTGCCTGTGGCTTAAAAAGATTGCGGCAAGTTTGGATGGATAAAGCTTGTGCTTTATAGCTTCAACGAGTGCCCCTGGGCCTGGATCTATTGCAAAAAGCTTTCCGTTTAACTTAAACCAGATACCGCCCGATTTTCTGATTTGATTAAAGACGGTGAACCTGCCACCGCCCGTTCCTAAGAATATAAGCTGGTTATCACCAATTGTGTTTACTTTAGCCATTCTCCATATCCGTATGTTCCGTCAAAATCCTTCAATTTGCACTTAACAAGCCCTGATCTGAAATCTTTAACCAAAACCTTTACATATTCGCTCGATATGGCCTTGAAAAATTCACCTCGCTCGTTTCTCACCTTTGTTGTCTCAACAACCAATTCAAGTTCCTTCCCAACAAGGAATTTTATACTTTCTTTGCGCTTTTTATCAAATAAATCCCTCAAAATCTTGTTCCTTTCCCTAACCACAGGGCCGCGGGGTAAATAACCCTTTAACTTCTCAGCGGGCGTAAAAGGTCTTTTGGAATAGCTGAAGACATGGCCGAAACTCACAGGCAGGTCTTTTAAAAATTCGACCGTTTCTTTGAATGCCTCTTTGTCTTCTTCAAAAAAACCCACAATAACGTCTGTTCCCACAAAAATCCCCTTTTTGTGGCAGTAATTGACAATCCTTTCAAAGTCACTTTTTTTATAATCCCTTCCCATGAGCTTTAGGATCTTATCCGAGCCAGATTGAAGCGGTATGTGCAAATGCTTTGCAAAATTTAGATCCGCAACGATATCAATTAGCTCGCTGTCCACGTACATCGGCTCAATGGAGCTGATTCTGATCCGAAAATCACTGCCAATCTTTGGTATTTCCTTAAGAAGCTCCTTAAAACTTGCGTACGAACCAATATTTGTTCCTGTAAGGACAATTTCCGCAAAGCCTTTGTTTATCAATCGTCTGATTTCCTTTATTACAAACTCTTTGGGTTTGTCTCTCTCTTTACCCCTCAGAAAAGGGATTATGCAGTACGTACAGTGGTTGTTGCAGCCCTCCTGTATCTTGACAAACGCCCTGCTTCTTCCTTCAAAATCGTGTATTGTCGATGTTAATGGGTAGTACTTTGTCCCTTCGCTATAATCATCAAATTGTTCTTCTATAACCTTTAATATGTTGTTCTTGTAACTGTTGCCCACCAAGATTACTTTGCCTTTTAAGTTTTCCTCTAAATAGCTATCGCAACCCGTGTAGATAACAGGGCTAATCTTTGAAAGTCTTTTGGCAAGCATCCGCGCCTCTTTAGATGCCTTTGATGTTACAGCACATGAATTGATTATAAAAAAATCCGCCTTTTCATTTACATTGACAATTTCTATGCCACTTTGTTCTATCTGTTCGATTATGAGCTGTGTTTCGTATTGGTTGAGCTTACATCCAAAAGTTGCGGTGGCTACCCTCATAGAGTTCCTTTTGTGGACATTACCTCACTCGAGGGTTTTATGGCCATCTTGATGCTGTATGCGAATGATTTAAAGATGGCTTCTGCTATGTGGTGCTTGTTTGCTCCGTAGAGCTGTTTTACATGCAAAACAACAGAAGCATTGTTCACAAACGCCTTAAAGAACTCTTCAATTAACTCGCTATCGAAGTTTCCTATGTTGCCAAAGAGCCTGCAATCGAAGTTTAGGTATGCCCTGTTGCATATATCTACGCTTGATAAAACCAGTGCCTCATCCATTGGTATTACAGCATAACCGTAACGGGTAATCGTTTTATTCTCCAAAGCCTTTTTGAAGACTTGGCCCAAAACTATACCTACGTCTTCGACTGTGTGGTGAAAGTCTACGTCCAAGTCGCCCTTTGCCTTAACTTGCAAATCAATACATGAGTGTTTTGAGAATGCCTCTAACATGTGGTTGAAAAATCCAATGCCCGTGTCGATTTCGTATTCGCCTTTGCCGTATAGATCCAGCGTCACATCTATGGATGTTTCCTTTGTTACCCTTTTTAGATTTATTTTCATCTGTCCCTCTCAACAACGAGTTTTGCTATGTACTTAAGCTCATCCGACCCATCCAAGTTATCGATTTCCTCTATTGCCATGTCCTTTAGCTTCTGTGCCATCTGGTAGGATCTCTCAAGGCCGTATGTTTTTGGATAGGTTAGGGTGTTGTTTATCTCATCAACCTTTTTCTTACCCAGTTTTTTCTCATCGCCCACAACATCTAAATAATCGTCGATTATCTGGAAAGCCATACCAATATAAAGGCCAAAGCGCTCAAGCCTCTTTAAGATCGTTTCGCTTGCATTTCCGCAAATAGTCCCGCAGATAACACTTGCCTGTATAAGCTTTGCCGTTTTGTGCTTGTGTATGAAATTTACAAGCCTTTTGTTGGAATAGCCCTTTAACCTTTCGCGAGCCGTCAAAACATCCACAACCTGGCCAACCACCATGCCGCCGATACCTGCGTTGTTGGATAGCCACTGTATTATCTTTACCTTCTTTGTGTCGTCTATCGGGGTATTGGCAATGACGTTGAACGTGTAGGTATTTAAGCCGTCGCCCGCAAGGAGTGCCAAATCCTCGCCAAAGACCTTGTGATTCGCAGGTTTTCCACGCCTGAAATCGTCGTTGTCCATAACGGGTAGATCATCGTGGATCAAAGAATAGGCATGCAAAAGCTCTATTGCCGAGGCTATATGAACCAAGTGCTCCTCTTTTGCGCCTGTTATTTTGCCTGCGCTGAAAACAAGCATCGCCCTTATGCGCTTTCCACCACTCTTTGGCGTGTAGAACAGGGCTTCCTGAAAAACCTTGGGGAAAATCCTCCTTCTTGATAGTTCCTCTATAAAATTGTCCGTTATCTCCTTGTAGTGTTTTAAGTTTTCCACTATTCGAAATCCTCAGTCTCTAATTTGCCGTTTTTAACACCCGTAATCATTTTTACCCTGTTCTGCGCCTCCTGTAGTTTTTTAGAGCAGTAATCCACAAGTTTCATGCCCTCTTCGTATAGATTAATCGCCTCATCCAGCGCAATGTCTTCCCTTTCCAACAGCTTTGCTATCTGTTCAAGCCTCTTTAGGGCTTCTTCAAAGTTTTTCACTTACAAACTCCAATAGATAATGTCATCTCTCAGTGTATTTTTATCAACAATGCCCTTAATGTCAACAAAAACCCCTCTTTCATCTGTGAGTTCCATAAAATCTTTAATATTTTTCAAGAATTTTTCGTGTTTTACGGCCAAAATCACAAGATCATACCTGCCTTTAGGCTCATCTATCAAGTCAACTCCGTATTCCCTTTTAACCTCTTCCCTGTATGCAAGTGGATCGTAAACGTCCACATTTAAACCAAAGTCCTTAAGCTCCCTGACTATATCAACAACCTTGCTGTTCCTTACATCGGGGACGTTTTCTTTAAACGTTATACCCAAAACCAGTGCTTTGGAGCCGAGAACCGTTCTACCGCTTTTAATGAGCTTTTTTACCGATTCCTTTGCAATATGTTCTCCCATTGAATCGTTTATACGCCTACCGGCTAAAATTACCTCTGGGTGATACCCCACCTCTTGAGCCTTGTACGTCAAATAATATGGGTCAACGCCTATACAGTGGCCACCCACAAGACCCGGTTCAAATGGCAGGAAATTCCACTTTGTTTTGGCCGCTTCAAGTACTGCATAAGTGTTTATATCCATGATGTTGAAAATTTTTGATAGTTCGTTCATTAGGGCTATGTTCAAATCCCTCTGTGTATTTTCTATGACTTTTGCTGCCTCTGCCGTTTCTATGGATTCTGCTATAAAAATGTTATTGTTGTTTATTTTTCCGTAGATTTTTGCCAACAACTCAGCGGTTTCTTTTATGCATCCGCTAACCACTTTTGTTATTTTATCCGGTGTATGAACCTTGTCTCCTGG
>JALUBE010000074.1 GCA_027045065.1 Desulfurellales bacterium | reverse complement strand
GGGCATATCAGGATATAGATTTCTTACCCATCATTGTAATAGTAACAGATAGCGACGGTTATAAGGATAAATACCTGCGTTACATATCTGTAAAAATTTGGAAGGAAGGAGAATAGAAATGAGAAAAATATTTGTTGTTTTTTTGCTGGCTCTACTAATCCCTATCAGCGCTTACCCTGATGTAATAAGAGACTATTTTAACTTTGTTCAAAACAAAAATCTATCGGGTATCAGGCGGGTGCTCTACAATCCAACACCTGAACGATTAAAGGTTTATAAATTGGTATTTGCAGCTGTTGATCAGAGGGTCAACAGTGTAAGTATTAAAAAAACGCAGGTGTTTGGAGATAAGGCAATAGTTAAAGTGCATGCGAATGTAACAATTCACGATAGATTTAAGAATCAAAGCTTTAATGAGGAAAATGACTTAGTATTTCTACTGCAAAAACAATCAAACGGTTGGAAAATAGCAAGAGTAATGCCTCTTGCTGACCTTATACTAAAAAAGAAACTCTTGATTGCAAAAAAAGCCCTCTTAATGATTTCTAATGATACAGACATAAAAACTGGCAAAGTCATTTACAACACAGCAGAAAGTGGCGAAAACTTTTTGGGTAATAATAAAAATAGTAACTCATATAGAATCAATAATTACGAATATTTGGGCTGCTTTAGAGATCAGGGAGACCCTTATGGTCTAAGAGGTAGAGACTTGGCTGCTTTTGGTTTTGGGAGCGATAGGATGACACCGACTCTGTGTATGAGGGAGTGTGCAAGAAGGGGCTATAGATACGCAGGCGTTCAATACAGCGGATACTGCTTCTGCGGCAATAGCTACGGAAAATACGGTCGGGCTTCAAATTGCAATATGCACTGCAACGGCGACAAATCCAAGATATGTGGTGGAACTTGGGCAAACAGCGTCTACGATGTTTCACATCTAAATGTTCATAGAATTCATTACGGCAGTGGTGTTGAGGTTGGTATAGATAGGCCTGGTTCTGACTACAAAAGCTTTAGCCTACCTTACCCTGACTATAGGCTTTGCCAAAATGCCTGTGAAAGAGACCCTAAATGCATGGCTTGGACTTATGTAAAACCATACACAATTCAAGGGCCTAATGCACGGTGCTGGCTTAAAAACGCCATACCACATCCTGTAAAAAGGAATTGCTGCGTATCAGGAATAAAACCGTCATTACAAAGAACAATGAAAACCTTTAGGTATCCTCATGTAAACGGATACAGATTGGATTGGTGCAGAAAGTGGGCTCAAGATTGTGGTCAGGGTGCTGCCGATGCGTTTTGCAGAAGAATGGGTTTTACAAGGGCAATAGCATTTGAAGAGGATTACGACATTGGTGCAAAATCGCCAACTTATGTAATAGACGACGGCAAAATCTGCAATCAGGGTTTCTGTGATGGGTTTAAGTATATAACCTGTACAGGAAGAAGGTTTGTAATTCCTCCAAAAAAACATGAACAATTACACGCTCAATCTAACAGCAAGAAATTAAACTGTAAAGATGCTTACAAAAGATATGTGATTGCTTACAACAAGCTTGTAAATTTGATGAGCAAGGGCAAAGGAAACACACCCGAAGCTGTAGATGCAAAAAGGGAATACGATACTGCAAGAAATGCCTATGCTAACTGCAAAAACGCCCAGAATAATCAAATGGTGCACTATAGCATTGACAAATGCGCTGTATATCAGAATAAGCAGGATTATATATCACTGCACTACCCAGAATATTTAAGCTCTAAAAAACACTACATAAACCTAACATGCTCGGTTTATATGTTGCCAAAGGGCAGCAGAATAAAAGCAGAATGGTTTTATGTTCTACCAAATAAAGACTATCCAATCGGAGAAAAGACCGTTGTTGTAAACAGAACTTCACCGGAAGACAAATACGTAAACTTTAGAATTGAAAGCTACAAGGACTGGCCAGCCGGCGTTTACAGGGTGAGAATCACTTTAAACGGTAAAGAGGTGGACACAATTGCATTTAAGATGAGATGATCTTATTCTTTTGGGACATAGTAACACCTTTTTGGAGAGTCAACAAGCCCCTCTCTTTTTAGTTTTTTTATAATTGAACTGACCTCTTTGCTCTCCAAATTCAAAGCTTTAGCAATATCTCCTGTTTTCAAAGGCTTACCAGCTTTTTTCATATAATCAAGCACTTCCTTTACTCTGTCCATCAGACCCCTCCTTAAAATTTTTTATATTATATAACAAAATTTTTCCTTTCTTTCAATCCTTTCAAATGGAATTTTTATTTTTTTAAACCAAATATTCTTTTAATTTTCTTCAACAGCTCCCCAGCCTTTAGAAGCTCTTCAAGCTCCAACTCCACAGTTCTCTTTGACACTGCACCCAATTCTTTGCCCACGACCGTTTTTCCATTCATAAAGTACGTTAACGGTGTGGACATGATATTGTATTTGGCGGCGATTTCGGGATTAGAGGATATGTTCAGAACATAAAATTCAATTCCCTTTGGTGCATACTCCTTTTCCATCTCCTTTAGAAGCTTCTCCATCTGTTTACAATACGGACAGTGGTTGCTCACAAACATCAGCACGTATTTGCCTTTTGTCTCTGGCAAATCCTTAACGTTCTTCATAAAACACCCCTTAAAAAATCTTTATCCCAATTCTACAGATTCAAAACCCCATTGCAAACTTTAGATTTGACAAACACACATAACCAAACTTAAACTATGGCATGGATTTTGTACTAAAGCTAATTTTTTGGTTATCGTTAGCAGTAAGTATCCATTTCTTTAACAAGCTATCCCCGATATTATACCCACACCTGTCGCCATTCCTAAAAGCGGTGGGTGATATACTCGTAGCCTATGGAGTACTATTAAACATTGTTGCGGGTAAAACTCTAAGAAAATTTGGTCATAAGAAGCCAACAAAAGGGTTCTCTCAACCCGATAAAGTTGTAAACGAAGGAATTTTCTCCTGCATGAGACACCCCGCAATATTTGGGCTCATATTCGTTCTAATTGGTTTATCTATGACAACAGGCAAAGTAATTACCACCCTTTATAGCTTTTTTCTTGCTTTTTTAGGTGAATACTTCATTATGGCCGTCGAAGAAAGACAAACACTTAAAAGATTTGGTTATGATTATTGCAACTTTATAAAAGACAAACCCCCTTATAGTTTTTCGCCTGTATGTCTTTACATTGGCATCAAAACAATTCTAACTAAGAAGGATAAACCCTCTTAGAAGGTATTACACCTCTTACGCCACCTCTTGGATCATCCATATCGCCTTTATACCTCGGAATTAAATGTATATGCATGTGGTGTATGGTCTGACCCGCTGCTTCGCCTATGTTGACACCCAAATTATAGCCATCCGGCGAAAATTCCTTATCAAGGTATGCCTTAGCCTCATAAACCAGCCTGTATATAGCCGAAATCTCATCGTACGTTGCATCAAAAAAGTTGGAAAAGTGTCTGTAAGGAACAATAAGCATATGCCCTTTGCTCACGGGATATTTATCAAATATGGCAAAGCACTTATCGTTCTTTAAAATAATATCCTCCTCGCTTACATTACAAAAAGGGCATCCACTCTCATTCATCGTTTTCCTCCTCTAACTCTCTTGTTTCTGGCCACTCCTCTAACTCTATGGCCTTAGAGTTTATTAAAGCTTCCGCAATCTTTCTATGGGCCCTTTCAAGCAACCTTGAAAACGTGGGCCGTGAGATCTGCATCAGTTCGCTTGCATCCTGCTGATACATTCCCTCAAGATCGGCTAACCTTATGGCTTCAAGTTCATCATAGCTAATGGTAACCCTATCAAGTGTATTCGCGGGAATTCCACACGGTTTATAGCATATCCTTCCAAACCTAAACCTTACTCGTCCCCTTTTTCTCCTCCTCGGCATATAGAAACTCCCTAAAAGGGGCAAAATCCCATTAATCAGTATTTTGCAACCAAATCGTAAGCCTGGTGTGTGGCCTCATAGATATCGGCAACCTTGTTAGCATCGCCGATGATCTCGACTTTATCAAATTTGTCCTTTATCTCCTCATAAAGAGACTTATTGGGCTTTGTTCCGATACTTGTAATCACAAGGTCAAACTTACCCAAATTCTCTTCCTTGCCATCCTTTAATAGTATAGCACCATCACTTGTGAACCTCTCAAGCCTTGCACCTATAATGATCTTCACCTTTGGATTACTCCTCAACCTCGCAAGTGTAAAGTCTTCTGGCAGCTCTTCCAGTATATCTACACCCACGACCTCTTCAAATCCCTTTTTAAGCAAGAGATCCTCCATTGTCTCCCTACCGATCAACCCTACACCCAAAACCAAAGCCCTCTTGCCTTTGATCTCGCTTTCATTCTCAAAATACGAGAATGCATCCATAACGTTTTCGTTTTCTATACCCTCAATCTTAGGAACTGTAGAATTTGCACCTGTGGCCACGACAACAACATCTGGATTTAAGGATTTTAGTTTTTCATAATTTGCCTCTTCATACCTAACTTCTACACCAAACCTATCAAGATCCCTTATCATGGAATTTAAGGGTCGATTCATAGCATCTTTAAACGGAGGCTTCGCAGCCAAATTGAACTGACCACCGAGCTTCTTCTTCTCAAATAGAACAACATTGTGACCTTTCATGGCAGCATATGTAGCAGTGGCCATTCCAGCAGGACCACCCCCTATAACAACAAACTTAAGGCTCTTGTCGGCCTTTGTAAACTCATCCCTGTAGATGAAAGGATTAACAATACAGCCAAGACCCACACCTGCTTTAACCTTAAGCAGACAACCCTGCAAACAACCACCGCAGTAGTAAATTTCGTCCTCTTTGCCCTCTTGCAACTTCTTCACAAAGAACTGATCACACGCCAACGATTTACCTAATCCAATTAGATCAGCCCATCCTTCATCCAATACTTGTTTAATTTTATCTTTATTTGCCATTCTACCATCAACAATTACAGGCAAATCCGTTAAACCCTTTATGGCTTTAAATGTCTCAATCTGCTTCTCAATAGGCGTGAACGTTGCAGAGTAATACCAAGGTGGTGTGTCACAGGCGTTACCCAAACCAACATGAATGGCTACTGCACCGAATTCTTTGGCAAGGTCAAGGATTGGCTTGTTATCCTCAGGTGTTATACCACCCTCAACAAACTCATTGCCCGAGATTCTTACTATAACAGGTAAACCATCCGCTTTTGAGAAGACCTTTTCAAAAACCCTTCTTGCAAACAGCGTCTTGTCCTGTCCATACTCATCGCTTCTTTTATTTGTTCTCTCCTTTAAAAACTGTGCAATTATATAACCCATGCCAGCCTGAAGTTCTATGGCGTCAAATCCAGCATCTTTGGCTCTCCTTGCAGCCTCGCCAAAAGCTTTTATAATTTCCTCTATTTGCTCTTTTGTAAGCTCTTGGGGTGTTTGTTTTGTTGCAGGACACATCACTGGGCTTGGTGCAAGCGGCGGTTGACCAGAAGCCTTAGGATTTGCGGCACGCCCAGCGTGTGTTATATTCAAGCATGCCAGTGAACCATTTTTGTGTATAACGTCTGTAATTTTCTTGAGCTCATCGACACATCTATCTTCGTCAATACACAACTGCTTTGGATGTTCTCTGCCGCTTTTCAAAACCGCCGTTGGTTCGGTAATAATCAGGGAAACGCCACCTTTTGCAACCCTTTCATAGAACTTTAGATGCTTCTCGTTAACCTCACCATCGGGATTTCCATATGCTGTCTTAACAGGAGCAGCAATAAAGCGGTTCTTTAACTCCAAATTCCCCAACTTCACCCTATCAAACATCCCAGCCATCCCTATAACCTCCAAAACTTATTTTTTACATGTTCTCAAATCAATAATAGGTAAAAATGCCCCTTTTGTCAAATAAGTGAACGCATTAAATTTTTGACTTTTTAAAAGATTAGTGGTATAAAGCACAACTGTTGCCATGCCTGTAATCTTCAGGCATGAAAAAACTAAAGAAGAAAAAAGGAGGGCACATGAGTGAAGGCACTCGGAAGACACGTTTTGGCTGAGTACTTTGATTGTGATAGGGAGCTTCTCAACGACCCAAAGTTGCTTGAGAAGCATTTGATTGAGGCTGCAAAAGTAGCTAACGCAACGGTCATTTCCTCTTCTTTCCGCACTTTTGAACCCTTCGGGGTTAGCGGCGTTGTAATCGTTTCCGAATCCCACCTGGCCATACATACCTGGCCTGAATATGGATTTGCCGCGGTAGATTTCTTTACCTGTGGAGATTCATCTAATCCTTGGAAAGCACACGAATATTTAAAAAAGATCCTAAAACCCAAACGTACAGAAGAAAAGGAAGTATTGCGTGGCGTTTTGGGCATAGAAAACCTTGAATTCAAACCGTTTTTAATACATCAACAACAAAAACGAGAAAACAATAGCGCTGCTTTTATTTAATTTATAACCTTTAGGAGGGAAACATTAGATGTTCAATAGGGCTCCCAACATTTACACCATAAAAGCGGCTGCGGCAGAGGGGTTTAGCGAGTTGAATGCCTTTGACGTGGCCCTTCTAAAAAGCGGCGTTGGAAATACAAACTTAGTGAAGATGAGCTCTATATTACCGCCAAACTGCAAAAAGAAAGATTCAATTGAACTGCCATTGGGAGACCTTGTTCCTGTTGCCTATGCTGCTTTAACATCCAGCAAAAAGGGGCAAAGGATAGCAGCGGCCGTTGCCATTGGAATCCCTAAAGACAAAACAAAAAATGGTCTAATAATGGAATTTGAGGATTACGACATAACAAAGGAACAGGCAGAAGAACACGTGAGAAAGATGGCTGAATGGGGGATGAAATACAGAGGTTACGAGATCGAACGCATAGAAAGCATAGCCGTCGATCACGTTGTTGAAGAACATGGAGCTGTGTTTGCATGCGTAGTTCTCTGGTGGGAGTAAATGAGATTTTTATGCTCTCTTCCTTCAATAAAAAAAGCAAAAACGGTATTGGTGGGTGTGCCGTATGATGGCACATCCACCTTTAGACCTGGTTCGCGTTTTGCACCTGCCTCGATTAGGGAATCTTCTTATGGTTTAGAATCATACAGCCCTTATCAAGATAAAGACTTGAGGGAAATAAAGTTCTTCGATATGGGAGACATTCCCCTATCCTACTCTGATGTCCAGCTAAACTTAAAGATCATCGAATCC
>JALUBE010000073.1 GCA_027045065.1 Desulfurellales bacterium | reverse complement strand
GAATATAGGTTTAAGATCAATTACTACAAGGCAATTTACTCAGGCGTGCCACCTTACAAGATAGCAGATCTGCTCTACAAACTCGTTCACGGATATAAAGTCAGCTGGATCACAGATAGATACGCTTCAGAACCCACATACATAATCGTTAGGCTACCAAAAAGCAAAAGGGGATACTTGGAGCAAATCTTGGATTTGTACGTAAAAGGAGCAAATGGAAAGGAAATACCATTGAGGGAGCTTGTAACAGTAGAAAAAGATTATTACGATCAACCAATCTACACAAGGGATCAACACGAAGTAGTCTATGTGAGTGCCGATATGCTCAAGTCATCACCGGTTTATGCAATTCTCTACTTAAATAAAAAGTTGGACGGCATTAAACTGCCCAATGGCATCAAAATAGAAACATCCAATCTTGGACTCTTCCACTCACAACCCAAAGACATAGACACCTATCAAATTAGGTGGGGTGGCGATATGCGCCTAACCCTCGATGTGTTCAGGGATCTCGGTTTTGCATTTATGGCGGCCTTGATCTTTATCTACTTCCTGCTTGTTGGCTACTACAAGTCATTCCTTCTGCCAATAATTGTCATGGGCCCAATTCCTTTAACGGTTATCGGCGTTTTCCCTGGACATTGGCTCTTACATCAGCCATTTACAGCAACATCGATGATAGGAGTAATAGCGCTCGCTGGGATCGTAATAAGAAACTCTCTGCTTTTGATCGACTTTATAAGGCATTACAGAGAAAGGGGTTTCTCCCTGTCCTATTCAATAATAGAATCCGGCGCTGTGAGGTTCAGACCTATAATACTAACCGCCCTTGCCATTATTTTTGGGTCTGTTGCCATGCTAAACGACCCCATATTCGGCGGTCTGGCAATATCACTTATCTTTGGAACATTTGCATCAACAATGCTTTCTTTGATGCTTATACCACTGCTTTATTTCTCGTTCAGAAGATTTGTAGAAAATCAATAAATCTTCTCAACATAGATCTCTCCACTCCACGGGCTAAACCTTTTTACCTTCCCAAAAACCCTAACCTCACGCCCTGCATATTCCTTCAAGACATCCTTGTAATCACCCAGCACCCTATAACTTTGCCTGCACCTGCATGTGGGATTAACGACAATGTAGACATCATTCTTATAAACCTCTACAACACCATCCAACTCTTTCTTCTTGTAACCGGAGTTTTTACAGTTATTGTAGATCTTTATCTCAACCCTTCTGTTTAAAGCCCTATGCTCTTCGCTGTCGTTTGGATAAAACGGATGGGTTTCACCATAGCCAACAACCTCAACCGAATTCTTTGGAACGCCCTTTGAAATCAAATAATCGGCAACCAATTGTGCCCTCTTTTTTGAAAGCCTCAAATTGTAACTTTTAGAACCGATATCGTCTGTGTAGCCCTCGATGACTATCCTATCGTAATTTGTATTTTCAAGCATACTCAACACCGAATCCAACACCCTTTTGGCATCAGGCTTTAATCTGTAACTATTGAAACCAAAGAGAATCCCCGATTTTAACGTTAGTTGGGTCTTGCAACCCTTCTTGGTCATAACCACTGGTGCATACTGTCTTATATCAAAGGGTATCTTTTTGCCGTTTCTATAGACCGAAAGAACCAATGCAACGTAGTACCTCGGTCCTTGAAAGTACTGAACCTCAAAGTTGTGCAAGCCCTTACTCAAATACACCAAAGAGCACTTTTCCCTGGGTGGATGGACACCATCGTTATCTATTGCAAGCCTGCCATCTATCAACAATTTCGATCCATCATCGCTCAACAGACAGAACTTGTAGGTTTTTGACCTATCTATATATGCCCTACCATTGTAATCTATAGCAAACCATTCAAACCTATCCGTTATACCTGGAAAACCACTATCAAAGCGTCTTGGCTTAATATCCAAAACAGGTGTGTAAATCTTGCCCACAGGCATTAGGCTTTTAAAGTTGGGTAGTTTTCTTGTTCCTTTGGGAAGAAAGTAAACATCGCCAACAAATATAAATGGGTTCTCACTCGTCGATCCAAAGATATTACCGCTACCAGTGTTAGAACGTGTTGAAACTTTGGGCTTTTCTTGCTTAGTAGGTTTGTTATTTTCCACCTGAATCTGTTTTTTTAGTTCATTCAGTTGTTGTTGAATTTTACCGATATCGAAAGACATCTTTGCAAAACCCGAATGAACAATAAAAAATACAGCCATCACAGCAAAAAACATTACTTTTCGTATCACCTTGAACCTCCTGTTACATATTATTTTTTCATTTTATCTAAATTTCAAAAGAAAGTCGACAAAAACCCGACATCGCAAGCCTCTTGGACAGTGTAGATAAACTTGAGTTAAGCCACTATTTGTGTTAAATTTACACAAATGGCATTTAAAAGTTTACTTTTAGCTACAGGCGAGACTACAAAGGAAAGCGAAGACACCATAAATGACCTAAGGATAAATCTCATAATTGACGGCATTTCAAAATTATCCAAAGAACCTCTAAGGGATCTGTTGCTAAACAGACTCACAAAAAAGGAAGACATTATCTACCGCCAAAGGATTCTTAAGGACATAGAAAAACCAGAGATTTTAAAAATACTAAGCGGTTTTTCACAAAACCTTGATAGAGTGAAACAATATATAGAACTATCAAAAAAATCGACATTTGAAATTACAGCTCACGGTTGGCATTTAGAAGCCGCATTGCTTTACATCGAAACCGTTGAAACGATGTATAATTCATTATCAAACCTTGAGATAGAATCAAAAGGTTTAAACGAATTTGTGGATTTCTTAAAAAATTACACATCATCAAATGAATTTGAAACTCTAAAAAACGACGCAAAGAACGTCAAAAGACAGCTTAACGATATTACATTCATGGTAAGCATAAGGGAAAATAAGGTAAATATAAGCAAATTCAACAATGAACAGAGGCTGGATGAAAAGATAAAGAACGTTTTTTCAAAACTCATAAGCTATGAAGTTGAGCAGTTGGATTTTGAACTAATTGAAAGTCATATATTGAGCAATGTTGAAGAGAGAATACTTGAGTTAGCAAAAAGACTTGATCCAGAGCCCTTTGCTGCGTTAAGCGATTTTTTTAAAAAACACCGAGACTTCATAGAAAAAACCATTGACCAGTTCAACAGGGAAATCCAGTTCTTCTTGGCTTATCTTAATTATATAGAACCCATTAAAAGATCTGGGCTTAGCTTTTGTTTTCCAGAGATAGTGGAAAGAGACAACGAGATACATTTTAAAAACAGCTTCGATTTGGCTTTGGCAAAGCAACTGTCGGATAAAGGAGAAAGGGTTGTAACAAACGACCTATCCATAAACAATAGTGAAAAGATACTGCTTGTTACTGGGCCAAATCAGGGCGGGAAGACAACATTTGCACGTATGATTGGACAGTTGTTCTACTTTGCATCACTTGGATTAATGGTGCCGGGAACCGAAGTAAAAATTTTTCTATGCGACCATATCTACACACATTTCGAAAAGGAAGAAAAAGTTCAAAGTAAAAAGGGAAAATTGGAAGATGAACTCACAAGAGCAAAATCTATTTTGGACAGTGCAACAAACAGAAGCATCATAATACTGAACGAGATTTTCTCGGCTACAGCCTTAGAAGATGCTTACTTTCTTGCGGAATTTGTAATAAGAAGGATAATAAATCTCGGTGCATTGGCCGTTTTTGTCACATTCATGCATAAACTTAAAAGAATTGACAGCTCAATTGTCCCACTGACAAGCAACGTAGATCCTAAAAATCCCTCCATAAGAACATTTAAAATAACAAAGAAAGAAACAGAAGGAAGATCTTTCGCTATCTATTTGGCTGAGAAATACTGTCTAACCTACGATTGTCTAAAAGAGAGACTAAAAAATGAAAGTTAATCTGCTATACAAGAATAAAAACCTAAAGAAACTGAAAATAGGCGAAATAGAAGAAAATTTACTTAAGGATCTGGGTTTGAGCATTATCATTGAAGAGATGTCAAAAGGGGACGAGCTAACAAAAGAGATTGCCACTCAAGTGCTTATCCAACCCTTGACGGATCAAGAAGAAATCATCTACAGGCAAGAGATAGTGAAAGACGCTTTAGAAAATATCAATCTATTCGAAGCTTTAAATAGGCTTGCAGATGACGTTATTGAGAGCAAAAGGAAAGCATTGTTCTGGATTATGAATAAGAAGCCATCGAGCGTACTGTTTAGCAATGTTAGAATGTTGGAAATCCTCATAGATCATTTGTTGGAGCTCAAAAGAATATTCGAAAATCCCGGACGTGTGCAATCTCAAGGGCTGAAAAGATTAATTGAAGACACAAACAAAACTCTTACACAGGATTACACAAATCATCTCAAACAACTAATTAAAGTCCTCGAATTTAGGGAAACAATGAGTTTTAGCGCTAAATTGGGCATTGCAAACAGGCTCTCTAATTTCGTCTTAAGGTTAAAAGAAGACAAGGGATCATTTCTCAAAATTTTTTCAAAAGACAGAGGATACAGTTTCACAATAGACGAAAGGGACGAGGCAGGCTTTAGAGCACTATCGGAGATTAAAGACAGGGTGTTGATTGATATTGCAAAACTGGTTTACACTGCAACAATGAGCATATTAAGGTTCTTTGAAATCCTCAAAGAGGAGACATCACTCTATATAGCAGTCAGCAATCTGCACAAAACTATAAAAAGCAAAGGCTACTGGGTTTGCTTTCCAAAAATAAACAATGATTTTCCCCAAAGGCACATACAAGACCTTTACGACCTTTCTTTAATGCTTGTAACAAACAACAGGATTGTTCCCAACGATTTATACCAAAAAGGTGAACTTACTACATTTATTGTTGGCGCAAATCAGGGTGGAAAAACAACCTTTTTGAGAAGTTTAGGTATTGCACAAATCATGTTTCAATCGGGGCTTTTTGTCCCCGCTAAAAACTTTAGCTCTCATATATGCTCAGGTATATTCACACATTTCAAGAAGGAAGAAGACATAAACTTAGAAAGCGGCAAGTTGGATGATGAACTAAAGAGAATGGATGAAATTGTCAAAAGGGTCAAACCCCATACTTTAATCTTGCAAAATGAATCATTTGCATCAACAAATGAACAAGAGGGTTCGGAAATAGCCACACAAATTTTAAAAGCCTTTAAAGAAAATAACATTGAAGTGTTCTATGTCACGCACATGTACACCTTGGCTAAAGCTTTTTTGGAAAAGCAAGGTGTAAACTACCTGGTGGTTGAAGTGGACAATAAAAGCATGAGGACCTTTAAATTAAAACCAGGTAAACCCCTATCAACGAGCTTCGGGAAAGACCTATTTTACAAAGTTTTTGGTGGTGTGACATGAAGCTGTATATTGGTACAAGTGGTTACAGTTACAGGCACTGGTTTGGTGTATTTTATCCAGAAGATCTACCAAAGTACAAGATGCTTGAATACTATGCCAGGCATTTCAATACAGTGGAATTGAACGTGACATTCTACAGAATGCCTAAAGAGACAACATTTAAAGGTTGGTACAACAGAACACCCGATGACTTTGCTTTCGCTGCGAAAGCAAATAGAAGATTAACACATCTAAAGAAATTGAACGTAAAAGAGGATGATGTTAGAGGATTTATGGAAACCATTGGGCATTTAAAAGAAAAACTTGCGGTGATTCTGTGGCAGTTGCCACCATCTTTGAAAAAAGACATAGACAAACTTGTAAATCTCTTAGAGATGCTTAAAGGATACAATGTAAAAAACGCCTTTGAGTTCAGAAACCAAACATGGCTTGACAAAGAAACATGTTCAATTTTAAAGGATTTTGGCACTACGTTTTGTATTGCCGATTGGCCGTTTCACATAGAACCGATAACGGAGTTCGATTTCTACTACATAAGAAGACACGGCGCCGAAGGCGATGCTCCGTTTTCGCGATCTTACACAGATGAGGAAATAATAGAAGATGCAAAGTTAATTGTGGATCTGCTGAAGAAGGACAAAGAGGTCTTCGTGTTCTATAACAACGACACAGAAGGATTTGCAGTTAAAAACGCTCAAAAGCTAAAAGAGGAGATCTTAAAGACATGTCCCGAACAGGCATAGCAAACTTACCTTTGCATACAGGCAAAGCACCGAGATGGCTCTTTGAAAAGATGGTCAGGCTATCCGAAAAGATAGTCGAACTCATCATTTTGGAACAGGGTGTATCTGAGTTTTTAAATAAGTTATCCAATCCCTTTTGGTTTCAGGCTTTTGGCTGCGTGCTCGGGTTTGATTGGCACTCAAGTGGGTTGACAACAACCGTTTGTGGCGCACTCAAGGTGGCTTTAAGCGAAAGGAGTGATTTGGGTATTTTTATTGCGGGCGGCAAGGGCAAACAGGCTTTAAAAACACCAGAAGAGATAGACCAAATAGCTGATCGTTTCTCCTTAAACGGTAATTTTTTAAAATATACAAGCAGGATAGTTGCAAAGGTAGACAACGTGGCTTTGCAGGATGGATACACGCTCTATCACCACACTATCATATTTACAAAGGACAACAACTGGTGTGTAATTCAACAGGGTTTAAACGATAAGAATAGCTATGCCAGGCGTTATCACTGGCTAAAAGACAAAGCAAAGAGTTTCACAATTGAGCCACACGCTGCCATTTGCGCGGCAAAGAAGGAAAACCTTGTATTGGATTTGACGGCAAAAGAGAGCATAAAAACACAACTTGCATTTGTAGAATTCCTAAATGAGGACACCTTTGTTATAGAAAAAGAACTAAAAAATATCGCAAATCTGTCAATGCCGAGACGGCACTACATACTACCCCAGGATTTAAAAAATAAAAGACTAACAAACAATATTCTCAAAATCGCTGAGCAAAAGCCGAAAGATTTTGAAGGCCTGTTTGGAACAAAAGGGGTTGGTGAAAAAACCGTCCGGGCATTAAGCTTGGTAAGTGAACTTGTGTATTCATCACCAGCCTCGATAAAAGACCCTGCACGTTTTTCATTTGCCCACGGCGGCAAAGACGGCCATCCATTTCCCGTCGATAAAAGGCTCTATGAAGAAACCATTGAAACATTGAAAGACCTCATCAATAAAGCAAAAATTGGTAACACCGAAAAGACAAAAGCCTTCAATAGACTGTCAAAAATTATTTAAGAATAACAATTCTTTATTTTACTGGAAATTCTTTCAAAAAATTGATAGAAATTTATGAAAAAAAATATTT
>JALUBE010000072.1 GCA_027045065.1 Desulfurellales bacterium | reverse complement strand
CAACCCTTTGCCTTTGCCCACCCGATAGGTATTTTGGAAACCTGTTGTAAAACTCTCCAGGAGGTGTCAGGTTGAATTTTTCAAAGAGACTTAAAATCTTCTCTTTTCTTTCCTGTTTTGTTCCAATATTGTGAATTTTAAGGGGATGAGAGACGATTTTTCCAATTCTCATGTATGGATTTAGCGATGCCATTGGGTCTTGGAATATTATGGAAAAGTCCCTTCGTGCCCTTCTTAAAACCTCTCCCCTTAGTTCTGTTAAGTCTGTGTTGTCCATAATTATCTTTCCGCTTGTCGGTTCAATAAGCCTTATGACGGTTCTGCCCAGTGTTGTCTTTCCGCTTCCAGATTCACCGACTATGCCCAGTGTTTCACCCCTTTTTATTTCAAAAGACACATCGTCAACGGCTTTTACAGTTTTTTTCTTGTGTTTAAATATTGCCTCAATCCACGGCACTTTAAGATCAAACTCTTTTCTTAAATGTTCAACCTTTAAAAACGTCTCTGTGTTCATTTTATTCACCATAAATCCAGCATTTTACGATTCTACTATCTACTTTTTTGGTTTTTGGGTCGTTTTTTTTGCATATATCTTTAGTAAAAGGACATCGGGGATAGTATTTGCATCCCCTTGGCGGATTTTTTAGATCTGGTGGGCTACCGGGAATGAACTTTAAGTCCATGTCGTCCAATTTTATGTTTGGAATGGACTCAAGTAGCATTCTTGTGTATGGATGCATAGGTTTATTGTAAAGCTTGTGAATTGCTCCCAACTCTACCAAGTTTCCAGCATACATAACAGCTACACGTTCGGCCATCTCTGCAACAATACCCATATCGTGTGTTATTAGAACTATTGACATGTTCTTTGTTTTCATGAGGTTTTTTAGAACCTGCATGATTTGTTCTTGCACGACAACATCCAAAGCTGTTGTTGGCTCATCGGCAATCAAAACCTTTGGTTTTAGTGCAATGGCTAAAGCAATCATTACACGCTGTCTCATGCCCCCTGAGAATTCAAATGGGTAGTTGTTAAGCCTTTTTGGGTCTACGCCAACCGACTCAAGGGCTTCCGATGCGATTTTTATCATCTCGTTTTTCTTGATATCTGGATTATGCACCTTGAATAGCTCAAAAAAGTGGTTTCTTACCCTCATTATGGGGTTTAGGCTCGTCATGGGGTCTTGAAAGATCATTGCTATGTCTTTACCTCTGATTTTGCGCATTGATTCATTGTCTAACTCCAACAGGTTTACGCCATTTAGCAGGATTTCTCCTGTAATTTTGGCATTCTGAGGCAACAATCTTAAAATCGCCGTTCCTAAAGTTGATTTTCCACATCCAGACTCTCCAACTATACCTAAACTTTCGTTTTCCTCAACATCAAAGGATACATCTTCAACCGCTTTTACTGCACCTGACTTTATTTGATATTCGATAAACAGGTTTTTTATGCTTAAAACAGCCATTACCGTTTCTCTCCTATGTTGGGGTTAAAGTATTCATTTAAACCCTCCGCAAACATGCTGAATCCCAGAACAATCAATATGATT
>JALUBE010000071.1 GCA_027045065.1 Desulfurellales bacterium | reverse complement strand
GGCGGAGGTTGACTATGGTGTCGTTGAATAGAAGGAACTTTTTGAAGCTTTCATCGTTGGTTACCGGTGGGTTGATGTTCTTTAGGCCTACAGCAAAGGCTAGTATTTACACTCCTCACTGGAAAAAGCCTGCAGGTAAGATTAAATATTTTCCAAACATCTGTAGCTATTGTTCAACAGCATGTGATATTGTTGTAAGGACGAGAGTTAACGGAAAGTTTATGAAGCCCCAGAAGATAGATGGCAACACTAGCAGCACCTACAACAGGGGAAGGATTTGTGCAAGGGGTCAGTCTGGTATAAGGACAGTTTATAATCCTGACAGACTTAAATATCCATTGATTAGAGTAGAGGGCTCTCAAAGGGGAGAGTGGAAGTTTAAGAAGGCAACTTGGAAAGAGGCAATGGATTACATAAAGAAAAAGGTAGAAGAGAACAACGTTCAACCTCATGAGGTTGCCGTATTTGCAGGCCAAAGGGCTTGTGCATATGAAAAGTTAGGTGTGTTCGCATTCTCGGCATCTATAGGTTGCCCAAATATCGTTGGCTCCCCGATGCAGCAGTGCGTTATGGCTGAGCATGCTGGTGCTGACGTAACAGTTGGTACCATGATTACACATGACGAACTTCTTGTTGATATGGACAATACAAAAGTGCTTTTAGCTGTTGGAAGTAATGCTGCAATTGCCGGAATTTCAGTATCAAGGGCTGTTAGATTTGCAAAGGGTAGACAGAATAAAATGACGGTTATTGCTCTAGACCCAAGACTAAGCGAGACAGCTGCAAAAGCCGATAAATGGATACCAATAAAGCCTGGTTCAGATATGGCTTTCTTAATGGCCATAATTAGACTTTTAATAAAGAATGGATGGTATGAGGATGAATTTTTGAGAAGACATACAACGGCTCCGTTCCTGATTTACGATAACAAAGGAGCTCCTTTCGCATTCGGCCAGAACACAAATCCAGAGCAGTTCCCATTTTCAAAAAATTACTATGTTTACGATGAAATCTCTGGTAAGGTAGTTCCAGTTGATGGTTTTACAAGTGATAATATAGGAAACAAAAAGATTAAACCAGCTCTGTTTGCTCCAAAAGGATTAACATTCCAAGGAAAACCAGCTAAAACTGCATTTGATGATTTGTGGAATACAGTTAAAGATGCAACACCTGAATGGGCAGCCAAGATTTGTGATGTGCCAAAGGAAAATATCGAAGAGGTAGCTGAGTTACTTGGAAAAATTAGACCGGCTACGGTTCACCCAGGATGGATGGATGGAAGATATGAAGATGTGGTACAAGCAAGAAAAGCCGCAGCAATAATAAATGTTCTAGTTGGTGGGGTTGATAGTGTAGGCGGATGGGTTTATAACCCAGAAGACAGAGAGGGTATGGAAAGATTCTATGAAGCTTACAAGTCTGGCAAGCTGAACAACCCTATGGCTCTTATGATGGCTACAGCTATGGCGCCGGGATTGCTTGGTGTTATTGGAAAACTTGAAGGTATGATGCTTTCTGGAAGATTTCCACTGTTTAGGGGTTATCCTCACTTCAAT
>JALUBE010000070.1 GCA_027045065.1 Desulfurellales bacterium | reverse complement strand
CTCAGAAATGGTCTTTGAGTTTGAAAGCTTAATGTAGTTTACCCTGCTTTTTGCAAGCTGAAATCTGTTTGTTCTTGCGCCGATTATGGACCTTGACGCCAAGACCTGATCCAATGCTTTCTTTACCTTACCTAATGACTGTTCAACCGTGTTTGATAGTTTTACAGAAAAGCTATCACCTTGCTCCAAAATGGCTGGTGCTCCATTGATACTTGGTGGTATGAGGCTTAACTTTACACCTGGAATGCCGTTAATTGTTCCTTCGAAATCCCCCTCATTTGCATCCCTTGTCTGTATGACGATATCTTTAAGGCCGTTGATCAACTTGCTTGCAAGATCGCTTGCAGACGTTGGGGATGTATTTTTTATATCGTATATTGTTGTTCCTTGAATTTGATCAATGGAGTCGATTTTAGAAAAATCTATCTGTTTGTCAGGGTTTTCTGGTGTTACGGTTTTAATCTCGTAATAGTAATTGCCCGAAGCTGTTTTTCCTATATCTAAGCCAATGACTGCAACAACGTTTCCTTCTTCATTTGTAACCTCAAACATACCTGCTGTTTTTGTTTGGTTTGGATCGAGACTGCTGGCCAAAGTTTCAATCTGGTTTTCGCTTATTGAATTGAAGTCTGTATTGGATGTATTGCCTACTTTAGCAACCTTTACAGTCCATGTTTCGTCTTTGTCGCCTAAATATCTGCCGCTCAATTGCACGTTGAATGTTGATATGTCCTGCCACGGTGATGGCTTTCCTATTTGGTTTAACGAATGTGGATTTTTCAAAGCATAACTTGCATCCCTTAATGTTCTAAACGTATCTATGCCCTGACCCAATTGTGCAACATTAAAAACGCCGAATATGTTGGGTTTAACTTCACCGCTTTGTGTGGTAACGCTAAAGTTTAGATTGAATTTGCTTTTAGAGGGTCTTTTGTCAACAAAATAAATGTGCCCATCTTTTACATACGCATCTATGTCCTTAAATCCACCGCTGCCGCCATGACTTTCTTCTATAAATGAACCAAATACAGGGACTTTTGAGTTTTTTGTAAATACCTGTACTGATAGTTTACTCGATCCTGATTTGTTGTCTTCTATTACAATTTTTCCGTGTTGAACAGAGGCTGTTACGTTGAAATGAGAAGAAATAGATGCTGCAATGCTTGAAAGTGTTGTGTTTTGATTGACGCTTATGTCGAATGACACCTGACTACCATCGTGGTCAAAACCTGCTATGGTGATCGTTGATCCGATAGCGGCTTGAACATTTGGATCGTTTATATCGGACAGTTTCGTTGCCGAAGTTACGGGTTGGCCTTCCAGGGTTGTAAATGTTTTATTTGTCCCAAGAATTTCTAAAGAATCCAGGCTTTTTATGTAACTTGTCAGGTTTTCTATTGTAGTGGTGCTTGCCACCGTGAATTCGCCTTTAACAACATTGCCGTTGTGGTCCGTTCCCTGTATTTCTATCTTGTCATTGGCATCGAGCTTGTATCCTGTTGATGTTGCCGCCTTTTTTATTGCTTCGGCTAACGCGGGATCTAAATCAATGTTGACCAATTTTGATGACGATGTAACGGGGTCTTCTGTTGTGTCGTCTATGAGATGGTTGTCGTTTTCTAAAGTTTGATTGGTTGGTTTGAATACCTGCTTTGCAGTTACGTTTATGGGGCTTGTCAATTTGTCTGAATATTCTATGTTTCTTTCCCCATTGTCGCCCATGTAAATATCTTGACCGCCAGATTTGTAGTAGACAGAGACGCCGGCACTCAAGGAATTTAGAGTAGATGGATCAGTTGGTGGGGTTTTCAGGTCAATCTTAATTTTTAAGCCTCTGCCCGTGTCGATCCAATCGCCGTTTGCGATCTTTTCATAAACCCTTTCGTTGGTTAGGTCGATATAATCGCTAAGCTCGTTGCCGCCAACGTCGGATTCATCCGATGAGTCAGCGTCAATGGGCACTACGTTGTTGGGGTCTGAGCAGTCACCTTTGCAAACGTATAGCTTGCCGTTATCAATTTTTATTTGGTAATTGCCCGATTCCAATCCATTGATATCGGCAAAACTTTCCCCAGCGGCAATTTTTATGTCCGCAATGTTATTGTCTTTCGTTAAACTGATGACGCTTGCCTCATTTGGCACATTTTGTATAGGTTTTGTGTCTGTCTTTGAGCCTGAAAATAAGTATTTGCCTTGAAAAACGGTGTTTGCAGAATCCACCAACTCTTCCTTGACTGCGTCCAAGTTCTCGGCAATAGCTGTTCTGCTCGCAACGTCGTTGTTTATTGTGTTCGCTCCTTCGACGAGTAGTGTGCCCGCCTTATGGAGCAGGTTGTCGGCGTTTGACAGTGCTGTGTCTTCCGCATCCAAAACGGCATTTGCTGAATTTATGTTTATTATGTATTGGTCAAATCGTGCGTTTATGTCTTTAAGGGATAGAACCTTTGATAGGGCAATTGGGTCGCTGTCCAAATTCAGAAGACGCTTGCCACTTGCCATCTTTTCGTTATTTATAAAGACCCTTTCGTTTATCTTGTTTATGTTGAACAGGAAATTATTAAAAAGGATGTTGTCCGTTATCCGCATATTACACCATATTGATCAACGTTTCTGTTAGTTGGTCGACGACCGAAATGTATCTTGCATTTGCTTGGTATGCCCTTTGAAATTTTATTAAATTTGCCGCTTCTTCGTCCAAAGATACACCCTCTATTGACTGTTGGGTGGTTTTTAGCTGTTGATAGACGGCCTGTTTAGCTTTGTAGATCTCATCGTATCTCTGTTTTGTTGAGCCAATTGCACCCAAGAAGGCGTTGTAGTATTCATCGATTGTCTGTGTATTGTTAACCATAACTTTATCGAGCTGCACCTGTGCGATGGCTTCGGCATTTGAGTTGTCGCCAGGGTTTAGGGATTTACCCGCGGCAATTTTGCTTGGATCGTCCTGCAGTACTTGGCTTACATTTATATCGCTTGCACCGTGACCTGTAAAGAATGTGTTTATACCAACAGCCGCCAAGAAATTTGACGAATCGTAGGTGAATACAAACTTGTATCCGTTTTCTGCTGTTATCTGAACATTGCCCGCAGGTGAGACACTCATCTGGGCATAACCCTGCAGGATGTTGTTGAATCTATAGACAATCGAGTGTGTGTCGTTATCGTTTTCCTTTGTTAGGTGATCATCTGAGTTAACGGGCACCGTAAACGTTCCAACATCGTTTCCATTTTGATCTATGACCTTGACTTTGAAAGAGCCTGTTTTTACCGCCATATCCAGACCGCTTGCCTGGGGTATGCTCAAAGCCGCGTGTGGATCCGCGTTGTATATACCCTCAACCTGCGTGTACGCCGTTAAACCCGCACCTGCAGAGTGTATTTTGTTTATCTCCTGTATTAATGTTTTTGCTATATTGTTAACGCTGTCTTGATACTGTGGAACAACCTTGTCCCTCAAATAAAGCGTTGCGCCCAATGTCCCATTTGTTATTCTTTGCGTTATGTCAGTTCTGTTTCCTGCTGCGTCTACGAAATAAACTTTGTTGTATTGTGCACCCTCTAACTTTGCCGCTTCTAACTGGTTGTAATCCTTTCCCGAAACAAGCGGCATACCGCCGATCAGTATTGTCATTTCAGGCTTTGTTTTGTTGTCGTATGAACCTTCCAAGATTGTGACATTTACTAAGCTCGACAGTTTCTCTAACAGCTCGCTTCTTTCATCCCTTAAGGTGTTTGCATGATCCTTATCGCCAAGCTCTGCCTTTGCGATCTCGTAGTTGAGCTGGGCAATTCTCTTTGCAAGCGAGTTTATCTGGGTAACAACGTAGTCTACTTGATCGTCTAATCCGTCTCTGATTTGCTGCAGGGATGAATTTGCATCCCTTATGGCTTTCGATAGGGTTAAACCTTTCTCTATAACCTGTTGCCTTGCCGTTTCTAAATCTGGGTTTAGGCTTAAAGCGTGCCACGCATTGAAAAACTGCTCCATAGCACCCTTTAAACCCACGCCACTTTCTTCATTGAAGATACTTTCAATTTCGTCCATTGTGTTGTTGAGCTTGTTGTAGTAGCTCATCTCTTGGTTTGCCGTTCTAACTCTTTTATCAATCAAAGCGTTTCTTGTGCTTATAACTTGGCTAACCTCTGCGCCCGTTCCAAATACGCCTGCGTATGTTACAAGTGGCATTGAGGGTAAAATGTCAACCCGCTCTTTGGAGTACCCCGGTGTATTCACATTCGCTACGTTATTACCCGTCACGTCTATAGCCGTTTTGGACACGTATAAGCCGCTGACGCCGATGTTCAGTGCATCGAAAATGGTTGGCATCTACACCCTCACACTCATGATTTGCGTTCCTATATTTGTTTTGGCATTTTTGTCGTAATTTGAGTTTGAGAAGAAGCTGGCATAAAGATTTAGTAAACCCGCAAAAAATTCTGCATGCTCCTGAGCGATCATCCTGTTTACTTCATTTTTTAGCCTGAACTCTTCCAATGTTTCCTTTAATTTGCCATTTAGTATTCTTACGTCGTCTACGTAATTTTTTTCGCTCGCAAAGAATAAAAACTCATTTATCGTTTCTACACCGTTTCTTGAAAGTATATCCCTTAACTCGTTTTCCGCCTTTTCAATCTTTTCTGCAAATAACTGCTTTTGCTGTACGATTTCTATCAATCCATCGCTGTCAACCCTTATTAGACAGTCCCTCTCTTTACTTATCAACTCGTTGACGTTTTGATAGATATCAATAAGCCTTGCGAGTATATCCTTCACAAGTGGTAGATCCCTATTCACCTTTCCACTCCTTTAGGATCGATTTCGCTATTTCGTCTAAGTTGGGCTTGTACGTTCCGTTTTCAATTTGTGCCTTAACCTCTGCTATCCTTTGGGCCTTTGTATCTTCATCCAACGATAGCTCTGCCAACAGCTTAGCTTGTGGTGATATCTCTACCTTATCAACTTCTCCTTTTGCGACCTGTTGGGTATTTTCGGCTGTGTTTTCTCTTATGTTAACCTTTTCTGTTTTGCCTGCTTTTGATTGTTTGACGTATTTTTCTAAAATTCCATTCAAATAGGTCTCTATTTTCATGCTACACCTCCATTGTTTCTTACCTTTAAATCGGCATAAACACACAAAACTTTAGTAATTTCCTTGCAAATAGGCAAGGACTTTCTTGACGTAGTTCTGTGTTTCCTTAAACGGCGGAATGCCGTTGTATTTTTTCACATTGCCCGGCCCTGCATTGTAGGCTGCAAGCGCCTTTTTGTAATCCTTGAATTCCTTGATTAACTTTGCAATGTACTTTGCTCCGCCCAAAATGTTCTGCTTGATGTCAAATATGTCTTTTACGCCCAATTCCAAAGCAGTCTGTGGCATGAGTTGCATTAGACCTATTGCCCCAGCTTTTGACACAGCGTAGGGGTTAAACGACGATTCGGCTTTTATTATGCCATACAACAATTTTTTAGGTACGTGAAAGCGCTTTGAGGCTTCATCGACAGCCTTCTGTATAATCCTCATTTTCTCATTGTCTTTTGGTAATGGTTTGAATTTTGATGGGACGTTGAACCTGTGCTCTACGTGAAGTTTTATAGGTTTTTTGTTTAGGTGCTTTGGCAGTTTGGTTTTGTAATTTACGTATTCTTTCAGGGAATCAAATAGGGTTTTTCCAATGGAGAAGGGTGAATCTTCGGCAATTTTCTGGCTCAATGCGTTGATGTAAAAGAATCTATAGATAGAATTTTCCGCATTGTTTTTAATCAAAGGATCTTGTGGTACTGTTTTTTCCATTTCGTTCAAGAGTTGCGCTATGAACAGGGCCTCAAACTCCATGCACGCCTTTTTTAGGCGATACATGTTTTCTACGTTTTCTATTTTATTCTTTATGGGAATGTAATTTACATTATTCAACATCTTACATCATCTCCAGCTCTGCGTTTAAGGCTCCTGCGGCCTTTAGTGCTTGGAAGATCGCCATCATGTCCCTCGGTGTCGCACCGGCCTTGTTGAGAGCCTGAACGAGTTGTGATACAGTTGCTCCCTTTGGGAATGTGAGGAATTTACCTTTACCCTCTTTAACGGATACCTTTTTGTTTGTAACGGTGGTTGTTTTTCCACTGGCTAATGGATTGGGTTGTGAGACGGTTTTTGTGCTTGTGATGGTAATTGTTAGGTTGCCGTGGGATATGCTCACGGGCTCTATTGTAACGTCTCCGCCAACAACCACTGTCCCTGTTCTTTCATCAAGAACAACTTTTGGTACTGAGATTTGATTGACAGAGAGTTGATTAATTTGGGAAATAAGCTCGACTACGTCGCCTCTGTACAACGGTGGCACTATGACCTTAACGCTGCCACCGTCCATTGGAAAAGCAATTTGTCTTCTGTAGAATTTGTTAATCGTCTCTGCGATGCGCGTTGCCATTTCAAAACTTGGTTGTTTCAGTGCCAAAACAAAGCTGCTTTTTGAGTTTATATCAACGTTTACCTGATTTTCTACAATGGCTCCGTTTGGAATTCTACCCACTGTTGGGTGGTTTTTCCTCACCTTTGCACCGCCTGCGCCTGCATTGAATCCACCAATTGATACGGGACCTTGTGCAACGGCGTATACTTTGCCATCGGGTCCGTATAGTGGCGTCATTATAAGTGTTCCACCCTGCAGGCTTTTTGCATCACCTATGGATGATACAGTTACGTCAATCCTATCTCCTTGTTTTGCAAATGGTGGAAGATTGGCAGTGACCAATACAGCGGCAATGTTTTTCACCTGTAGGCTTTGTATATCGGATTGTGAAAGAGTTACACCAAAGCGCTTCAGTGCATTGACGATTGAATGGATTGTAAAGTATGCACTCGTACCATCCCCCGTTCCTGCAAGGCCAACAACAAGTCCATATCCCACAAGTTGGTTGTACCTTACTCCCACTACATTCGTCAGATCCCTGATTTTAACCTCAAATGCAAAGCTGTTTGTTGCAATGAAGAGCGTTATTATTATAAACAACACCTTTTTCATGCTCAATACCCCCTTAGAATGGCTTGATCAAATTCCACAGTTTCACAAGCCATCCCTCGTTTCTTGTTGAACTTACAATGCCTTTGCCGTTAAAAAAGATCTTTGCGTCTGCAATGTATGAAGAATCGATCGTGTCATCGTTTGAAATCTGGTATTCATCGATGATACCTGTGATTATTAGCGTATTTTCTTCGCCATTTGTGAATACCTGTTTTTCACCTCTGATGAACAACCGGTGGTTTGGCAGAACCTTAACAACCCTTGCAGTGATTGTTGCTATGAGCTTGTTGTTCACTTGGTTTTGTCCACTGCCTTGATATCCGCTACTTGATGTTGTGTCCATTAT
>JALUBE010000069.1 GCA_027045065.1 Desulfurellales bacterium | reverse complement strand
CATAAAATCCATTTACAGGTGTTCAGATGATGTTATGGATTTTTATAAAAGTTTAGCTGATAAAGTTGTAAGCTTGTGGAAAAAGGAGGTAGAAAAATGAAAAAAGTCTTGTTGGTTTTTGTTTTAGCTACTTTCATGGCTTTTCTGTCAGGGTACGCTAGAGCTGATGAAAGTGATGTGTTGGTTAAAAATGGAATGAAGGCACTAAATGCACATAACTATATTGAAGCGTTTAAGGATTTTAAAAAAGCTTGTGAGATGGGAAATGGTGATGGATGTAGTAATTTTGGATTTTCATATGTTAGAGGTTTGGGGATTGAACGTAATTATAAGATGGCAGCTAAACTATTCAATAAAGCATGTAAACTGGGTAGTGCAACTGGTTGCGATAACCTTGGATATTCATATACTGTGGGTGCAGGAGTCAGACGAAATATGAAAATAGCAGATAGACTATATAAAAAAGCCTGCGAGATGGGTGATAGTTCAGGATGTTTTAACCTTGGACTTTTATATGACAAAGGTTCAGGAGTTAAACAAGACCATAGAATAGCAGCTAAACTATTCAATAAAGCATGTAAACTGGGTAGTGCAACTGGTTGCGATAACCTTGGACTTTTATACGATAAAGGTTCAGGAGTTAAGCAGAACCACAAAATAGCAGCTAAGTTATATAAAAAAGCATGTAAACTAGGTAGTGCACTCGGTTGCGATAACCTTGGACTTTTATATGACAAAGGTTCAGGAGTTAAACAAGACCATAGAATAGCAAATAAACTATATGAAAAGGCTTGTGAGATGGGGGAAGGTGAAGGTTGCAATAACCTTGGAGTTGCATACGATGAAGGCTTAGGAGTTAAACAAGACCATAGAATAGCAAACAAACTATACGAAAAAGCCTGCGAGATGGGATACAGTTTAGGGTGTAGTAACCTTGGATATTCATACGATAAAGGTTCAGGAGTTAAGCAGAACCACAAAATAGCAGTTAAACTATATAAAAAAGCCTGTGAGATGGGTGATAGTGAAGGTTGCGATAACCTTGGAGTTTCATACGATAAAGGCTTAGGAGTTCCTATGAATAAGTTTAAAGCATACAAATATTTAATTAAAGCGGCTAAAATGGGAAGCGTTGGTGCCCAACGAAACCTTGATATTCTTTGCAAACAAAGCCCTTGGGCGTGCAAATAGTGTGGAGAGGCGGTTGCAAAATGATTAAAAACTGTAGATCATGGATTTTGCATTATGGACTGGCGATTATAATTATTTTTGCCTTTTCTCTGACTTCTTTTGCAGGCACTTATCAAGCCACAATCACAAAAATCTCAGACGGCGACACTATTTGGGTGAAAATGCACGGCAAAAGGGTTAAACTTCGACTGCTCGGCATAGACACGCCTGAGGAATACCCCTCAAGGAAGATGGACAAGGACATAGAGATGTGCCATACCACTTTCAAGCAAATGAGAAAACTTGGCTTGCTTGCCACAAAGCACGCAAAGACGATGCTTTACAGGGGAGAGCATGTAACGGTTGTTACCAAAGGCAAGGGATACTACGGCAGGACGCTTGCTTTTATTATTCTCCCTGACGGGACAAACTACAACGAAAAGGAAGTGGCGGACGGCTATGCCTGTGTCTATAAGTGGCACGGGCATAAGAGCAGGGAGCTGAGCTGGGGAGAGTTTGAGAAATTAGAGAGGCTGATGAAAGAGGCAGAAAAAGAAGGAAAAGGGCTTTGGGGTGAGTATAAAGGGATAATGGAGTGTTTGTGTGAGTGAGGATGGAGGGTAGCATGGATTTAGACAATCTTTACAGCGTTAAGGAGCTAGCAAGCAAACTGAAAGTTTCGGAAAGAACCATTAGGCGGTGGATAGCAGAAGGGAAGCTAACGGCTTATAAAATAGGGTACAAAATTTACATAAGTAAAGATGATGTAAATAAAATCATCAAGAAAGTTAATTAAAGGGGGAAGTGACGTTATGTTTTACCTTAAACTTATAGGTAGGATAGTAAATGTTACTGCTCATGTGTTAAACAACACAGAAGATATTTTAGCTATCAAGAAGGGTATTGATAATGGGTTTATAAGTAAAGAAACAGTTTCTTATGGTAGGGAAATTTTTACTGCAAGTGGATTACTTACAGATAAATCATTTGGCTACCATCTTGAGCTTATGGAGATTGAGGATTACCAGCCAGGCGAAACTGTTCTAAAACTTATCCATATGGAAGATGCAAACACTTTTTTTCTCTACCCAAAACCATATAACTTTAAAAATAACGAATATTTGGTTTACACAATTGGTGAATACTCAGGTGCAGTTTACTGTGCAATAGAAGGTTTAGAGTTTGATGACTTCAATATTGAGGATTTGTATATAGGCGAACTACAGCTTGATGATGAAATAGGTTACGGTGATCTTATTAGTAGTATCTATTATGTGCCTATTGAGGAAGCATTAAAAATAACAAAAGTAGACGACAATAAGATTGCAAGGCAATATATAGTTAACATGCTCAAGAATGGTAAAGCAGAGAAGATTGATTATTACAGGCTTAAAATAGACGCAGGCGAGAAGTTTTCACACTGGTATCATATAGTTAGAAATAAGGACGGCGAACTGTTTAACAACTGGACTGATTGACGG
The DNA here is from genome assembly GCA_027045065.1 of Desulfurellales bacterium. Lineage (GTDB taxonomy): Bacteria > Campylobacterota_A > Desulfurellia > Desulfurellales > Hippeaceae > Hippea. Next base: position 4,741 of record JALUBE010000069.1, on the reverse strand, counting down.
AGGTAGAAGTGAACAAGGTTAATCTTGCTTTTATGGTCTCAAAGACGTTTGTCTTTGCTCAGACAGCACTGGAGAAAGGCTACAAATACAAAAGAGCTGTCACGTGCCTCGGGTCGGTTTTGGAATCCTTGTCTAAGGATTTAACAGACAATGAAAAACGTATGTTGGTTAGGAAGGTTGACGCTCTTGGTAAGGGGTTTTATATGGAGTATTACGATTATTTAGACTGTCTCAACGAGATTATTAATCAAATACACAGCAGTAAATACAAATACCTAAGCGGGTGTGTAGCGCTGGCGAGTAATGTGGAAGTGTTAGAAGATGAACTAAAGGAGGCAGTATAGTGGACTATAAACCTACTGAATTTTGCAAGGTTTGTGAAAACTACGATTTGTCTTTAAATCATTGTGCGAAGGGTTGGGATCATACCTTTTGTAACGGCGATGAGTTTAAGCCATCTTTCAAAATTGCCGTCTTAAACCTCTTAGTTTTACTGCATAACAATAATTTCGATGGAAATATATTAGATGATATAGAAAACTTTATATACAAACGTGAAGCTTAGAAGTCAAAAGGTTTATTAAAGTGTTAAGAGTGGACGAGTGGAAGGGTAAGTTTCCTAAAGAGCATAGATACTTTGAGACCGAAAACGGCATTCTCTATCACGCTGACAACATGGAAGTCCTTAAGCAAATTGCCGATAATGTGATAGACACAGTGATTACCGATCCGCCGTACGGACTGCGGTTCATGCAAAGAAAATGGGATTACGATGTGCCGAGTGTGGAGACTTGGCAAGAAATTTTGCGTGTTATGAAGCCTGGGGCAACACTTTTATCGTTTGCGGGGAGCAGAACGCAGCACAGGATGGTGGTGAATATCGAAGATGCAGGGTTTATCCTGAAAGACACGCTGATGTGGCTTTATTCTACTGGCTTTCCTAAGGCAACTGACATTAGCAAACAGATTGACAAGAAACTTGGAGCGGAAGGGGATGTTCTGTTAACTAAAGTTAGATCAAGTCATGAAAATGGTTCTACTTATAAGTGGTCTGAGTGCAACGATACTGGTATCTGTTATATTACCGCCCCCGCTACACCCGAAGCCAAACTCTGGAACGGGTATAAAAGCCATGGACTCAAGCCTGCATATGAGCCAATCATAATGGCGATAAAGCAAAATGACGGTTCTTACGCTGACAATGCGTTAAAGTGGGGAGTGGCTGGACTGAATATAGATGCAGGAAGGGTACCTTTGAAAGGAGAATGGGATATTAAAAACGGTTGGAGCGGTAGCAAAAAAGTTCCACCGAAAAGTGAGGCAACAAATTCTTTTGGGGTTTACAATTTCAAAGAAGTGAACAGAACGCCACCACAAGGGCGTTTTCCTGCAAACATTTTGCTTGATGAGGAAGCGGCAAGATTGCTGGATGAGCAGAGTGGAATATTGAAAAGTGGAAAAGCGATTAGACATAATTCTGGTGGGAAAACTTTTGGTAGTAATAGTAAAAAACCACCAATGGAAGATATTTTCTATAACGACAAAGGTGGTGCTTCCAGATTTTTTAAAGTTATACCAACACGCTTTTTCTACGTGGCTAAAGCAAGCAAAAACGAGAGAAATTTGGGGTTGAATGGTATCAACTTCCATCCCACAGTGAAGCCCCTCAAGCTCATTGAATACCTTGTCAAGCTAACCTTAATGCCAAATCCCGACCAAATCTACCTTGATCCATTCTTGGGCTCTGGCACAACCGCCATGGCTTGTGAGCTACTCGGCAGAAAGTGGATAGGTATTGAATTAAACGAAGAGTACTGCGAAATAGCGAAAAGAAGGATAACGGCGGTTGTGAGAGGCGATTTGGCACTAAAGGAAAAGCGGAAAAAGGGTGCGGAAAAGAAAAGAGTAAAACAAAGAAAAGAAAAATTGCTTAGGTTGATTTGAGTGCTATGGAAAAAGCAGGTATGAGAAGCCCTATTGTGTGGTTTGGCGGAAAAGGGCAGTTGGTCCCTAAACTGCTAAAATATGTTCCAAAGCACACATACTACTGCGAGGTGTTCGGCGGCGGCGCTAATTTGCTGTTTGCTAAAGAGCCGAGCAGTTTTGAGGTTTACAACGATATAGACAGCGGGCTTGTGAACTTTTTTAAAGTGCTTAGAGACGAAAGGAAGTTTGAGAAATTCTACAGAAAGGTTTGCTTAACGCCGTATTCGAGGGAAACTTACGATTGGTGCAGGGAGAACTGGGAAAACATTGAGGACGAAATCGAAAGGGCTTGGGCGTTTTACATTCTGGCAAGGTGGAGCTTCGGTGGGCGATTTGGTAGTGGTTGGGGCTATGTTGTTAACGAGATAGGAAGAAACATGTCGTCAGTGTGCAGCAGATGGCTGTCTATTATTGACCTTTTGCCCGAAATCCACCAAAGGGTTATGCGTGTCCAAATAGAGCATCTCAACTGGTACGACTTACTTGAGAAGTACGATTGGGAATACAGCGAAGGCTTTTGCTACTTGGACCCGCCGTATTTGCCAGAGACAAGGCGGGGTGGCGGATACAGACACGAGTTGGATGCTGACGGGCATGAAAAGCTGGTTCAGTATTTGATCGACAATCAAGAGAAGAAGCGGTTTATGCTGTCTGGATACGACAACGATGTTTACAAACGCTTGGAAGACAACGGATGGAAGAAGGTTTGCTGGGACGTGGCGTGCTCATCAGCTGGCAGGACACGTGGGACTGGGATTTTGGGTGAGGGTGCAACAAGGAAGCACAATCAGAGAAGGAAGGACTGCATTTGGTTTAACTATGAACTGCAAAAAATTAGAAGGCTGTTTTAAGTCATGAGAGTCCTGTCGCTATTTGACGGCATAGCAACAGCCCGATACGCTCTTGAAAAGGCGGGTATAGACGTTGATGTTTGCTACGCTTCAGAAATAGACAAGTATGCCATAAAAGTGGCACTCAAGAACTACCCAGACATAATTGAGGTTGGTGATGTTAGGAGTTTAAGCGGTAAAGGTTTTGAGAATATAGACTTAATCATTGGTGGCAGTCCCTGTCAGGATTTGAGCATAGCAAAGAGAAAGAGAAAAGGGCTGAAGGGGTCAAGAAGTGCTTTGTTTTGGGAATACGTTAGACTGCTTAAGGAAGTAAAACCGAAATACTTTATCCTTGAGAATGTTGCTTCTATGCCTAAACAAGACAAGGAAATTATCACTTCAACGCTTTGGGGCATAAAGCCTGTCATGATAGATGCTGCACTTGTATCCGCACAGCAGAGAAAAAGGCTTTTTTGGGTCGGAAAGAAAGATGGCGATATGTATAGGCAGGTTTACATACCTCAGCCAGAGGATAGGAAAATACGCCTAAAAGATGTGCTTCTTGACAATGCATGGACGGATAGAGACAAGTCGCTTGTGATAACGGCAACGTACTCAAGGGCATGTCCACAAGATTACTTTTTGCACAGCAACAGGCAGCTTGTGTTCACTAAACCAGTCAGGGTTGGAACAATAGGAAAAGGGGGTCAGGGTGAAAGAATCTACAGCATAGACGGAAAAAGCGTAACGCTGAGTGCCAACGGTGGTGGTTGGGGTGCAAAAACTGGGCTGTATTTGATTAAAGAACACGTTAGGAAACTGCATCCTATCGAGTGCGAACGTTTGCAGGGGTTACCTGACAACTACACCGAAGGAATAAGCAACACACAGAGGTATAAGTGTTTGGGCAACGCTTTCAACGTGGATGTTGTAGTTCACATTTTAAAGCATCTATTATTCGAAACTTCAAAGCAAGTAGGGAAAGAGGCATACTTATTTTACTCTAAAATTTTTAAGGAGGTGAAAAAATGAGAACAAAGTCACTTGCAGTTATGTTTGTTTTGGCAATTTTCTTTGCTTTTTCCGTGTCATCCTGCACAACAGAGAATGATAACGTTGCGTTAGGAACGGCGGTGGGTGCTGGACTTGGTGCAGTTATCAGCCACCACAACCGCTGGAAAGGTGCAGTGATCGGTGGTGCTATCGGAGCTCTGGCAGGCGAGGCTATGTATCAGATACAGCAGAAGGCGATACAGGAGGCTGTGCAAAGCCAGAAACCTGTTGTTTATCAGCGTGAAACGGGCAACGGCGGTTGGCAGAGAGTTGAGGCTTCTCCTGTCGGACAGCCAGCTTACAACCCTCAAGAACATACCAAATGCCAAAAAGTTCATATAAGGGAAATAGAGAATGGCAAGGTTGTTAAAGACACAATAAAAGAGGTTTGCAAAGGATATAAAGAGACAAATACATATTAAGGAGGTGGCTTGTGAAGTTTGATCCATTTGACAGGGAAAAGAGTGTGGCTATTAGGGATTATGCACTGTCGTTGTTTTTGGTTGTTATGGCTTTTGTGTTTTTTGTTGGTGCGTTTTACACAATACATGCGGTATCGCCCGTATTGAAAAGGTTTGAACCGTCAGTTACAAGTGCCTCAGCAAATGATTTAGGGGCTAAAGAAAACCATCTAATACACGTGAAAGTTTATCTTACGGTTAAATATAGAGATGGCAACCTGCTCTATAGGGGATATATTGAACCTATCGACGGCAAGTCTTTTAAATACTTAACTTGTGAGCTTTCTCAAGAAGACACATTCAGCTCATCGTCTCATTACATTGCACTCAATTTAAGGGATAAAGACGGCTTTAAGATCACGACTATTTACCTCACAAAAGATAAGCTGTCTACCACCGTTGACGATA
>JALUBE010000068.1 GCA_027045065.1 Desulfurellales bacterium | reverse complement strand
GGCGAATACTTACTCCATAAGCCGTCTTTTCCTCTGAACGTTGGTATGCCACTTGCCTTTGATATACCCGCACCCGTTAGAACAGTTAACTTCTTTGCGTTTTTTATCTTTTCAGCAATCTTAAAGATCTTTTCTTCCATGATCCACCTCTAAAATGAGTTTAGAGGAGTTTTCTAAGGCAGATACAAGCTGTGCCGCTTTAAACAGAGTTTCCGAAAAGGCGAATACACCATGCCCCTTTGCCACAACAATTGTACGGTTAGTGTCTTTAAAGTATTCAGGTATTATCTCCTTTGCAAGTTGCCAACTGTTGTAAGGAATGTCCAAGACATCAACTGATTTTAAAAATAAATAGCCTTCGTAGTCAATCGGCTCTATGGTCTTGTAGCCCAAGAAGGACAGTGCCACAGTTGATGGTGAATGGGCATGGACGATGGCCTTTGCTTCACCAACCAATTTGTACACATTGACGTGGATTTCTACTTCACTTGATGCGGCATTCCACCTAACATCCCGCTCAAAGCCTATTTTCACTATGTCCTTGCCTCTCAAATTGTACAGACTTCTCCCCGTTTTCGTAATCCATATACCGTCTTTAACGCGCGCACTCATGTTTCCGCTTGATACATCAACAAGGTGCGATAGAAACAGCAAATTTCCCACTTTTCTAAACTCGCCTATCATTTTTTCTCCTTCTCACAGCAATATAAATTGAAACTATTGTTGCGCTAAAAATAAAGATGTAAATGTATGCCCTGTGTAGCATATATTTTACCAAAGCCATGTTGTTGCCAACACTGTAACCTATGAATGCCAGTATTGAAATCCAGATACCCGCACCTAACAGTGTAAACAAACTGAATGTAAAGATGTTCATTTTTGCCATGCCCGCGGGCAGGGATATGTACTGCCTGATGCCTGGCAAGAGCCTTCCAATGAATGTGCTTATCTCTCCGTGTCTATTGAAAAACTCACACACCTTATCGAGGTGTTTTTTGCTTAAAAACACGTATTTTCCGTATTTTTCTAAAAACGGATAGCCCAATTTCATGGAAATCCAGTAGTTAAACAAAGCTCCCATTAGACTGCCAAAGGATGCAGATGTTACGATTAAATACAGATCCATTTTGCCCTTGCTTGCAAGATATGCGGCAGGTGGCACAACAACCTCGCTGGGAAAAGGAAAAAACGAGCTTTCCAAAAACATAAGCAAAAAGATGCCCGTATAACCGCCGTAACCTATGGCATTGAGCAGGAAATTAACTATTTGACCAATCATTCAACACCTTCCTTAGTTCACTGAACGTTTCGTTGTATTCTTTCATGTACTCTTGCTTCGGTTCCTTTCTCATGAGCTCTCTCAAGTAATTCAGCTTTTTCTTTAACTGTGAAATCCTAAACTGGGCTATTAAGTAAAGGAGTATCTTTCTCCTTTCGTATCTCTCTTCAACATCAGTTTGTGGCAGACTGAAGAGCTTATACGATAACTTTGTCTCTTCTTCGGTCAAGTTTTCCTTAAATGTTTCCATATTGAACTCTTCACCACTCAAATACAGGTTAACCAACTTAAAGTATATGCTTCTGTGCAGCCCTTCAAAGTTTTCGCCGAATTTGTCTAAATCCTCCACCCATGACAACAGTTCAATATCCTTCATTATTATGCTCAAAAAGGCATCCTCTTTGCTTATGGATGAAAGAAAGTCAAAGGAGGAGTTTCTAACCAAAAATGCGTTTTCTGAGACATTAAAAGTTTTTGAAGCTTTGGTTGTATATGTTGCTTTGATCAATGGGTCGTAGATGCTGTTTAGTATAGGCTTGATCTCCTCTATAGCTTTTACCTTTTCATGTGGGTCTTCCATGTTGTACTTGTTTTTCAAGAAATCAATGAGATAATCGAAATACTCCTTTGCTCCGTTCAATTTTTCTGCATATTTTTCCCTGCCGTTGTTGACTAAGAAGCTATCAGGGTCTTCACCCTTTTCCAAAATAACGACAAATGGCTTTAGTTTAGATGAAAGGATCGTCGGTGCACTCCTCACCATCGCTTTAAAACCTGCCTCATCTGCATCGTAGTTTAAATAGATTTTTTCCGCATATCTTGATATCGTTGCCGCGTGAAATTTGGAGAGTGCCGTTCCTAAAGTGGCAACCGTGTTTTCGAAACCCTCAAGCTTAAGCCTTATGCAGTCCATATAACCCTCTGTTAAAATGATGCTGTTTGTTTTTCTTGCCTCTTCCTTTGCCGTATCAAGTCCGTAGAGTATCCTTTGCTTTGAGAATATGGGTGTTTCTGGCGAATTTAAGTACTTTGCCTTGTTTTTATCATTCGTTGTTATCCTTCCACCAAAGGCAACCACCTCTCCACTTTCGTTCTTTATGGGAAATATGATCCGGTCTGCAAACCTGTTGAATAAGCCCCGCGATGTTTGAATAAATATGCCGCTTCTTATCAGGTCATTTTTGGTGAAGCCTTTAGAGAGTAAAATCTTTTCAAGTTCTGAGCTGTTTGGCGCAAAACCCAATGAGAATTTCTCTATCGCCTCTTCATTTATGTGTCTTTTTTCTAAGTATTTCAACGCCTCTTTATTTGCCAACAGCTTCTCTTTAAAGTAGTACGCCGCAATCTTGTGTATCTCCTTTAGCGGATCTGTATTTGCCCTTTCTTTCAAATTTATCGGTATATTGTACCTTCTTGCAAGCTCTTTGACTGAGTCTAAAAAATCCATGTTTTCAATTTTCATTAAAAACGTTATCACATCTCCACTTGCCCCGCATCCAAAGCAGTGGAAGAAGTTACCCTTTGGATTAACGGAGAACGACGGTGTTTTTTCAGAATGAAACGGGCAGAGGCCAAAGTAGTTTGAGCCCCTTTTTTTGAGCGGTACGTATTGGGATATGAACTCGACTATATCGACGCGCCTTTTAATTTCCTCAACGATATCCTTCATGTTTGAAATTATACAAAAATAATCTGCTTAAGGCTATTTCAATTCCACAATCGTTGCACCATCTCCGCCTTCTTGGGGTGGTGCAGGGTAAAAGTTTTTAACGTGGGGTAAGCTTTTAAGCGTTTCTCTCACCATCTCCTTCAAAATGCCACTGCCAAGCCCGTGTATGACCCTCGCCCTTTTGACGTTATCCAAAACAAGAGAATCTATAAATCTCAAAAGCTCATAGTACGCCTCGTCTCTTCTTTTACCTAAAAGATTTAGTTCAAGTCTTGTTAAGCTTTTCGGCGTATATACCTTTACATCCTTCTTTTCTTCCTTTTCTTCAACCCTTTTAACAGACGATATGGGCACTTCCAACAGTTTACCTTCAATTTCTATTGTCGCCTTGTTGTTTTTTACCTTCATCAATTTGCCCTTTATGCCGTTAAACTCTATTGTGCAACCAACCTCAAATTGACTGTCCAATCCCGTATCTTCGCTTTCCTTTTTGAACAAGTTTTCAGAGCGCTTTTTTATTTCGTTGAGCTTTTTGTGGGCTTTGGACACGTTCTTTGTCTTTAGTATGTTTGATATCTCTTCCCTGAGTTCTTTAAGTAGATCCTCGTATTCCTTTCTCTTTTCTTCTTTTTCTACTTCAAGTTCCTTAAGTAGTCTTTCTTTTTCTGCCTTCTCTTTGTCCAGAATTTCTAAGTATTTCTTTTTTATTCTCAAAAGCTCGTTTTTCCTCTTTTCGTAATGTTCGATTGTTTTGTGCAGTTCCTTTTCCAGTTTTGATAGGGTAGACTCTTGGTTTTTGTAGTATTCTAAGGCTATATTTACAATCTCACTATCAACATTTAAGCTCTTTAATATTTCTATGCCATAGCTTTTACCCACCTTTCCGTAGTGCAATTTATACGTGGGTAAGAGTGTCTTTGTATCAAATTCAAATGCAGCCACAGGTAAACCCTCGGATTGTAAAAGGTAGGCAAGTCTTTTGTAGTGCGTTGTAGCACAAACCATACATTTTTCACGCGTTTTCTTTGTTATCGCATAGGCCACAGCCTCTCCCTCGTCGGCTGACGTGCCTGATCCGATTTCATCGATTAACATTATTGACCTTTCTGTTACCTGTTTGAATGCACTTTTGAAAGACTCAATTTTGGCAGAAAAACCGCTTAAGGATTCAAATATGTCTTGTTCGTCGCCGATTATGGCAAATACGTTGTCGAAGTTACCGATTTCCACACTTTGTGCATTCACGGGGATGTTAGAGAACACGCTTAGGATTATGAGGCCTATCGTTTTTAGAAAAACCGTTTTTCCGCCTGTATTGGGCCCTGTGATGATCAGGCTTTTGTTGTTCTTTAAATCTATATCAACGGGTTTTGTATCCTCTTTTATGGCCGCGAGTATTGGGTGTTTTGCCTGCTTTGCAAATAGAACGGGTTTTTCCTTGAATGTTATGTCGCATTCCGGCAGGTTCCGTGAATAGAAGAATTTGGCCAAAAAAAGGTCAAGGTAAGCTATTCTTTGCTCGTTGTATTTTAGGCGGTTTATGTTTTCCCTGACCATTTGAGTTAGGTTTGCAAGTATTCTCCTTCTTTCTGATTCTTCCTTAACGCTTAAATCCTCAAGTTCGTTGTTTAAGCTATAAACGGCGTCAGGTTCAACGAATAGTCCGCCACTTTTACCCACATCTATTATCCTGCCCGAAATATATTCCTTGAAGTTGGGTTTTAAAAGCAGAGTATAGCGTGATCTTTTCAAAAAGATCGTTGTATCCATAATGACATCCTTAAGTCTTGAGTGTACAAGGTTTTTTAAGACCCTATTGATATTTTGGGATACCAACTTCTTTTCTTCTCTGATGTTAAAAAGATATGCAGATGCCGTGTCTTTTAAAAAGCCATGCTCGTCTATACACTTTGTTATCTCTTGATACAGTTCAAATGGTATGTCAAATCTTAGGTTTTCCTCATACAGTTCTTTGTCGCATTCCAAGAATTGATCCTCAATCTGCCTCAATTGGCTAAGAAAATCACCTATCTCTTTGAACTGTTTTTCGTCCAAGGTGGTATACAGTGCTTCTTTTGTTATATCTCTTATGTAGATGTCATCCAAAGTGAATGTACCCCATTTAAGAAAGAAACTAAAAAATCTATTCTGGATTTCATAGTTTTTCTTTGCTTTTTCTATATCAAAGACAGGAGCGAGCTTCTTTAATTTTTCTCTTCCGTACGTTGTTTGTATGTGCTTTTCAATGAGCTTTTTGAGTTTTTCAAATTGCAGTATTTCAAGCGTGTCTTTCATGCTATTTTTTGGGTATGTAGAAGCACTTTATAAATGCCTCGTATTTGTCTCTTCCGAATTCTTTAATAAAAAAGTCCTTATTTTCCTTTAAGGCCTCAAATGTTGTTTTTGGCAGTTCCTCTTTGTAATCCCTTTTAGATGTAATTGCATCGAATATGTCTGCCATTGAACAGATCCTTGCAAATTCGTTTATCTCTGTCTTTCCAAATGGATACCCAGAGCCGTCCTTCCTTTCGTGGTGCTCAAGTATTATCTTTTCGATTATGGGTGAGAAGATCTTTAAATCCCTTCTCAAGATTTCAGCACCGTATTCTGGATGTTTCTTGATCTCTTTGAACTCCTCTTCAGTATATTTGCCTTTTTTTAAAAGTATTTTCTTGTCTATCTTCAACATGCCAATATCGTGCAAAAAGTAACCTTTAGATATTTCCTCAATTTTTTTTGAAGATAATTCTGGGTGTAATTTCTTTGTCAGCATACTCGCATAAACACCCACATTGAACATATGTAGTGCCAGATTGTATGCATCGTTTTTTATGAATGATAACAGTATAGATATAGCCGTTGTGTCGTTTATTGTATGTGCAATGAACCGTGAAACGTCCTTTGTAACTTTAGAGCATAGATTCAAGTTTCTTGTATTCACTAACTCTTCCAAGTTGTTAATCATTGATACGTAGATGGCATACATCTTGTTCTGCTGGGACATGCTTGGATCGTTTAGTATGTCATCTACGTTGTTTGATATGAAGTTTTTGAACTCCTTGAGTTGATTGTCGGGTATGAAAGCTATGAAATTTGAATTGTACTCTAAAATTGGGGAGTCTTCATCAAGTGGAGAATTTCTACCCAAAAGAAGTATGGGCTTTGTGTCTTCCATTGTGTATATGTCAAACCCCCGTTTTTCCGAGGGCTTTATTACCTTAAGCCTTATGGGTATGAATTTCATTCTTTACTTTTCTATTCCCTCTCGAGCCAGCACGCCCTTTTGATAGTAATGCTTAATTTCCTTCATCTCTGTTACAAGATCTGCCTTTTCATTCACCTTTTCCGTTGCATATCTACCCGTTATAACAAGCTCCGTTTTCTCAGGCTTAATCTCAATCAATTTAATCAGATCGTCATCGCTAAAGAGGTTGAAAAACACGGCTATGTTTGCCTCATCCAAAATTACAACATCGTATTCATCGTTTTTTAAGGCATTATAGACAAATTCGTAACCTTCTTTTGCCTTTTTGATATCCTCTTCTGTTGGCTTTGAGTGTATGAATTCCTTCCTTCCGAACTGTTTTACAGTGATATTCTCAAACCTTTCCAGAGCCTTGTGTTCGCTGTACGGCTGGCCTTTGACAAATTGTACAAAGAGAACCTTGTATCCCGCACCAGCCGATCTCACGGCAAGCCCAATTGCGGCCGTTGTCTTACCCTTTCCGTTGCCCGTATAAACCTGGACATAACCCTTATCCTTCATCAATAAACTCCTTGACAACCTTCTTTTCTTTGTTTAAGAAAGCCAATCCGATCTCACTTAAAGCTTTGTAAAAAAGAGGCGAGCCTTCAAAGTTTATGACATCTTCAAAGAAGTTAGGCACCCAATCAAATAGGTGATTAAAAAAGAATTCTTCAAACAAGGGCTTACAGGTTTTATCGTTTTCTATTAAAAACGACGCAAACTCCAATTCAAAGACGAGATAATCTGGCATTTCCCTGTCATCGAATACCTCAAGCCCGCATGACTTGTATATGTTATCCAGCATTTCCGATATATCACCACCGACAATTCCTTCTTTGTAAAAGGATTCATAAGGGTGTAGGGGCGTTTTGGGGAAGTTTGCTATAAAAAGTGATGTGTAAGCCGCTTGCCATTCCTCAAACTTCATCTCTGTAAGCTCTTTTAAGCCTTTTTTTAGATTTTTTATACCAGTGAGTTTATATCCTTCTTTGTTTAGATTCGTGTAGGATTTAGACACTAAATCAATGCTTTTCTGTATAATCTCCTCAAATTTATCCTCTGGATATGTGAACCCTATACCCAAAAACCTGTACATCGCAATCCTGTCTTCTCTCATAACCGTTCCTTTCTATTTATTTGCTTTGATTTTTTTATAGTATCTTCGTGAGGCTTGTCAAATATTTGTAACAGAGAATTTAGTAAAAGTTGGGTTGCTTAAAAAG
>JALUBE010000067.1 GCA_027045065.1 Desulfurellales bacterium | reverse complement strand
AGTCCATTAAGCTCATGCCTGCTGTAAAAAGCAGTGGAAATGTAACAACACCCCAGAGTGGTAGGGTTGCATTCTTTGCCATTGCAGCAGAAATGCCAAGTATTGCAATCTCTGTTGCCGTGTCAAAACCAAGGCCAAAAAGAAAACCAACGGGATACATCTTCCAACTTGCATCAATTCTCTTGTACATGAATGAGAAGAACCTACCCATAAGACCCCTTTTATTCAAAAGCTTATTGGTATTTTTCTCAATCTCTGCAGACATTATGCCCGTTTCTCTGTACTGCTTGTAGATCCTATATATGTCTTTCAGTATGAACAGGTTTATTATTCCAATGATTGTCAAAAAGCCTGCAGAAACCACAGTGCCAAATACACCACCAATGTTCTCTGCTGTCTTTATTGCAGGTGAGAAACCTCTAACTACTATAACAACAATCAAGGACATAATAATAACAACTGTTGAGTGCCCTAATGAAAAGAAAAGACCAACACCCACATGTTTCTTGCCATCCTGCCTGAGTTTTCTTGTAACATTGTCTATGGCTGCTATGTGGTCTGCATCAAAGGCGTGGCGGAGTCCAAACAGATACGCAAGGCCGCCAATGCTTAAGAGGGCCATTGATGCACCTGTAGCAAAGAGGAATAGAGACCAGGAGAAGATATTGAACAATATTACAAAAGATAAAAGTATAAAGGCTCTACGCTTTAAATCCATAATTGACTCCTTTTTGAGCTTAGCTTAAACTTTTTCGTTCCTTTTTTCAAGCTCGCTTTTAAGCTCCTTTAGTGTTGCAACAAACTCGTTTTCTTCTTTAAGAATAGGTTCAACATACGGCTCACATTCGAGCACATCATCGTTAAAAGGAGTAAAAAAAGCTCTATCAAACAAACTTTCATTTTCTATGTATTCAAGTGCTTTGGCTTTATCTCTTTCACCCCTAACCTTGTTGACAAGCAAAAAAACATTGGGAATTCCTATCTGTCTCGCAAGTTCTGCTGTGTGTTTGGCTACATCCATCGAGTTAAATGTGGGTTCTGTAACAACAACACAGTGCCTGAAACCCTTTGCAAGCGCCCTACCGAAATGCTCAACACCAGCCTGCGTATCAAGTAAAATCATCTCGTTCCGCTTTAAAGATATATACCTCATAACGGCATCCAATAGCGCATTCTCTGGGCACAAACAACCTGTCGCAGCCTGTACAACAGTTCCCATAACCAAAACACTCAAGTTATCTTTAACCCTGATGCCGAACTTATCCACAACATCGGAGATGTCCGGCGTCAAATTCAAAAATAGTCCCCACGATGTTCCAGGTCTTGCACCTGTTTTTTCCTCAATGTAATCCAGATTCTTGGAGAGGGGAATGATGGTGGAAGCTTTACTTTTATCAACACCAAGTGCAAAGGGCAGATTCATCTGCGGGTCTTCATCAACGGCCAAAACATTGTACCCCGCATTTGCAAAAAGGTGAGCCAAAACCGCGGTTGTTGTGGTTTTGCCAGCCCCACCTTTTCCAGTAACAACAACCTTAAAGCCCCCTCTCTCTGAGCTACTCCTCTTTTTTAGTTCATCAGCTACCTTAAAGATTTTCTCCTTTTCTTTACTTGGCATATTTCTCCACCTCGTTCTCAGCAATCAGGGTCATCTTTCTTGCTATAGCTTTTCTCCTACAATCTGGACACATATCTCTCAACTCATCGTCTCTATCCTTGTAATAGTAAAGGGTATCTATCTTCTTATCAAGCTTTACAGGAGCGTAATACTTGCCGCACATACTGCACTTTTTAAGCTCAACTTTTGTATTGCTCCACGATGCAGCTATCCTTATGTCCCCATCATCCCTAAACTCAATAGCACCCGTTGGACAAACCTCAGCACAAGCCCTGCATCCCAGACACAATTCGCTCTGCTCGAAGTATGGTGTATTAACCCTTGTTTTCTCCCCCCTTCCTATAAAATTGATAACACCTGCGCTCATCACCTCACTACATACACGAACACATAGTCCGCACAAAACGCAACTATTGTTCAGAGGGTCATCATCCCTTATCTTTTGCCTGAACCTCGTTCTGTTAACACCGTATCTTAAAGCAAGTTCTTTGAGTTTGGAAGAGTTTGGAGCCTGTGCAAGGTATAGCTCAAGCAATACCTTCCTGTGTTTTAAAACCTCTTCTGAGTCGGTTTCAATAGAAAGCCCATCAAATGCTTGCAATGTACAAGATGTAGTTATCTTCTTTTTAACCCCTTCATTTTTTATTTCAACTATACACATTCTACATGCACCATAGGGTTTAAGGGATTCTTCATAGCACAATGCTGGTATGAATATACCGTTCCTTCTTGCTATGTCTATAACTAACTCACCTTCCTTGGCTTTAAATTCTTGGCCATTAATAAGAACTTGTATGTCCTTGCTTTTCATTCACTACTCCTTTGGATGTTTTTATAACGGCGCCTAACTTGCACACATCAAGACATGTGCCGCATTTTATACACTTGTTTGGATCAATCCTGAAAGTTTCTCCTATACCTATTATCCCATCTATCGCTTTAACAGGACATCTTTTTGCGCATACCGCACAACCAGTACATTTCCTTTGATCTATTTCAAATTCTATTAGGGTTGCACATACTAAAGCCGGACATCTTTTGTTGTTTATATGCTCCAAATATTCATCTTTAAAGTACTTTATAGTGGTTATTACCGGATTTGGTGCGGTTTGTCCAAGTCCACAGAGTGAAGTGGTCTTTATTGTTTCTGAAAGTTGCTCCAACGTTTTAATATCTTCTTCTTTGCCGTTACCCTTTGTAATATTCTCTAAGATAAATAGCATGTGTTTCAACCCTTCTCTGCAGGGGACGCACTTTCCACAAGATTCATCAACTGTAAAGTCTAAGAAGAATTTGGCCGTATCTACCATGCACGTATTTTCATCCATAACGACCAATCCACCTGAACCCATTATTGAGCCAACGCTTGTAAGGTTCTCATAATCTATTGGTAGATCAAAGAATTTTGTAGGGATACAACCTCCACTTGGACCCCCAGTTTGTACTGCTTTTACCTTTTTACCACTTGGAGCTCCACCCCCTATATCATAAACTACGGTCTTTATAGGGGTTCCGAGTTCAACCTCTACCAATCCGACGTTTTCTACTTTTCCAACAAGGGAAAAAACTTTTGTTCCAGGGCTTTTCTCATTCCCGAATCCTCTAAACCAATCTCCTCCTTTTTTCACTATCAAGGGTATGTTGGTCCATGTTTCCACATTGTTTATATTTGTAGGTTTACCCCATAGGCCCTTTTGTGCGGGGAATGGTGGTCTGGGTCTTGGTCTTCCTATATCTCCTTCAATTGAGGCTATTAAAGCTGTCTCCTCTCCGCAGACAAATGCCCCCGCCCCCTTGGAAATCGTTATATCAAAGTCAAAGCCGCTACCCAAAATATTTTTACCCAAAAGACCGTAGTTTTTCGCTTCATTTATGGCTTTTTGTAACCTGTATAATGCAAGAGGGTATTCAGCTCTTATATAGATTATTCCTTTATGAGCCCCAATGGCATATCCGCCAATTATCATGCCTTCGATAACAGAGTGCGGATCTGATTCCATCTCATTTCTGTTCATATAAGCGCCGGGGTCTCCCTCATCGGCATTGCAAATAACATACTTTACATCTGATTGCTCATTTTTAGCCAGCTCCCACTTAACACCTGTCGGGAAGCCAGCTCCACCTCTTCCTCTCAAACCCGATTTTTTAACTTCGTTTATTATTTCCTCGGGCGTCATCTTTTTTAGGGCTTTGAATAGAGCTGAATATCCACCGACTGCGATGTATTCATCTATGTCTTCAGGATTGATTATGCCTGAGTTGCGCATTACGAGTTTTCGTTGAGGTTTAAAGAACCCCAATTCGCTCCAACGCGGTATATTTGTAAAACCTCCCCCATAGACTATTTCATCGCTTGTTATATGGTACCATTTGTCAATTTGGCACAGCACGTTATCAAGTTTCTCGGCTTCGCTAAAGTTGTCTATGATCTTTTTCACATCTTTTGTTTGAACATGATGATAAATGAGGATTCCCTTTCCCGGAATGAAAACATTTACAAGTGGTTCGACATGACAAAATCCTATACAACCAGTTTTTGTCAGTAGCACATCATCTCTGTTTTTTAGTTTTTCTTTTAACTCTTCAAAAACTACATCTCCGCCAACTGAGATTCCACAAGTGGCCATGCCAACGGAAACTCTCACTTTGTCTCTTGGTTTTAGTTTTTTGAGACCCACTTCTCTAATGTATATTAAATCTTCCAAAGTATTTATTTTCATTTCGATTTCCACCCATAAGCTTTTAGGATTTTCGGCAGGTCTTTTATTGTTACGTATCCAAAGATTTTATCATCTACCCTAATGACTGGTGCCATGGAACAACAACCAAAACAACGGGCAGTATTTAAGGAAAAGTGCTTATCTTCTGTGGTTAGAAAGAATTTTCCGTCTTCTGTTGTTTCATTAACACCTATTTTTAGAAGTTCTATTAGGTTATTTAAGATGTCTTTAGCTCCCCTAACATGGCATGCAGTTCCCATACATACAGTAATTATGTGTTCACCAACAGGTTTTAGATTAAAGAAAGAATAGAATGTGGCTATGCTATACAATTTTGAGAGCGGCATGCCCAATTTTTTGGACACAAATTCAAGTGATTCCTTAGGTAAATATTTGTATGTTTCTTGTATGTCCTCAAGTATGCCTAAGATTTTGCCTTCGGGGTTTTCATATCTTCTTATAATGTTTTCAACGTGTTCTTTGTTCATTTTCCAACCTCGTTAGTAGAGATAAAGGAGGGAAACCCCTCCTTTTTTAATTAAATACCCAGCTTTTTCCTTTTGTCTTCTATGTACTCTGTTAGAATTTTAGCTGCTTTTGTTGGGTCTGGCTCAATAAAGAAAGCACCACCCACAACATCAAATGCCGCTTTTGTTAGAATATCAACAACCTTTTTGCTCCCAAGAACAGGCGGAACGGTGCCAAGATGCGTGAATATACCACTTGAAACAAAATAAGTTCCAATTGAAACAGCCTTCTCTGTCATTGCCTCAGTAGCTGAACCCGCAAGTGGCAAATCAGGTATATCAACATTCAGGTCTCTTGCAATCATATCAGCAAGAACAAGCATCCTTGAACAGTCAACACATGAGCCCATATTCAGTGCAGGTGGAATACCCAAGGTTTCACACACTTCTCTCAATGAATCTCCTGCATTTTTAGCGTATTCAGGTAAGAAAATGCCATACTCAGCGCACGCTGTTGCCCAGCAGCCTGTTCCAATTATCAATATGTTATTCTTGATGAGCTCATTTGTCAGTGTTATGTGGTTGTAATTGTGTTTCACCTTGGCATTGTTGCAGCCAACTATACCTACAACGCCCCTGATCTTTCCAGAGATTATTGCATCCTCAAGTGGTTTTAAGCTACCACCCAAAGCATCAAGTATAGCCTCAACAGAGAAGCCTCCCACAGCTTCGCTCTTATACTGCGGTATCTGGATTAGCTGTTTGTTTCTGTTGGGGAAGTTTTCAACTGCCGTCTTCACTATCTCTTTTGCAATCTCATCGGCTCTCCTCTCGTCAAATTTAATATGTAAAGCACCGGGGAAGGTAGCTATGTCGCTTGTGTCGATTATCTTTGTGTGATAGCACCTTGCAACATCAACTAATGATGGCATTATGCACTGTACATCAACAACCATAGCCTCAACAGCACCTGTAACAACAGCCATTTCCTGCTGCAGGTAGTTTCCAGCTATTGGCGTTCCATGCCTCATAAGGACCTCTAACCCTGTACAGCACATACCGACAGTGTTAATGCCTTTGGCTCCGTATTTCCTTGCAAGCTCCAACAACTCCTCATCCTGTGCTGCCTCAACAATCTTATCAGAGAGAACTGGCTCATGACCATGAATAACGATGTTTACATAATCTTCTTTGATAACTCCAAGGTTCGCCTCCCCTCTGTTAATCTGTGGCGTACCGAACAGTATGTCTTGAAACTCTGTTGCAATTAGAGAACCGCCCCAACCATCTCCCAAGGAGGTGCGGATGCCGTGAAGAATTATGGACACAGGGTCGTGATCTACGCCCATGTGTGTTCTATGCATTGCTTCAACGATTTCCCTGTCTATGTTTCTTGGCTCAACACCAGCCTTTTTCCACACCTCTTTTCTCTTCTCATTTGCATAACTATCTGCAAACTTGATAAGCTTCTCATCCTGCTTTCCAAAGTCGTTGAATGCCACATTAACAAGGTCTTTAGCTATCTCTTTAATTTCTCTGCCTTCTGTTTCAATGCCAAGTTTCTCCGCAACAGCCTTCAATTTTTTCTCATCTTTTATTGGATATGGTGCACCGTGCTCCAAAGCTTCATACATGGCCAATACAACATGCCTTCCATGGTCTGAGTGGGCTGCAGCACCAGCTGCTATCATCCTCTCTAAAGTCCTTGCAACAATTGTATCTGCTGTTGCACCACAAACACCTTTAGTTGGTCCCTCACCAAAAGGATCAATTCTACACGGTCCCTGCATACAGTTTTTACAACATACACCAAGTTGACCATATCCGCACTGCGGTTGCTGCTTCTCCAACCTATCCCAAACAGTCTCTACACCATCCCTCTCTGCCTTTCTTATCATCTCCTGGGTTGCCCTATCTATCGATTTCTCCTCGGGTGTCCACTTTGCCATTTTTAAACCTCCTTATTTTTTTCTAATATTTAATACTTATTTGCGTGGGAAAACTCTTTGTTTAGCTCTCTCCAGAGAACAATATTTTCAGGAATAACAGGTTCTTCCTCTGCATCAGGTGAGGATGTGATATTCCTTGTTACACTCTGCCTCTTGAGTCTTATAACATCGTTTGCATCACCGAATACTAATGCACCTGTCTTGCACGCCTCAACACAGGCAGGCTCCCTGCCCTCTTTTTGCCTATCCACACAGTTGTCGCACTTAACATTGACATCCCTGTCAACCACAATTTCGTAGGTCTTACCAAATGATATAACGCCAAACGGACAAGCTATTGCACACATACCGCATGCAATACACTTGCCATACTCCACAATCACAGAGTCTGTCTCAACATCCCTTTTAATAGCGTCTGTTGGACAAACCTCCATACATGGAGCAGGATTACAGTGCCTGCACCTATTGGGGAAGGTCAAAAGGTCTTCTCCAACCTCAACATGGATGCGGGGCTTGGATAGTATCTCCTCTGAAAACATGGCAAAGAGGTCTTTCGACTTGGAATGCTCCACTGCACATGCAACTTCACAGTGTTTACAACCTATACACCGCTCTGGAAAAACCATTACCGTTTTCATAATTCACCTCCAAACTTTTTACCTCACTCAATTAATAGTTACTTTGTTTTTCAAGTATATTCAAGTAAATAATACGGTTTTTTAAAAA
>JALUBE010000066.1:1214-7504 GCA_027045065.1 Desulfurellales bacterium | reverse complement strand
CTTGGCCTTCTCCCACGGTAAACCCTTCTCTTTTAACTTGCTTTGCACATCTCTTAACGTCAGATCGAGGCCAAAACCGACGCCAACCAACCTATCGCTTTTAACAATAAACGTAATCTCACCTTCATAATGACATTGGCCAAAATTCGGCAACATCAAATCCTCACTTATGGCACTGTTAGGCTTTATAAACAAAGCCATCTCGCTTGGCGGTTCATTGTTCAACTCTTTGATGTGTTCCACATAGTTCCTTGCTATACACACAACCTTTGACGGATACACCTCAACGCCATCAAAGACAACGTGATTCATAACCCACCTCACTCAAGTTCAATTACATTACCAACATTGTTAAAGAACACCCTTTCACCAAATTCACAGTAAAGTCTTGCAGTCATCTTTATACCCGTGCAATGGGACGAACCCATCATCTTTAGATCCATGCCTTTAAGCGCTTTAATGGTCTCCTTTCTTTGTTTTTCGGATGCCGGACCCAGGTGCGTCCCACCAGCAAAGCCTATAACCTTCTTCCCAAACTTCTTCTCAACATCCAAAATGATGTTTATTATCCCTCTATGCGCACAACCAAACAGGACAAACAACCCATCCCTTGTATCCAAAACAACACTCATGTCGTCCTCAACGTTGTCTTTAACAAGCTTCTCATCCTTCTCATACACAAAGTTCTTATCCACCTCTTCAAAATCAGTTGTCATGTTTTCAAACCCAGTTGTAAAAACACCCTTAGCTACCTCTATTGGTTCCTCACTTAAAACAAACTCCGCACCCTTACCCTCAAAAAACTCTCTATCCTCAATGCCAATATACCTCAAGTTTCCATCGTCAGACAGCTTTGAATAGCGCTTTCTGAATATCTCAGGATGGGCGTAAACCTTAGGTTTAGCATAGTCCAAAACGAACTTCAAACCACCAACATGGTCATAATGCCCATGAGAAAGTATAACTTTCTTAACCTTTGTTAAATCCACACCCATCAACCTTGCATTATGAACGATGGCATTGGTTTGACCCGTATCAAACAAGATAAACTCACCATCCCTTTCAATGAGCATGGAAAGTCCATGCTCAGCCCTTTGTTTTGCTTTAACAGCCGTATTTTCAACCAAAACAGTTACCCTAATCATCTTGTAACTCCAACGCCTCTTCTAAATCAAGCGTTTTCTCATATATCGCCTTTCCCACAATTACACCCTTAACCCCTAAAACCTCTAAACCCTTCAGGGCTCTAATATCGTCCAAATCCCTTATACCTCCAGAAACAATTATGTCCATATTCGTTTTCATGGCAATATTTTTGTAAAATTCCACATCTATGCCTGCAAGTGTTCCGTCACGGGAGATATCCGTAACAATGGCTTCCCTTATGCCCATATCCTTCATCTTAAGCAAGAACTGTATATGTTCTAATTGCGAATCCTCTTGCCACCCAGACACCTTTACAAATCCATTCTCCACATCCACACCGGCAATGATCTTCTCGCCAAACCCATCAACAATCTTCTCAAATTCCTTTGGGTTCTTAATGGGCAGTGTACCGATAACAAGTCTTTCCACATAGCAACACAGAACCTCTTCGGCATCCAAAAGGCTCCTGATACCCCCTCCCACTTCAACAAGAGCTTTACTCTTTTCAGCGAGTTTCCTTATAAGCTTTCTGTTGTTTCTCTCACCGCCGCTGAACGCCGCATCCAAATCTACAATATGAACACGCCTAACACCCAATGAATTAAACCAATCTATGAGCTCAAGGGGATTCTCGCTGTAAACCGTTACATTATCTTTCCTTCCCTTTATCAACCGAACGGCTTTGCCGTCCATCAAATCAACGGCAGGTATAACAATCATAACTTTCCCTCGCAAATCTTACAGAAATTCTCTAAAACCTTAAGTCCAACGTGCTGGCTTTTCTCCGGGTGAAATTGAACGCCCCAAACGTTGCCTTTGTTTACGGCAGCTGTAAAATCAACGATGTAGTTCGCGTGTGCAATCTGCGTGCCATCCAAAGCAACTCCGTAGTAAGAGTGCACAAAATAGAAGAAACTGCCGCTCTTGATACCGTTAAATAGCCTATTTTCCTTTTCAAAAAACACATTGTTCCAGCCCATATGCGGTACTTTAAAACCCTCCTTCTTAGGAAACCTCTTCACTTCACCCTTTATAAAACCAAAACCTTCATGTTCTCCGAACTCAAAGCTTCTTTCAAACAATAGTTGATGACCAACGCATATACCCAAAAAAGGTTTCCCATTTTCCACAATCTTAAAGATAACGTCCCACACACCGTATTTTTTTAGTTTCTCCACACAGTCGCCAAATGCCCCAACGCCGGGTAAAATAACACCGTCTGATGACAAAATTTCAGGCACATTGTTTGTTAAAACAGATCTATGACCCAAAAAATCTATAGCCTTGCAAACACTCCTGACGTTTCCACTATCGTAATCAATGACGGCAATTCTAACCATTCTTACTCCCACTCAAACACAGCTTGCCATTCAATAGTTTAACAAGCACAAAATCCCCATCTGTTTGAAAGTGGTTAACACACGCATAATCTTGAGAAATCCTTAAAACAAAGTTCCTCTCCATACCCAAAAAATGGGCAATAAAGACCCTGTTTACACCACCGTGTGCAACTATCAACACATCTTCATTGAACTTCTTTAGTTCGCTATCTATAAAATCCCTAACCCTCAATTCCACATCGTAAAAACTCTCGCCACCATTGGGTCTATAGTAAAACGGATCCCTTAAGAAGGCTTTAGCCTCTTCAGGATAGGTTTTTTCAATTTTCTCCCAGCTCAAAGACTCAAAAATGCCAAAGCCCCTTTCCCTTAATCTACTGTCAACTTTAACATCGCATACACCCTTAAACTTCTCTGCAACTA
Organism: Desulfurellales bacterium; assembly: GCA_027045065.1. Lineage (GTDB taxonomy): Bacteria > Campylobacterota_A > Desulfurellia > Desulfurellales > Hippeaceae > Hippea. The sequence goes on along the minus strand of JALUBE010000066.1, from coordinate 4,595 downwards.
TCCTACATCGCTTTAGTGGAGACGTGTACACACACTTTACGCCTTTGTTTTTAAAGAACTCAAACAGCTCATTTGCCTGTCTATACCCATTCAAAGACAAATCAACATCTAAAGTTCCATTAAACACGTTTTTTCTGTAATTTTCAACCTCTGGATGCCTTACAATGTATATATTGAACGTCTTCCTAACAAACAAATAGTTGAGCTTTTTCTCCACTATGCAAACTCACAATATCTATAAATACTCAAAACGACCCCGATCATCGCACCCTGAATGAGAAGGCTTGTTCCACCGTAACTCAAAAACGGCATGGTTATACCCTTTGGCGGCATCAAGTGATATACACTGAACAAATTCATCAGGGCTTCCAAAGACAGCATCAAACCTATGCCAAAACTCAATGCCTTACCAAAACTGTCCCTACATCTCTTGGAAACAGCAAATATAAACATCAAAATTGAAAGCAAAAGAAAAATAACCAAGAACACGCCCAAAAGACCAAAATCCTCACCTATACCAGCCATTATAAAATCATTGTAAGAATCGGGGACAAAGAGGCTTTTGTAAACACCTTTAGCAGGCCCAGCACCAAGTATTCCTCCGCTGCCTAAAGCGATCAATGCGTGCTCAATTTGATAGTTAACCTTATCTGTAATAAAGAAATTGATAACCCTTTGGAGCTTTTCTGGATAGGCATAAACAATCAACGCAGAGACTAAAATAATGGGAAAAACAAGCAATAATATATGTTTAGGTTTATAATCAAAAACATAAATCGTTCCCAAAAATGTCAAGCCAACAAGGAGTGCAGTGCCCACATCGGGCTCTAAAGCAATCAAAAGAAAAATCACGCCTGTAATTAAAGCAATGGGGAAAATGCCACGTGCCATATCCGATCTATACTTGTGCTTGCGTGAAATAAAATCGGCCAAATAGATCAGCAAAGCCAATTTTGCAAATCCCGATGGCTCAAAGAGGAATCTACCGACCTTAAGCCATCTAACAGCGCCCCTTATGTTGACACCATTGATGTGCAACATTAAAAGTAAAAAAATGGAAAGGAGAACAATGGGTACAGAAAGTTTCTTTAGGATCCTGTAGTCCAAAAGTGAAAAAATAAATGCAGAGGTAATGGATACCAAAACAAACAAAATCTCCCTTTTTAAGAAAAAATTGGGGTCACCGAACCTCCTGTACGCAAAATAATAAGAAGATGACCACACCTCAACAATGCCTATGCCCAACAAAAGAAAAAACGGTATAACAATAAAAGAAGGCCTAAATGAGTGGCGCTGCGTCATACTCTTCCTTGAACTTCATTACCTCCTCTTTAAATGCCTGTCCCCTTTCCTCAAAGTTCTTATACGGTTCGCAACTCGACCCGCCGGGACTAAATAGCACTATATCGCCCTTAAACGCAACCTCAAACGCACCCCTTACAGCTCCCCATATGTTTACGGCCGGCAAAGGCACAGGTATAAATTCACTTATTTCCTGCAAGATTTGTTTTCTATCCTCACCATATACCACAACGGCTCGTACATACTCTTCCAAAAGCGGCAAAAGCCTAGCATATGACTCGCCCTTATGCTTCCCACCAAGAATCAGAACAATGTTTTTCTTCTTCTCAAAAGATTTCAAAGCATTCTCTACGGCATCCAAGTTCGTAGCTTTAGAATCGTTGTAAAATTTAACACCGTCTATCTCTGTAACATACTCAATTCTATGTTCCAAATTGCTCATTTCCCTTACCACCTCCTTAATTGTTTTCTCTTGAACACCCAAAACCGAACAAATCAGTGCAGCAAATCCAATATTCTCCCAGTTACCCACACCAAACAATCGTGTTTCATCTATTATAAACCGTTTTTTTAAGTTTACAACCACGCCGTTACCTGTTATGTACGCATCAGCATCTCTATTCTTCTTAGAAACTACCAAAAGCTTGGATTTGCCATCAAAAGCGTAATTATCGTCATCGTTTTTTAAAAAATAATCATCGCTACCCTGATTCTTAAAGATCTTCTTTTTTGCGTTTATGTAATTTTCCATACTCCCATGCCAATATAAATGGTCAAAGTCAATGTTTAAAATCGCCGCAACATGAGGCTTAAAATCCTTCGTAAACTCAAGCTGAAAGCTACTTGCCTCAACAACAAAAAAATCCACATCCTTAACCACAACGTCGCTAAATGCCACGCCATAGTTCCCACAGGCCAAAGCCTTAAAACCGTAGGCATTCAAAATACCCTCTATCAGCTTAACCGTTGTCGTCTTTCCGTTCGTCCCCGTTATTGCAATTATAGGCTTCTTTGCGAACCTGCTTGCAAGCTCAAGCTCACTTATAACCTCCATTTTCTTCTTCAAGGCCGACTGAATAAATCTATGTGACGGCTTTATACCGGGACTTGTAACGACAAAATCATAGACCTTATCAAAAAAAACTTCGGCTTTCTTACCAAAAAAGAAACCAACTTTATCCGTCTCTGCAACTTTATCGTCAAAAACTTCTACATCGTATCCTTTATTCTTAAGCAACCCATAGGCTGCCTGTCCGCTATTTCCAAAACCCAAAACGGCAACCGACATTTTTACCTCAATTTTAAAGCTGTTAATGATAGCAGTGCCAAAACAAGAGAAATGATCCAAAATCTAACAATGACCTTCGACTCAGGCCACCCCTTCAATTCAAAATGGTGATGAATGGGCGCCATTCTAAATACGCGTTCCCCCCTTGTTTTGTAGCTTGCAACCTGAATAATGACAGAGAGCGTCTCCATAACAAAGATGCCGCCAGCTATAGCCAAAACCACTTCCTCTTTTATGGCAACCGCCACAATGCCAAGCATCCCACCTATTGCCAAAGAACCCGTATCGCCCATGAAGATCTCTGCTGGATAACAATTATACCATAAGAAACCAAGCAGAGATCCAGCCAAAGCTGAAAGTAGTACACTCAATTCTCCAACACCGGCTATGTACGGCAGATGCAGGTAGTGAGAAAAAATTACGTTTCCCGAAATATATGAAAATATCGCCAAAGGCATAATCGTAGTAAGCGAAGGACCCGTTGCAAGACCATCCAGACCGTCTGTCAAGTTAACGGCATTGGAAGTTCCAACAATAACAAAAACGGCAAAAGCGATGTAAAACAAACCCAGATTTAAAACACCGTTTTTTACAAATGGAATATAGATGCAGCCCGCACATAGATTAACACTCCTGTCGTACTCAAAAATCATGTAAGCAACCAAAAAGGCAGCCAAAATCTGCATTAAAAACTTGCTCTTTGCCTTCAAACCGTTGTTCTTACCCCGTTTAACCTTCAAAAAGTCATCCAAAAAACCAATCATCACAAAAAGAAACACACCAAATAGAAT
>JALUBE010000066.1:0-1204 GCA_027045065.1 Desulfurellales bacterium | reverse complement strand
AATCCAATTTATCCTAATATCAAACCTCATCCACAGCAAAACTGAACTAAAGAAACCGCCCCATATGATTAAACCGCCAATTGTGGGCGTTCCACTCTTTTTCTTGTGGCTATCAGGCTCAAAGCCCTTAAACTGATCCTTTATCTGCAAGCGCTTCAAAATGGGAATAACCACCCTCCCAAGCCAAAGGGAAATAAACAAAGAGGTCAGAGACGCCATGATCAACCTAAATGTTATGTAGTGAAAAACGTTGAATGGAGAGAAAAAATGGATCAGTTTTTCATAAAAAATGTAGTAAAGCATTACACTTTCACCGCCTCGTATATTTCTTCTAACCTCATTCCCCTTGATGCCTTAAACAAAACCACATCGTAATGTTTGATCTCTCTTTTTAAAAAATCTACTATAGCTGACCTTTCGTTAAAATGCTTTAAAAACCCCTCCCCCATCTCATCACCAATAAACCTTGCATCCTTACCAATCGTAACAACATCTATTCCCTTACCCTTTAAAAATTCACCAACCTCTCTGTGCAACTGTTCGCTGTAGTCACCAAGTTCAAACATATCACCCAAAACGGCAAGCTTCCTACCTTCATGTTTCGATAGAATATCAATGGCATACTTCATTGAATCAACATTGGCGTTGTAACAATCAAGAATAACAAGCGTCGAACCGAGCATGGTTTTTCTCATCCTATAACCCACAGGCTCAAAGTTGTTATATACAAATTTTGCACAGTCCTCTTCAATGTCACCGCCAAACGCACAGGCAGAAGAAAAAGAGGCGAGTACAGACAGTGGATTAATCTCATCCCTAATCGGCAAGTTTATTTTCTTCTCTTTTAAATTGACAACCAAAAAATCACCTTCTTTTCGAGCCTCAAAATCGCAGTTGTTATTAAAGGAAAAACAAAAGCTATTGTCTCTATCCTTAAAAGCTTCCGACAAAAGCCCATCGTCACCATTGTACACAAGCAATGCCCCATTATGGACTATTTTTCTTTTCTCTTCCAATACACACTCAACGGAACCAAAGAATTCAAGGTGAACACGCGAAACATTGAGAAACAAAACACCATCGGGCTTGAAAAAGTTTGCTATCTCTTCCATTTCACCGGGCTTATTGACACCCACCTCAACAACACAGAAATCCTCATCATTCAACCTCAAAAGTGTCTTACAAACACCAATCACATTATTCT
>JALUBE010000065.1 GCA_027045065.1 Desulfurellales bacterium | reverse complement strand
GTTACGAGGAGTGGCAAGATTTTGAAGGTTTATGTTTATAAGAACAACGATGATATTGATAGGGTTTACTTAGAGGGTGATGCACTTTTGACATACATTGGAACCATGATAGATGAAGCATGGAATTATTAAAAATAGGGGGGTGGCCATGTTTGAGTTAAAGGGTGCAATGACGGCAATTGTAACGCCTTTCAAGAATGGAAAGGTAGATGAGGAAACGTTTAGATCTCTTATCAGAAGGCAAATTGAGGGTGGTATAGACGGACTTGTTCCGTGCGGAACAACAGGCGAGGCTGCAACTATGGATTTGGATGAATATGAAAAGGTCATTGGCATAGCGGTTGAGGAGTGCAAGGGGAAGATACCCGTTTTGGCTGGTGCTGGAACAAACAACACAAAAAAGGTTATAGAGCTTGCAAAAATTGCAAAGGGTGCTGGTGCCGATGCCATTTTGTCCGTTGCGCCGTATTACAATAAACCCACTCAGGAAGGTTTGTATCAGCACTACAAGACCATAGCCGAAAATGTGGATCTGCCTTTGGTGTTGTACAACGTTCCGGGTAGGACAAGCGTGAATATTTTACCTAAAACGGTTATAAGGTTGTCCCAAATTGACAATATTGTAGGCATAAAGGAAGCAAGCGGATCCCTCAATCAGGTGTCTGAAATCATAGAAGGTGCAAGTGAAGGATTTAGCGTTATCAGCGGTGATGACTTCTTGACTTTGCCCATGATGTCAATCGGAGGAACGGGTGTCATATCTGTTACATCCAACGTTGTTCCTGAGCTTGTTGCACGCCAATACGATGCGTTTGTTGAAGGTAATTTGGATGAGGCGCGTGAGCTCCATCATAAGTTATTCAAACTCCATCAGGCCATGTTCTATGAGACAAACCCAATTCCAGTAAAAACGGCTTTGGCCATGATGGGTTTGATTGAAGAGGAGTTTAAACTTCCGCTGTGCAAGATGTCCGATGCCAATAAGGAGAGGTTAAAGACCGTTTTAAAGGATATGAACCTAATTTAAGGGGGGAGAAATGCTGAGGACGATAGTTTGTGGCGCAAATGGTAAAATGGGCAGAAGGATATGTGCTTTAGTTGAGGAAGATAAAGATATGCAGCTTGTTGGTGCTGTTGATATCAAGGGTTCGCAGGCCATAGGACAGGATGTGGGAATTATAAGTGGTATTCAACCTGTGGGTGTAAGCATAAAGGACGACTTAAAAAAAGTTGTAGAAGACGGAGAGGTAATAATTGAATTTACAACGCCAGATGCCACGATAGAGCATACGCGCATAGCAGCTGACAACAAAAAGCCAATAGTGATAGGAACTACTGGCTTAAAGCCAGATCAGATTAAGGAGATAGAGAAGTTTTCCGCTATCATACCTATTGTTCTTGCGCCCAATATGAGCTTGGGCGTGAATATGCTTTTCAAACTTGTGAAAGAGGTGGCGCAGATTTTGGGTGAGGATTACGACATTGAAATTGTTGAAATGCACCACAGGTTTAAAGTTGATGCTCCCAGCGGAACGGCTTTGAAATTGGCAGAATTTGCTGCAGAGGGTTTAGGTGTGAACTTGGAAGAGGTTGGCGTATACGGCAGAAAAGGTTTGATTGGCGAGAGGAAGCCCAAAGAGATCGGCATTATGAGCTTGAGAGGCGGAGATGTCGTTGGCGATCATACGATAATCTTTGCAGGATTGGGAGAGAGGATTGAACTGACGCATAAAGCATCCTCAAGGGATACGTTTGCGCGCGGTGCCATTAGGGCAGCCAAGTGGGTTGTAGATAAGGTTCCAGGTTTGTACTCCATGCAGGATGTATTGGGATTAAAATAGATGTGCGGAATTTTTGGAATTTTTAATAAGGATGAAGCCTCAAATTATGTGTATTTGGGGCTTCATGCCTTACAACACAGGGGTCAGGAAGCTGCGGGCATAATATCCACAGACGGTGAACGTTTCTACACATACAAGGGTAAAGGTCTTGTTAATGAGATTTTCAACAAGAAGGGCATTATTGACTCTCTTAGAGGTAGGATAGCCATAGGGCACAACAGGTATTCTACTTTTGGGGATGAATCAGAAGGCAATATTCAGCCCTTACATGCTCATTACGATCTTGGCAGTATTGCCATAGCCCACAACGGCAATTTGGTTAACGCTTTGAGTATAAAGCGTGAACTTGTTAGCCAGGGTGCTATTTTTAATTCCAATTCGGACACGGAGGTTATAATTCATCTAATTGCAAGGAGCACCAAGAGTAGCTTTTTTGAACGGCTTGTTGAGGCTTTGAGGCTTGTAAGGGGCGCTTTCAGTTTGATCATAATGAGGGAAAATGAGCTTTATGCTGTAAGAGACCCATGGGGTTTTAGGCCACTTTCCATGGGAAAGTTGGATGACGCCGTCGTTTTTGCCAGTGAAACGTGTTCGTTTGATTTGATTGGTGCGGAGTTTATCAGGGATATAGAGCCCGGCGAGGTTGTTGTTGCTAATGTTGATGGTGTCCATTCATTTAAACCGTTCGAGAAAACAAGCGAACATAAGTGTGTTTTTGAGCACATATACTTTTCGCGTCCCGATTCGCTTTTATGGGAACGACATGTCTATTCTGTTCGAAAGGAGATGGGTAGGGTTTTGGCCAAAGAGTCACCTGTTGAGGCTGATATCGTTATCCCTACGCCGGATTCTGGTGTTCCAGCAGCTATTGGTTTTTCTCAAGCGAGTGGCATACCCTTTGACTTTGGTTTGATTAGAAATCACTACGTAGGGAGGACGTTCATTGAGCCTACACAGTCCATAAGGAACTTTGGAGTCAGGTTGAAACTCAATCCCGCACGGGATGTATTAGAGGGAAAACGTGTGGTTGTTGTCGATGATTCCATTGTTAGGGGGACAACGAGCAGGCGCATAGTCAAGATGCTGCGTGGGGCTGGAGCAAAGGAGGTGCATTTGCGGATTGCATCGCCACCAGTTTTATCTCCGTGTTTTTATGGTATAGATACGCCAACGAGAAAGGAACTTATAGCTTCCTCTCATACAGTTGAAGAGATCAGGAAGTACACGACGGCTGATTCTTTGGCTTATTTGTCTTTGGACGGGCTAAAGTCGATAGTTGGTGACAGTGGTTGGTGTTTTGCCTGTTTTGATGGAAACTATCCGTTGGAATTTGAAATGTAATGCAACTATCTGACGATGTTAGAGAGAAACTAAAGAGTTGCTCCCCGCCCAAGCTTTTCCGTTTTGAACATATTGATAACACGATAGTTGACATAGAGGAAACTGACGAAGCTAAAGGTGATGTTCTGTTGTTTTCCATAGATAAAAAAGATGCATTTGATATTGTTGCTTCAAATTTTGATGCCATTGGTTGGTTTGTTTATGTTGACAAGGATCTCAATGTTTATGTTATGGGTGAGCCCGAAGAGGACACAGACGTAACTTCAATTTTTAATAAACTTTCCAAGTTTAAGGGCTTTGAATATAGGCAGGAACAGGTAAAAATGGCAAAGATTATTTTGGATGCCTTTGAAAACTCAAAAAATGCAGTATTGGAAGCGCCAACAGGGACTGGAAAAAGCTTGGCATATCTTGTGCCTGCCGTAGTTTTTGCTAAGAGGCACAACAAAAGGGTGGTTATTTCAACAAACACAAAAAACCTTCAGCAACAGTTACTTAAAAAGGACTTGCCTGTGCTGGAATCCATACTGAATTTTAAATCTGCCATTGCCTTTGGCAGGAACAACTATTTGTGCAAGAGGAAGGCAGAGAATATTTTGTCAAAGGGTGATGCTTTTCTATTTGAATCTGATGTTTATGCGATTTTAAAGGAGTTTCTTTTGTCCACCGAAACAGGTCTAAAGTCTGAGTTCTTTTCTAAAGAAAAGGGGATTGATGAGTCTGCGTGGAAGCTTATTGAAAGCGACAGTCTCTCTTGCGCGCATAGGAAGTGTCCTTATTACAAAAACCAGTGTTTCTTCTATAGGGCAAGGAAGAAATTGGATCTGTCCCATATTATCATAGCTAATCACCACCTCGTCCTGTCACATTCGATTATGGAAAATGCAGAGATACTACCAGAATTTGACGTTTTGGTGGTGGATGAAGCCCACAATATTGAAAGGAATGCCACAAACTACTACACAGATACACTAACAAGCTTTGATGTCTTAAACACGTTGGATATGCTGTATTCTTCTAAAAAGGGCAAGGAGAGAGGTTTACTTTCAGCTTTTGATGAAACAGACCTTAAGGATAAAGTATTGAACGTAAAAGAAAAACTGAAAGGCATTTTTGAGGGGTTGTTGAACAGAGTGGGGAGTGACGAGGTTGTTTTAGATAGGAAAAATAGCTATGAATACTTGGATTTTTTTAAGGATTTAGTTGAGAGGTTGGATGATTTGCAGCTTGCCCTGAAGGGTTTTATTTCTCAACTTGATGAGGATGATGCTTTGGATATTAAATCCGTATATGTGAAAATAGAAGGGTTTAACAAGTTTTTTAAATCGTTTATTGAGTTTGATGACAATGGTAAGGTTTATTGGCTAAAGGGTTTTAAGAAGACTGTGCACTTCAATATCACGCCCATCAATATCAGGGAGGCTTTGAGATCCTATCTTATGGAAAATTTAAGTAGTATTGTGTTTACATCTGCTACGTTGACCGTAAACGGCGATTTTGAGTTCTTTAAAAGAACTGTAGGCATTGACGATGCCATTGAGTATGTTGCAGAAAGCAATTTTGATTATAAGAAGAACAGTAAATTGTTTCTTGTTTACGATATGCTCAAGCCCGATGATAAAGATTTTGTTGTGGAGGTTTCTTCTGTTTTGGTATCCATAGCCCAAGCACTTGGCAACACCAACAGAGGTGTTTTAGTCCTGTTTACCTCGTATAAGGCTTTGGATTTTGCGTATGATTTATCCCGTAAGGCTTTGGAAAAGCTCGGATTTAACGTGTTAAAGCAGGGTGAACTTGATAATTTTGAGCTGTTGAGTAGATTTAAAAAGGGAAAAGGTTTTTTGTTTGCTACGAGTAGTTTCTGGGAAGGTATCGACGTTAAGGGTGAGGAATTGTCCGTTGTTGTGATTGTCAAGTTGCCGTTTGAAGTGCCAACTACGGCTGTTGAAAGGGTAAGGTACGATGTTATGAAGAAGGAAGGCACAAATCCATTTTTGGAGTATGCTTTACCCAAAGCAGTGCTTAGATTGAGACAGGGTTTGGGAAGATTGATAAGGCACAAAACGGATAGGGGTGTTATGGTCATACTGGACAGCAGGATTGTTAATAAATCGTACGGCAAGGTTTTTTTGAACTCTTTGGATTATATGAGCCAAGAAAGGATTTCGAAAGATGAAGTTAAAGATCGCATTAGCCACTTTTTTAGTTCTATTTCTCGTTAGTTCGTGCGCAACGTTCAAGCCTTTACCAGTAAAGAAGCGTTCAGTTTCAGGTGTGTTTAATGCCAACTTTAAGGGTTATACCTTCAACGGTTTCTTTAGTATTTCCTCAGGTAACCTAAGATTGGATGTTGTGAATAGTTTTGGATTTTCTATTTATGGCATATACGTTCAGGGGCAAAAAGTGTTCATAAAGGATTATCAGACGGGCAAGGTTTATTATCATTTGAAGGCAAACGGCATGGACCTGGATGAGTACAAATCCATCATTGAATTTGTTGCCCATAATTTCTTTGTCTTGTGCAAAAGTAGAAATCCGAATGTAGTGATTTTGGAGTGTAAAAAAATACAAGGATCTCTCTTGCCGGTGGATATCGTGCTTAAGAGGAATAATGAGAGATTAAGAATAAAGCTAAAAAATGTTAAGGTGGTGAACGAACCATGAGTATTGGCGTTGTGGCTATAGTGGTGTTTCTTATAAATTTGCCATGTGGTTTTTTTAGGGCTAAAAGCGAAAAGTTGTCCAAAGCTTGGTTTTTCTGGGTGCATGCGCCAATTCCGTTTGTTATTGCCTTAAGAATTTTAAGTGGGCTGGGTTTTAAGCTTTACACATTCCCAATTGTCATATCAGCTTACTTTTTGGGCCAGTTTACAGGTGGTTTGCTGTACAAGATGCTTAAGACCCAAACAAAATGAAGAGCTTTACTAAATTATTCATTATACCCACCATAATAGGTGTTATAGGTGGCTTCTCTGCTATTCTTATGAGGGAGCTTATCAAATATTCATCTTTGGGCGCTTCCTTATTCGATGTTTTTAAAAGTAAGAGTTACTTCTATGTAATCTCAATTCCATTGCTGTTTCTCTTCTCGGCTTTTGCTATTCGGAGGTTTTTAGAAGATGCCACAAATCCAACGATAGACTCTGTTGCGCGTTCCATTGTTTTGAGAAAGGGAAGGTTGGATTATAAAAAGGGCATTGCGAGCGTTATCCTCACTGCCATAAACATTGGTTTTGGTGTTCCTGTAGGAAGGGAAGGTCCCATAGCCAAGTTGGGTGGTTCTCTATCTTCTTTTGCTTTAAAACACGTTAAAATTGAAGGTTCTAATGTTCCACTACTTGTAAGCTGCGGTGTTTCGGCAGCTTTGGCGGCAACGTTTAATGCACCCATTGCAGCGATAATCTTCGGTCTTGAGATAATCTTGGGTAGACTGAGCTTTAATGTTATTATTCCATTATCCATATCCTCTGCCATAGGAACAATCATTTCGAGGCACTTTTTGGGCAATTACCCCGCATTTTACCTGCCGAGACTTTCATATACGTACATGTTGCTCTTATTTATACCGATTTTTAGCTTTCTCTTTGCTTTACTGGTCTATTCATTTGAGGCTGTCTATGGGTTTGTTGAGGCAGTTTATGAAAGGCTTAAGTTGAGCTTATACACAAAGGCCTTGATAGGCGGTTTTCTTGTTGGTGTTTTGCTTTACTTTTACCCGGACGCTGCTTCTTTGGGCTATGATAAGGTAGGTATGCTTTTTAGTGGCAGTTTCAACTATTCAGATGCCGTTGTGTTGGGTATTGTAAAGCTGATATCATTGGCCATAACCTTTGCAAGCGGTATGTTCGGTGGCGTTTTTGCACCATCCATTTTTGGCGGTGCGTTTTTTGGTTTCGCCATAGGCGGCTTTTTCCATCAGTTTATACCATCTATTGATCCTCTATCTGTGGCTTTGATAGGCACAGCAGCAACAACTGCGAGCGTGTCTTCTGCCCCGTTCAGGTCAACCTTGATTGTTGTAGAACTTGCCCAGAACTATCACATGATTGTGCCTCTGATCATAGGCTCAGTAATGACGATGTATTTCTCACATGTGCTTGAAGAGAAGATGCACTTTAGTCGTTCAGTGATGCAAAAGGGTTTTGATATTACTAATAAAAAATATGCAGCCCAACTCAAGGCTTTAAAAATCGTGAATTTCATTGATACAACGTTGATAACCTTGAAAAAAGATGATCTTGTAAAAGATGTTATCTTTGATTTAATGAAAAGCCCCTCAAGCTACTTTGCAGTTTTGGAAGGTGGAAGACTTGTGGGTGTTTTGTCTTTTAGAGATATTAGGTTGCTCGGGGAATTTGAAAGTGGTAATATGAGAGTTGTGGATGTTATGACGCAAAACCCAAACTTTTTGACTATAAATGCCAATGGTTTGGATGTGTTTGAGTTTATTGCACACATAGATGTGGACTACATACCCGTCGTTATAAATGGGGAAAATCTTGAATATGTGGGCATGCTGGATGTTAATAGTTTTTTGAAATACGCTTCGTTTTTGTACTTCAAAGAAAAGTTGGTGGTAGGTGGATATGGAAAGGGATAGGATTTTAGAGTCTTTTGAAAAACTTTTTGTATATTTTTACACGACTGTCATAAAAGATCCGTATCTTTCTAAATTTTTCTCTTCCTTTGAGCAACTACCTGAGCTTGTGAAGTCCCAATCTAAATATTTGTATCAGGCGCTATTTGATGATGTGGATGCTTTTGAGCTTTACAAGGAAGTAGGTGATGTGCATTGGAAGCTTAAGATACATGAAGATTACATGTTTGAAATGATTGATTTTATCAAGAGAAACATTGAAAGTTTGAGTTTTTACGGTGAAGTGGATGTTGACGATACAAAGTTAGAAAAGGTCTTTAAAGATGTTAAAAACGCAAATGCCAAATCGTATATAGAAGGCATTCTAAATGAGACAACAAGGATTTTCTCATTCTTGAAGGGTGCAAGTTTTATCATTGAGAATTATTACTCTTTTGTGAAGGAACTATTGGCAGCTGTTGAAAGTGGAGATTTTTCTTATGTTAAGGAGTTTTTGCATAGGGAGTGTGCTATTGCAGAGTGGTTTAAAACCCCCGCCTTCTCTGTAATGTTTTATACACATGAAACCGTAGTGCCCGTTTTTCAGTTTTTTCATAAAAACTCACACGATTACGCAGTGTTATTAATTGCTTATCTTGAAAGTGGCGATTATATAAAGGCTTTAAGAATGGCAAGGCTCTTTGCAATAAATTCTCATCTATTTATTCTTTATGGCATATATCTGTTTTCGCAGTGGGAAAAGAATAAGGAGAGCATCTTTTTCTCGTTTCTTACAGATCCCAAATTTTCAGAAAAGGTGGTGTCTTTTGTCGTTACACCGAGCAGTAAAAAAGACTATGCCGACCCCATTTTTAAGGAATTTTCAGAGGCACTCATTAGCCATGTAAATGAGCGCTATGCTAAAGATATATTTGGTTTTGAGTTGAATGGTAAGGTCTATTTCGTCTCCCGCATTGAGGAAGAAGTTAGGGATTTAAGCAAATTAAAGCAGGCGATAGAGGAGATTAAAAAGAAACTTAAAAGCAGACAGGATATTGATAAAACGTTGAGTTTTAAGCTTGTGCAAGTGAATATTAAGTCCATAAGAGATAGGTTTAACTTTGATGCCCACAAATTGAGTGTGTTTTTTGAGTTGGTCACTAACAGGTTTTTAGAAGAAAAAGGCACTTATTTTGTTGTTAACCGCAAGAATATAGAGGAAATCTGGAAGTCTGTAGACGAGATAACGAGGTATGAGTGTCTTGTTGATAAACTTGTTTTGGGCAAAGAGGATAAGTCTTGTGAAGAGTATTTTGCAAAAGATGTGAATTTTAAAGTATATGTTCAAAGGATAGTTGATATAAGGACAAAAGAGGATTTCGGGGCTGAGTGTTTGTTGAGGATAAAGACAGAAGATGGGCTGATACCTGCCAAAGAATTTGTGGACTTTGTAAAGGATAAAAACTTGACAAAGGAATTGGATCTAATGGTTTTGGATCTCGTATCTAAAGAAATAAAAAAGATAAACAAGGTTAAAAAGATATTTGTTAATTTGTTCCCTTCATCCTATACAGATTTGACCGTCTTGAAAAAGATTCAAAAGCTAAACGAGATATCAAAAGAGGTTGGTGTCGATGTGGTGTTTGAGATTACAGAATACGAATCAACAAAAAATAAGAACATACTGAACATCATAGATTCTCTCGAGATCGACATAGCTTTGGATGATTTTGGCAGTGGATACACAAATTTTGAGCGCGTTGCAGCCTTATCGTCAAAAGAGAATGTTAGGTTTTTAAAGATTGATGGTGAGATTATAAAAAATATTCTTACTAATAGGTACTTTAGGGATGTGGTTGAGATAATAACTTATATGGCTAACAGGTTGGGTAAGGATATAATATATGAGTTTGTGGAAAATGAAAAAATTGCCGATCAATTAAGCGAGATTACAAAGGATTTGTATGTAAAAGCCCTTGCCCAGGGTTATTATTTTGCCCAGCCCGAGCCCATAGAGAACCTGTTTTAAATCTTTCCTGCGTGTTCCAATTGTTTTAAATGTTGTTCTCTTAGTTTAGAGAATGTTTCAGACACGTATTTCATATATCCTTTTATCAGTTTTATAGATGAAGGCGGTCCATAAACTAAAACCTCGTCACCCTCTTCTAATGCATCAATCTCCAGAGGGTGCAGCCATTCTCCGTTTCTAAAAACGTATATTATTATGGCTCCCTTGTAAAATAGCTCGTCTCCTGCTTTTTTAGCTTGGAGTTTTTTTGTTAATGTCCCAAAAAATAGCAAATACCCGTTTTCTAACTTTATAGGAACTCCTGACTCTAAAAGCCTTAGTATCTTTCTATCATTGATTTCTTTTGGAGAAATAGGGATGGCTTTAGCATGGCAGGCAATGATGTTTCTTAAAATTTCTATTTGGTGAACAGGGGAAAATCTTTTATCTTCAACCTGTGCTTCGTAGAGACTCTTGTATTTAACGTTCAGTTTTCTTGAGATCTCCACCTGTAAAACATAGGCTAAAATTACGCTTAGTGCCGCAGGTGCAAGGAGAGTGTAGCCTCCAGTCATTTCCAAAACCATTATTAGTGTTGCAAGAGGAGCTCGTGCTGCAGCCCCAAATACAGATGCCATACCAATGATTGAGTATATTGCAGTGTTATGGTGAAATAGTTTGGCTATAGTTCCGCCTACCATTGCCCCTACAAACAGAGAGGGCGCAAAAACTCCCCCTGACCCTCCACTTGAGACTGTAAAAGTAAAAGCAAGCATTTTTCCTATTATTAACAAAGCCATGATATTTAGAGCCATCTTTCCATCTATTGCGTCTTGAATCCATCCATAACCACCACCTAAAACTTGCGGTAGCCATAGGGCTATTATTCCAACAAATAGAGCTCCTATTGCTGGTTTAAAGTGTGCAGGTATGCTAATTTTGTGGAATATGTCCCTAACACCGTAGAATATGTTGGGTAAGATTATTCCTATAATCCCGCAAAGGCCTCCGAGTAAAATTAAGTGAAAGTATGCTGAGACATTTTTTACCATCAAGTTAGGCGGTACCTTAAATATTGGATGCCAACCTAAAGTAAAGCCTGTTGCTATATAAGCAACAACTGAGCCCAAAAGTGTATAGATAAGTGCGCTTGATTCAAACTCCATGCCGCTGTATAGTACTGATACGGCAAATATGGATGTTCCTATTGGTGCTCTAAATATTGCTGATAGTCCACTTGCCATACCTATTAAGACAAACAACCTTCTTTCTTCTAAAGTAGCATGTCTTAGATTAGCATATATTGAACCTACTCCAGAGCTGAATAAAGCTGTAGGTCCTTCTCTTCCGGCTGAACCACCAGTTCCTATGGTAATAGCCGATGTAATGATTTTTAAAGGTGTAACGATGGGTCTTATGTACCCCCCTGTTCTATGGAAAGCTCTTACGGCTGTATCCGTTCCGTGGCCTTCGGCTTCGGGTGCAAACGTGTATACCAAAAAACCTGAGATTAACCCGCCCACAACAATGACAACTATTAAAAGTAGTGGATGCGATGGATGTATCTGTTCTGTTTGATTTAATATGCTTATGACATCGGGAATATGGTATCCTGCAATTAATTGTAGTGAGTATTTACCGACTATTTTCAAAAGGTATACAAATATTTGAGCACTTGCTGCACCTATGAGACCTATGATAATTGCATCAATTATTAATTGCGTTTTTTTCATCGGAATTAATCATAATCACGGTGGCTTGTATGTCAATAACAAAAAGTGTGATTTTTTGTTGACAAATGAGATTTTGGATATATAATTCCAACTTGCCTGGGCTGGCGTAGCTCAATCGGTAGAGCAGCTGACTTGTAATCAGCCGGTTGGGGGTTCAAGTCCCTTCGCCAGCTCCATGTGAGTGGAGAGGTTCCCGAGCGGTCAAAGGGAGCAGACTGTAAATCTGCCGGCGTATGCCTTCGGAGGTTCGAATCCTCCCCTCTCCACCATTATTGAGTGAGCGGGAATAGCTCAGTTGGCTAGAGCATCAGCCTTCCAAGCTGAGGGTCGCGGGTTCGAGTCCCGTTTCCCGCTCCATTTTTTTTGTGCCCATGTAGCTCAGCCGGTAGAGCACTTCCTTGGTAAGGAAGAGGTCGGCGGTTCGAGCCCGCTCGTGGGCTCCATAAGTTTTTAAAGGAGGCATTTATGGCAAAGGAGAAATACGTAAGAACCAAACCCCACGTTAACATCGGTACAATCGGTCACATAGACCACGGAAAAACTACCCTCACAGCTGCCATCACAAAGGTATTGGCAGAAAAGGGTAAGGCAGAGTTCAAGGATTACAACGAAATAGACAATGCACCAGAGGAGAAGGAAAGAGGAATTACAATCAACACTGCACACGTAGAGTACGAGACAGACAAACGCCACTATGCACACGTTGACTGCCCAGGGCATGCTGACTACATCAAGAACATGATCACCGGTGCTGCTCAGATGGACGGTGCTATACTTGTTGTCTCTGCAGCAGATGGTCCAATGCCACAGACACGAGAGCACATACTCCTTGCAAGGCAGGTTAATGTTCCATACATCGTTGTATTCTTAAACAAGATAGACATGGTTGATGATCCAGAGCTCATTGATCTTGTTGAAATGGAAGTAAGGGATCTCCTCTCAAAGTACGACTACCCAGGTGATGAGGTTCCTGTAATCAGGGGTTCAGCCCTAAAAGCACTCGAAGGAGATCCAGAGGCAGTAAAGGCAATAGAAGAGCTAATGGATGCCGTTGATGAATACATACCAACACCACAGAGAGAGGCAGATAAACCATTCCTAATGCCAATAGAGGACATCTTCTCCATCTCCGGTAGGGGTACAGTTGTCACAGGTAGGGTAGAGAGAGGCGTCTTGAAACCCGGTGAAGAGGTGGAGATCGTAGGCTTCAGGGAGACAAGAAAGACAGTTGCCACATCCCTTGAGATGTTCAGAAAGATCTTGGATGAGGCAATAGCAGGAGACAACGTAGGTGTTCTCTTAAGGGGTATCAAGAAGGAAGATGTTGAAAGGGGAATGGTATTAGCCAAACCTGGCTCCATCACACCCCACAAGAAGTTCAGGGCTCAGGTTTACGTTCTCACAAAGGATGAGGGTGGAAGACACACACCCTTCTTCGATGGCTACAGACCTCAGTTCTACATCAGGACAACAGACGTCACAGGAACAGTTCATCTACCAGAGGGTGTTGAGATGGTTATGCCAGGTGATAACGTAGAACTAACAGTTGAACTCATAGCACCTGTTGCCCTCGAGAAAGAGACACGCTTTGCTATCAGGGAAGGTGGTAGAACTGTTGGTGCTGGTGTAATAACGGAGATATTGGAGTAAGAGGGTGACGGCTATGGAACAGAGAATCAGGCTTAAACTTAAGTCATTTGAGAGTGAACTTCTTGATAGTTCTGTAAAGGACATAATAGAAACGATAAAGAAAACCGGGGCTAAAGTGAAGGGCCCCATTCCTTTACCTACAAAGATCTCAAGATACACGGTTTTGAGGTCTCCGCACGTTAACAAGAAATCGAGGGAACAGTTTGAGATTAGGGTTCACAAAAGGTTACTTGATATAGTGGATGCCTCGCAACAGACTGTTGATGCGTTAATGAAGATAGATTTACCGGCGGGTGTTGATATAGAAGTTAAGTTACAGTAGGAGTGTTTAATAGAAATAAGAACCCTTAGAAATGGGTTCCTCTGTTTCTTAACTTTAATAAATTAGGAGTAGGAGAGATAGATGGTAGGGTTAATCGCAAAAAAGTTGGGGATGACACAACTTTACGTAGACGGTAAAGCAATTCCTGTTACTGTTCTTGAAGCTACAGATGGTGTTATAACCCAGATAAAGACCAAAGAAAAGGATGGTTATAACGCCATTCAGGTTGGTTTTGTTGATACGAAGGAGAAGAGACTTAACAAGCCGCTTTTGGGTGTGTTTAAAAAGGTCGGTGTTCCACCAAAAAAGATATTGAAGGAATTTAGGGTTGAGGATGTTTCAAATTACGAGGTTAAGCAAACTATTTCCATAGACATCTTTGAGAAGGGAGAGGTGGTTGACGTAGTTGGTCACAGTAAAGGTAGGGGTTTTGCCGGCGTTATGAAGCGCCACAATTTTGCAGGTGGTCCGGATTCTCACGGTTCTATGTTTAACAGAAGACCGGGATCTATCGGCCAATGCGAATTTCCTGGAAGGGTTGTAAAGGGAAAAAAGATGCCTGGTCACTACGGTAATGAGAGGGTGACTATAAAGAACTTGCAGATCGTTCATATAGATCCTGAAAAGAAATTAATAGCCGTTAAGGGTGCTGTTCCTGGATCAAAAGGTAGCTACGTCAATATTATTAAGAAGGGGAACTAAACGATGAAGGTTAAGGTTTTGAATAGGGATAGCCAGGTGGTTGGCGACATAGAGATAAATGTTGAAACTAAGGACGTAAAGAATAAAGGTGTTTTGTTCAACAGGGTTGTTAGGGTTATGTTGATGAATGCAAGGCAAGGTACGGTCAGCACGAAAACAAGGGGTGAGGTTTCAGGCGGAGGTAAGAAACCTTGGAGACAGAAGGGTACAGGCAGAGCGCGTGCAGGTTCTATTAGATCCCCTCTATGGGTCGGTGGAGGTGTTGTGTTTGGTCCGAAGCCGAGGGACTACGATCTAAAGATGAATAAGAAGGAGAAGAAGCTTGCCTTTGAGCAGGCTTTGGCTCAGAGGATCGAAGACGGTGGCTTGATTGTGTTGGACGGTTTGAAGTTTGAAAAACCAAAAACCAAAGTGGCCTATGAGCTTGTTAAGAAGTTGAATCTGAAAAAGGCCCTTTTTGTGTTGGATAAGGGTATGGACAATGAGTATCTGTCCTTGAGAAACATAGAGGGTGTTGAGGTTAGAAACATCGATAGCCTCAACGTTTACGATGTTTTACGTTTCAGGAATATTGTTATACCAAAAGAGGTTGTAGATAAACTTAACAGGAGAATCGCCAATGGATAAGTGGAGTATTTTAAAGGAGAGGGTTATATCGGAAAAGGCCTTCTTTGAACAGGAAAAGGGTAAATATGTGTTCAAGGTTGATAAAAACGCAAACAAGCCCGAGATTAAGAAGGCCGTTGAGGAGCTGTTTGGTGTAAAGGTAGAGAAGGTCAATATAATAAATGTTAAAGGGAAAACAAAGGTTTTTAGGGGGATAAAGGGCAAAAGGCCTTCTTATAAGAAGGCTATTGTTACACTGAAAGAAGGTTATACGCTTAAGGAACTATAAGAAAGAGGTTGTACGATGGGTATCAAGGTTTACAAGCCGGTCACAAATGGTTTGAGAGGGGCAAGCGTTCAGGATTTTAGCGATATAACAAAAAAGGAACCGGAAAAATCGCTGATTAAGGTTTTAAAATACCATGCGGGTAGGGATAATTTCGGTCACATAAGCGTTAGGGGTCGTGGCGGAAGAGTCAAGAGATTTTATAGGATCATTGATTTTAAAAGGGACAAGAGAAATATACCAGCGGTTGTTAAGGCAATTGAATACGATCCAAACAGGAATGCAAGGATTGCTTTGCTTGCATATAAGGATGGTGAAAAGAGGTATATAATCGCACCGTTGGGCTTGAAAGTGGGTGACGTTGTTGAAGCCGGCGAAAATGTGGAGATTAAAGTTGGCAATGCGTTACCCATCAAGAAAATACCAGTTGGTACGGTAGTACACAACATTGAGCTTAAGCCAAAGGGCGGTGGGCAGCTTGCGAGGAGCGCTGGTACTATGGCGCAAATTATGGCTAAAGAGGGCAAATATGCCCACGTGAAATTGCCAAGTGGAGAGATGAGGCTTATTCATGTTGAGTGCTACGCTACCATCGGTCAGGTTGGTAACCCCGATTACAACAACATCAATTGGGGTAAGGCCGGTAGAATGAGACACAGGGGCTTTAGACCTCAAGTTAGGGGTGTTGCAATGAACCCAATAGACCACCCACATGGTGGTGGTGAGGGTAAGACCGGAACGGGCGGAACACCGGTTACACCGTGGGGTGTTCCGACGAAGGGATACAAAACACGCCACAACAAGAGAACGGATAAGTTCATAGTTACAAGAAGAAAGTAATAGGAGGCTAAGGTTTATGCCGAGGAGTTTAAAGAAAGGGCCTTTTGTCGACGAGAAGCTCTTAAAAAAGGTCGAGAAGATGAGGGCTTCGGGTAAGAAGACCATGATTAAGACGTGGTCGAGAAGGAGTACAATAGTTCCTGAGTTTGTTGGGTTTACGTTTGCCGTTCACAACGGTAAAAAGTTCGTTCCTGTTTATGTTACTGAGAATATGGTTGGCTATAAGCTCGGTGAGTTTGTTCCAACGAGAACATTTAAGGGCCACAAGGGTGTGGTTCAAAAGAAAATAGGTAAGTAGGGTTGGTGAGCTATGGAGGCAAGGGCATTTTTGAGAAGTGCAAAGATATCACCGATAAAAGTTAGGGCTATTATAGACCTGATTAAAGGTAGAAGTGTTGATGAGGCTTTGGTCTTGCTTAAGTATTCAAACAGAAAAGCCGCTTTTATATTAAGAAAACTCCTTGAATCGGCCGTTGCCAATGCTTTAGATCAGGGAATGGATGTGGATGGATTTAGGGTATTGAACGTTACGGCGGATGACGGAATTAGGCTTAAAAGGTACAGGGCTCGTGCCATGGGTAGAGCTGGTAGGATCATAAAGAGAACGAGCAATATAACTGTGATTATTGGAAAGTAGGAGGTGGGTTTTGGGTCAAAAAGTAAACCCCATTGGTTTGAGACTGGGAATTACGAAAACTTGGACATCCCGTTGGTATGCGGAGAAGGATTACAGGGATAAGTTTTTAGAAGATCAAAAGATTAAAAGGGCAATAAAGTCCCGCGTCTACTATGCGGGTATTTCTAAGATCGAGATAGAGAGAAAGAGAAACAAGATGACAATAAACATATATGCAGCTATGCCAGGCATAATTATCGGTAGGAAAGGTTCAGAGGTAGAAAAACTCAAGGAGTATATCAAGACGCTGACAGATTCCAATGTAACAATAAACGTTAAGGATGTTCCTGCCCCAGAGAGGGATGCTCAGCTGATTGCTGAGAATATTGCTTTGCAGATTGAAAAGAGGATGCCCTACAGAAGGGTTATGAAAAGGGCTGCTTACCTCGCTTTGAAGAAGGGGGCAAAGGGTATAAAGATACAGCTTGCAGGAAAACTGGGTGGTGCCGAAATGGCGCGCACAGAATGGATTAAAGAGGGACGAATTCCGCTAAGCACACTACGTGCCGATATTGACTACGGTTTTGCTGAGAGCCTAACCCAGGCGGGCGTAATCGGTGTTAAGGTGTGGGTGTTTAACGGAATGGTATCTCCAAAATAGGAAAGGTGGGATTGAGCCATGTTGATGCCAAAAAGAACCAAATATAGAAAGTATCAGAGAAACAGGAATGGTGTCAGGGGTATAGCAAAGAGGGGAACAAAACTTGCCTTTGGTGATTTCGGTCTCAAAGCCGTTGGTAGGGGCGAAGTTACCAACAGGCAAATTGAGGCTGCAAGGATTGCCATAAACAGGGTGCTTAAACACCAGGGTAAGATTTGGGTTAGGATTTTCCCCGATTTCCCTTTAACAAAGAAACCTGCTGAGACGAGGATGGGTAAAGGTAAGGGATCCGTAGAAAAATGGGTTGCAATTGTTAAACCTGGAAGGATCCTTTATGAGATTGGCGGTGTTAGCGAAGAATTGGCAAGAAAGGCTTTTGAGCTTGCTGCCCAAAAGTTTTCTATTGAAATGAAAATCGTTAAACGGAGTGAGTGGCTATGAAAGCAGCAGAGTTGAGGAAGCTGAGCTTGAAAGAATTAATGGAAGAAGAGAGGAAGTTGAGGGAAGAGATTTTCAAGCTCAATATGAGAAAGGGTTTGGAGCAAATGGATAACCCTCATAAAATAAGGAACTTAAGGAAAGATCTTGCGAGGGTTCTCACTGTAAAAAATGAGAAACTCAAGAAGGGTGAACAGGCATGAGTAAGTTGATTAAAGAGGGAATAGTTGTTAGCGATAAGATGGATAAAACCATCGTTGTAGAGGTTGAAACACTTGTTGAGCATCCCAAATTCCACAAATACATAAAGAGAAGAAAAAGGTTTAAGGTTCATGATGAGCACAACAAAGCTAAAAAGGGTGATAGGGTAAAGTTTATCGAGTGTAGGCCAATCTCTAAGGAGAAGCACTTCAGGCTTCTTGAAATCACCGAGAAATACGTAGGATTGGGAGATGAGCAATGATACAGCCATACACTATGTTGAAAGTTGCTGATAACTCTGGCGCAAAGAAAATTATGTGCATAAAGGTGCTTGGTGGAACGAGAAAGAGATACGCCAGGGTTGGTGATATAATTGTAGCTTCCGTTAAGGAAGCAGATCCAAATGGTAAGGTTAAAAAAGGTGATGTTGTTAAGGCTGTCGTTGTTAGGACAAAGAAAGAGTTTAGAAGGCCTGACGGAACGTATATAAAGTTTGATGAGAATGCGGCTGTTATCATCAACAACCAGAAGGAACCTATAGGTACAAGGATCTTTGGTCCTGTTGTTAGGGAATTGAGGGCCAAAGAGTTTATGAAGATAATCTCTCTTGCTCCAGAGGTGCTGTGATGAAAAGGATAAGAACAAAGTTAAAGAAAAATGATAAAGTTAGGGTAATAGCAGGTAAGGATAAAGGTAAAGATGGCACGATTATCGCTTTTGTGCCTGAAAAGAACAGGGTTATAGTTGAAGGTGTTCACATTGTTAAAAAGCATGTAAAAGCATCTGCTACCACGAAGGGTGGTATTATAGAGAAAGAGGCACCCATTCATATCTCAAATGTTATGCTTGTATGCCCTCACTGCAATAGACCCACGCGTGTGGGTATAAAGTTTTTGGAGAGCGGAGAGAAGGTAAGATACTGTAAAAAATGCGGTGAGACAATCTAAGGAGGAGAAGTTTAATGTCTGAAAAGTATGTTCCAAGACTCAAAAAGATGTACAAAGAGGAGATAATACCTCGGCTAATGAAAGAGTTCTCCTATAAAAATGTCATGCAAGTGCCCAAGTTAGAGAAGATCGTTTTAAACGTAGGTCTCGCCGAAGGTATGCACGACATTAAGCTTTTGGAGTCGGCGTTGGATGAGCTTGCCCTAATTACCGGCCAGAGGGGCGTTATAACAAGGGCAAGAAAGTCTATTGCTAATTTCAAGTTAAGGAAAGGTATGCCCATTGGTTGCAAGGTTACTCTGCGTGGTGATAGGGCGTACGAATTTTTGGATAGGTTTATCTCATTTGCTATCCCCAGGATCAGGGACTTTAGAGGGGTACCCTTGAAGGGTTTTGATGGGCGTGGTAACTACACCTTGGGTATTACTGAACAGTTGATCTTCCCTGAAATCAACTATGATAAGATAATGAAGGTGCACGGCTTGAGCGTAACGATTGTTACAACAGCCGAAACCGATGAAGAGGCAAAGGCTCTATTGGAAGCCTTTGGTATGCCGTTTAGAAAAACAAATTAAGAGGAGAGGTTATGGCAAGAAAAGCATTGATAGAGAAGTCAAAGAGACCTCCGAAGTTCAAGGTTAGGGCGAGAAACAGGTGTCAGATATGCGGGAGGCCAAGGGGTTACATGAGGAAGTTCGGTATTTGCAGGGTTTGCTTTAGGATGCTTGCTGGTAAAGGTGAAATTCCTGGAGTAAAAAAGGCGAGTTGGTAGGTGGCTTATGAGTAAGAAGGTGGCTGATTGTTTATCTAAGATAAAGAACGGTTTGAAGGCAAAACACGATTATGTCGATGTTGCAAGCAATAATTTAGTGGAAAATGTTGTCAGGATTTTAAAAGAAGAAGGGTATATATCCGATTACAAGAAACTTACTGATACGGGAAACAGGAATATGCTCAGGATTTTCCTAAAGTATGCAGATGAGCACAAGAGGAAACCCGCTATTATGTTGATGAAAATGGTCAGTAAACCCTCAAGGAGGGTGTATATATCGGCTGACGAGATTAAACCTGTAATGAACGGACTGGGTGTAGGTATTATTTCTACCTCCCAGGGTGTTATGACCACATACGAAGCCAAGAAGCGCAATCTGGGTGGTGAATACATCTGCGAGGTATTCTAAAATAGGAGGTTGTGATGTCAAGGATTGGAAAGACACCTATCCCTATTCCTTCAGGGGTAGAGGTAAAGATAACAGACGGAGCTGTGGAAGTTAAAGGTCCGAAAGGTCAACTAAAGCAGGAGTTCAATCCTGAATATGTTTCCGTTGAGAAGGATGATAAATTTATCTATGTTAGGTCGATCAGTGTGGCAAAGAATGCGAAGGCTATGCACGGCCTTTATAGAAGCTTGATAAATAACACTGTTGTTGGTGTTTCAAAGGGATTTCAAAAGGTTTTGCAGATAGAAGGTGTGGGTTATAAAGCAGCTGTTAAGGGAAAGACATTAGTGCTTTCTGTTGGTTACTCCCACGACGTGGAATTTAAAATACCAGATGGTATAACCATTGAAGTGGATAAAAAAGGTGTTGAGATAACCGTTTCTGGCATTGACAAACAACTTGTTGGTCTTGTTGCAAGCCAGATTAGGGCTGTTAGACCACCAGAGCCTTACAAAGGTAAAGGTATAAGGTATAAAGGTGAACAGATCAGAAGAAAAATGGGCAAAGCTGCTGCTAAATAATGGGGGTTAGAGAGAAATGTCTACTGTAGATAGAAAAAAGGAAAGGCTTAAAAGGAAACTTAGGATCAAATACAAAATTAGGGGAACGGCCGAAAGGCCAAGGTTGTGCGTTTATAAGAGTTTGAAACATATCTACGCTCAGATCATAAATGATGAAAGCGGCAGAACAATTGTTTCTGCCTCTACACTGGATATTGATTTAAGGGATAAGGTAAAGGGTTGCAATATAAAGTCAGCAACCGTTGTTGGTGAAGCAATTGCAAAGAAGGCACTTGAAAAAGGCATAGATAAGGTTGTTTTTGATAGAAATGGCTATATCTATCACGGTAAAGTTAAGGCTCTTGCAGACAGTGCAAGAAAAGCAGGACTTAAATTTTAGGGGTGGAGCTTATGGTGCAAATGGAAAAGGAATTTGAGGAACAGGTTATATCGATAAAAAGGGTTACGAAGGTTGTAAAGGGTGGTAGAAGATTTAGGTTCTCTGCCCTTGTAGCTGTTGGAGACAAAAAAGGCCGTGTGGGCCTGGGTTTGGGTAAATCCCACGAGGTGCCAGAAGCCATAAAGAAGGCTATAGAAAAGGCAAAGAAGAACTTGATTACGGTGCCTATCACTGAAGATGGCACTATTCCCCATCAGATGGAGGTTAAAGAGGGTGCAGGCAGGGTTTTAATTAAACCAGCAAGACCTGGTACAGGAATTATAGCTGGTAATACGGCAAGGGCAATTTTAGAGGTTTGTGGTATCAGGAATATTGTAACAAAGTCCATTGGTTCTAATAATGTCCACAACCTTTCGCATGCCTTGATCAAGGCTTTGAGCCTTTTGAGGAGCAAAGAAGAGATAATGAAGATGAGGGGTAAGTGAGGTGAAATATGGCTGATCTTAAGATTACACTTACGAGGAGCTTGATAGGCCAAAAGCCTTCTATAAGGAAAACGGCTATTGCTTTGGGCTTAAAAAGGCCCAATAAGTATGTAATTAGAAAGGATACTCCGCACATAAGGGGTATGATCAGGAAGATTTCCTTTATGGTAAAAGTGGAAGAACTCTAAAGAGAGGTGCAAATCATGGAACTTTACGAATTACCACGCATAGTTAAGGATAGAAAGAGGATTGGCAGAGGAGACGGTAGTGGCTGGGGAACCACAGCTGGTAAAGGTAATAAAGGTGAAAAGGCACGTTCAGGCGGTGCAAAACCCGCTTACTTTGAGGGTGGTCAGACGCCTATTTATAGAAGGTTGCCCAAGAGGGGTTTTAAAAATCCATTCAGGGTAGAGTATGCTGTTGTAAACGTGGGTAGACTAAATGAAGTATGCAATGATGGAGATGTCGTTGATATAAACTACATGATAGAGAAGGGTTTGGTTAATGGTAATAAGTTAGTGAAAGTTTTGGGTGGGGGTGAATTGAATAAGAGATTGACGGTTATTGCCGATGCCTTTTCAAAATCAGCAAAAGAAAAGATAGAAAAAGCCGGTGGTAGCATAGAGGTATTAGGATGAGTGAGGATTATTCCAATATCTTTAACGTACCAGAGTTGAACCGCAGGCTGTTTTTTACTTTTATCATGTTTGTTGTCTTCAGAATTGCTGCTCACGTGCCCACACCGGGTGTTGACCCACATGTCTTGGCGGCGATCTTTGAAGAGGCACGGGGAACAGCTTTGGGTTTGTTTAACCTCTTTTCCGGTGGTGCGATAAAGAACTTTAGTATTATTTCCTTGGGAATAATGCCCTACATCTCCTCGGCGATCATAATGGAACTTCTGACAGCAGTTTCTCCTGAACTTGCAGCCTTAAAAAAAGAAGGTGAAGCAGGAAGGAGAAAGATTACTGAATACACACGCTACGGAACGGTGATAATTTCATTCTTGCAGGGATTGGGTATTGCAATTGGTCTTCAATCTATGCATGGTCCAAACGGGGCGAATGTTGTTATTTGGCATGGCTTACCCTTTGTTTTGTTTACAGCCATGACAATGACAGCCGGTAGTGTATTTTTGATGTTTGTCGGCGAACAAATAACAGAAAGGGGTATAGGCAACGGCATTTCGCTGTTGATCTTTGCAGGTATCGTTGCAAGACTGCCAGCAGCGTTGGGGAACCTTTTTAGATTGGTGAGCGCGGGTGAGATGAGCATATTATCGTTACTTGTTATATTTGCCGTTGCCATTGCGGTTGTAGCGTTTGTTGTTTTCATGGAACTTGCCCAAAGAAGGATTCCCGTTCAATATCCAAGACGCATGGTTGGAAGAAGGCTATACGGTGGTCAAACGAGTTATATACCCTTGAAGATCAATATATCTGGTGTTATACCACCGATCTTTGCATCTTCCATTCTCCTTTTTCCTGCGACACTAACCAAGATTATTAATATTCCTTTTTTGAAAACGATTTCTGATTACATAATGCCAGGTAGTTTAATTTATAGTGTGATTTACGTTGCTTTGATATTCTTCTTTGCTTATTTCTACACTGCTATTGTTTTTAACCCTAAAGAGATCGCTGATAATCTGAAGAAAAATAACGGTTTTATACCTGGTATCAGGCCAGGTAAATACACAGCTCAATATTTGGACTGGGTGCTCGATCGGTTGACGTTTGGTGGTGCAATTTATCTGTCTTTTGTATGTGTTTTGCCGTGGATTTTGATCAGACGTTTCAACGTGCCGTTTTATTTTGGCGGTACAGCGTTGTTGATCGTTGTTCAGGTTGCTCTGGATACGATTATGCAAATACAGGCTCACTTGTATATGAGGAACTATGAGGGTTTCTTAAAGAATAGACGAGCAAGATAGGGGGTTATGAGATGATTTTGATTTTACTCGGTGCCCCTGGCGTTGGAAAGGGCACGCAGGGTGCTTTGATAAGCAAGGAGTACAATATTCCTCAGATATCGACAGGGGATATTTTAAGAAGCGAGGTAAGAAACGAAACGGAATTAGGTAAAAAGGCAAAGGTTTACATGGATAAAGGCGAGCTTGTGCCCGATGATGTTATTATTGGCATGATGGAGAATAGAATTAAACAGGATGACTGTAAGAACGGTTTTATATTAGACGGTTTTCCAAGAACTGTGGCTCAAGCTGAAGCGTTTGATGTGATGCTAAAGAAGAATGGGTTGGAGTTGCACAGGGTTTTACTTATAGATGTTCCTGAGGAAGAAATTATAGAAAGACTAACAGGCAGAAGAGTATGTCCTAATTGCGGTGCTGTTTATCACATTAAGAACAATCCACCGAAAAAAGAAGGTGTATGCGACAAATGTGGCAGTAAACTTGTGCAAAGAGACGATGATAAAGAAGAGGTCGTGAGGAATAGGCTTGAGGTTTACAGGAAAAATACGATGCCTTTGATTGATTACTACACAAAGACATCAAAGCTTGTAAAGGTTGATGGAACAGGTGAGATAAACGAGATTTTTGAGAGGATTAAAAAGGCCTTAGAATGATCATTCTAAAAACAAAAGAGGAAATCGAGAAGATGCGGGTTGTCAACCGCATGGTTGCTGAAATTCTTAATATCTTGAAAAATGAAGTGAAACCTGGTATAACCACTGAGCATTTGGAAAAAGTTGCTGTAGAGGAAGCAAAAAAGAGGCACGCTAAGTGTGCTTTTAAAGGATATGGTGGGTTTCCCAAGTCATTGTGTACGTCTGTGAATGAAGAGGTTGTACATGGAATACCATCCAAAAGAAGGGTTTTGAGAGAAGGGGATATTATCAGCTTGGATTTTGGTCTTATTTACGATGGATGGTATGGTGATTCGGCAATTACCGTGGCTGTTGGTAATATAGATGAAGAAAAGAAAAGGCTCATGGAAGTTACAAGGAAGGCCCTCTACTTGGGTATTGAACAGGCAAGACCGGGGAACTATTTGTATGACATTTCAGAGGCAATTCAGATGTATGTTGAAAGCAATGGCTTTAGTGTTGTGCGGGACTACGTTGGGCATGGTATAGGAAGAAAGTTGCATGAGGATCCACCTGTTCCTAACTATGTGCCTTCGAAAACTGATAAGGGACCTTTACTTAGGGTTGGCATGACAATAGCCATTGAGCCTATGATCAACGCTGGCACGTGGCGGGTCAAGATTAAAAAGGACAAGTGGACAGTGGTAACGGCGGATGGAAAACCATCTGCTCATTTTGAACACACTATAGCGATTTTGGAGGATGGACCCATTATTTTGAGTGAGGTTAGCTGATTATGGCTAAAGAGAAAAGTATTACGGTGGATGGTGAGATTATAGAGGCTTTGCCGAATGCTATGTTTAGGGTAAAGCTTTCCAATGGTCATGTTGTACTTGCCCATGTTGCGGGAAAGATGAGGATGCACTTTATAAAGATCTTACCAGGAGACAAGGTTAAGGTTGAGTTGTCCCCTTACAGCATTGAAAGGGGAAGGATTGTTTATAGATACAAGTAGGAGGTTGGAAGATGAAGGTTAGGCCATCTGTGAAAAAAATGTGTCCCAAATGCAAAATCATAAGAAGAAAAGGCGTTGTTAGGGTTGTGTGCGAGAACCCTAAACATAAACAAAGACAGGGTTAACGGGAGGTTTAAGTGGCTCGTATTGCAGGTGTTGAATTACCAAGGAATAAAAAGATATTTATAGCTTTGACCTACATTTATGGCATTGGTAGGTCAAGGTCGATGGAGATTTTGAAGAAGGCTCAGGTTGATCCGGATAAAAGAACCTATGAATTGACTCCGGATGAGATCCAGAGGATAAGAAATGTCGTTGCAGACTACAAGGTTGAGGGTGAACTGAGAAAAGAGGTTGCTATGAACATTAAAGCCCTCATGGATCTCGGTAACTACAGAGGGTTAAGGCACAGGAAAGGACTTCCTGTTAGGGGTCAAAGAACAAGAACTAATGCGAGAACAAGAAAAGGTAAGAAGAAAACAGTGGGTAGAAAGTAAAGGAGATGGGAATAGATGGCTAAGAAAGTGGCAAAGAAGAAAAAGAAGGTCAAGAGGAATGTTGTTAGTGGCATAGCACATATCCAGGCAACGTTTAACAATACTATTGTAACAATTACCGATCCAGATGGTAATGTTCTATGTTGGTCGTCTGCTGGCGAGAGTGGTTTTAAAGGTACAAGGAAGGGTACGCCATTTGCTGCCCAGTTAGCTGCTGAGAATGCGGCAAAAAAGGCTATGTCTATGGGCATGAAAGAGATAGATGTGAGGGTCAAAGGCCCTGGCCCCGGTAGGGAGACGGCCATAAGGGCACTGCAGTCTGCCGGGCTAAGGGTTAAATCCATCAGAGATGTTACACCTATTCCACATAACGGTTGTAGACCACCAAAAAGAAGAAGGGTATAAAGGAGAGGTTAACCTATGGCAGTTTATACAGGTCCTGCATGTAGAAAATGCAGAGCATTGGGAGTTAAGTTGTTCTTAAAAGGTAAGAGGTGTTTTACGGACAAGTGTGCCTTTGAAAGGAGACCGTACCCGCCAGGAAAGACGAGAAACTATAGGAGAAAATTATCCTCGTATGCTGAGCATTTGATTGAGAAACAGAAGGCAAAGACAGTATATGGTGTTTTGGAAAGGCAGTTTAGAAGGTACTTCGAAGAGGCAAAAAGACAAAAAGGCGAGACAGGTGCAAACCTTGTTATGCTGTTAGAGAGAAGGCTTGACAACGTTGTGTATAGGGCAGGTTTTGCATCTTCGAGAAGGGAGGCAAGGAGACTTGTGTCTCATGGACACGTGAGGGTTAACGGAAAAAAAGTCAATATACCTTCTTATCTTGTTAAGAAGGGGGATGTGATATCAATAGCAGATAAAATGAAAAATAAGGAAGAATTTAGGAGTAAGTTTGAGGAGAATGCAAGAAGGATGGCTGCTTCGTGGATAAATGTTGATTTGGATAATGTTACAGCAACATTTATGGATATTCCAACGAGGGACGATGTACAGCCACCATTCAATGAAAACGCCATTGTTGAGTTGTACTCCAAATAAAAAATAACGAAGGGAAGCAAGATGAAGGGCGTTTTTGAGTATTTGAAGTTACCCGAGGAAGTTAAGATTGAAGAGCATGCAGAAAATTACGGCAGATTTGCTTTAGAGCCTTTAAACGAAGGTTATGCCATAACCATAGGTAATGCGTTGAGAAGGGTTTTACTCTCTTCCATACCGGGCATTGCCGTTGTTGGCGTTGAGATAGACGGTGTAGAACATGAATTTAGAACTATTGATGGTATAAAAGAGGATGTTTTAAATATAATTTTGAACCTAAAGCAGGTCAAATTTAGGGCTTTGAATGAGGATTTTAAGGAGTGCGAGGCGCATATTCACAAAGATACTCCTGGTGTTGTTACTTCGGATGATATTGATGTTCCTGGAAACGTAGAGGTTGTGAGCAAGGGTGTTTATATAGCCGAGCTCATGGATGGTGCAGAGCTCAATATGAAGATATTTTTAGAGAAAGGCATAGGATACAGGCAGGCTGATTATGAAATTGTAAACAGAGAGATTGGGTATATTCCTGTTGATGCACTGTTTTCACCGATTACGAAAGTGGCGTATCATGTAGAGAAGAGCACCATAAGGGACTACTACAATTTGGAGAGACTTGTGCTTGAGATCCATACTGACGGAACGATAACTCCTCAAGAGGCGTTAAAAACAGCGAGCTATATTTTGGGTAACTATATTGCTGTATTCTCAGGCGATTTTAAGAGAATTGTGCCAGATGAAAGCACTAAAGAAGAGAAGGAAGAGCAGATAAATGAGAATTTGTTAAAGCCTGTAGAGGAGTTAGAGCTCAACGTAAGGGCGTCTAATTGCTTGGCTGCTCACAATATTAAGTATATATACGAGCTTGTTCAAAAGACTGATGCGGAGCTTTTAAGCACAAAGAACTTTGGCAAACAGTCTTTGAAGGAGATAAAGGATTCGTTAAAGCAGCTGGGCTTGGAGCTTGGCATGAAGTTCAGTGAGGAGCAGATTGAGAAAATAAAACAGTTAATAGCCGAGAAAGAAGGAGAAGGAGATGAGGCATAGAAAGGGTTATAGGACGTTAAGTATAAATTGCGAACACAGAAAACACCTATTGAGGAATTTGGCGATTTCACTTATAGAACAAGAAAGAATAAAAACAACGGATGCTAAGGCACGAGAACTTGTTAGGTTTATAAGTAAGCTTGTTACCTTGGCCAAGAACGACACTTTGGCAGCGAGGAGACGAGCCCTTGCAAAACTCAATAACAACAAACAGGCTGTTAGAAAGTTGTTTGACAACATTGCCCCAAGATATGCAACAAGGAACGGCGGCTACGTGAGAAGGATAAAGCTGGGCTTTAGAAAAGGGGATGCTGCCCCAATTTCGATTGTCGAGTTTGTTGAAGAACGCAGTGAATAACCGTTTAAACACATCCGTTATAGGAGTATCTCTGATACTCCTTTTTTTTATACTTGATTATTATACAAAGTTATATATATCAAAACATTTGGCTGTGGGTAATGGTTTTGCTGTTATAAAAGGATTTTTGAATATTGTGAATGTTCATAACAGCGGAATAGCTTTCGGAGCATTTGCCAATTTTCCACATTCCTTGAGATTTGTGCTTTTTAGCGGCATTAGCCTAATTGTTTTTGTTGTGGTTTTGTATTTGATTATGTTCGGTAAGGATAGAAATTTGACTTATATTGTGGGTTTGTCTCTTTTAGGTGGCGGTGATCTTGGTAATCTCTACGGTAGGTTGTTTAAAGGTTACGTTGTGGATTTTCTTGATTTTCACATTGGTCAATACCACTACCCTGCATTCAATCTGGCAGATAGTTTTATCACAATAGGTTTGATTGTTTTGGTGGGTTATAAGTTTTTTATAGCACGCAAGGTAAGTTAAGGTATAAATAGGGTATAAAAAATCGGCTCGATCTTTTAAAAACTATAAAGGTTTGTTTGTATGCTTTGAGAGGAAATACGCGGGAAAAACCGATGTTAACTATTAATAGGCAAAAACTACTGGTTTCGGAGAATGGCTTTAGAGTAGGAATTAAACATGGTCGGGGCGGGCGGATTTGAACCGCCGACCACTTGAACCCCATTCAAGTGCGCTATCCAGGCTGCGCTACGCCCCGTTCTTGATCCTCCTAATTATAGGGTAAAGTCCTCTCTTTTTCAAGCTGTTAATAATAGCGCTGTTGGTTGTTGTAAATGTGAAAATGGTCACATATTTTGTGATGTTCTTCTTTAAGAAAATCACCCTAAATCTTGTTTTGCCCCACACATTTTTGTATGCAAGCATCTTTTTTTTGTCTACACTCTTGTCTATGCAAGCGTAATATAAGAGATTTATGTTTTTGAAAGAGTATATTTTGTAACCCTTTAATTTCAAAGCTTTTGCAAACATCACTAACTGTGGGTAGCTGTAAAACCCTCCGACGTAAACATCATAAAGTGAAAACACCTTCGTTTTTATACGCTTCTTTGAATAATTTACACCCAGTTTTTTGAGTATTCTGCTCACCTCATTGGGTCTGCTTGTCCTTATCTTTACAACGTAAAATTGTGAAGTACTCTTTTTATTTGTCTTTTTTTTCTTTTGTTTTGGTAAAAATACCTTTGGCAGTGGTGGTAACTGTGCATTTTCTTTTTCTACAGTCTTTTTCTCTGGTATACTTTCAAACTGTAGTGTGATTGTGAAGATGGGTTCGCTTTCTGCCCTCTTTTTTATTTCTTTAAGCACCTTTTGATTGTTTATTTTTGGAATAGCTTTTTGTTTCATCTCTTTCTTTTTTGGTGTTTTTAAAGGAATAACCTTTTCTTTTACTTCTTTTGTTTTTCGTGCAAATTTTTCTTTGTTTTCAACATGAGGTTTTTCTTTAGTTTTTGCAATGTTTGTTTTTAAAGGAATGATCGTTTTAGGCGTTGTCTTGCTTTTGAAGGTTCTTGCAAAATAAAAAACTATAGCAATTGACACAACAACTGCCACTAATATGAAGCTTAAATGGACTAACCTTCTTTTTTTCAGTAGTTTCTCTGGTATATCAACGCTTTCTGGCACGTGGTTCTTTATGAGGTTAATCTCAATCATTGATAAATTGCCTTTGCTGTGGGTTGTGATAACAAATCGATTAGATTAATGATGTATAAGCTGTTTAGGATCTTTTTTGTAAAAGAACTGCTTTCTGAAAGGTTCTCAAATCTTATGTGTCTTATGTGGGCAAGTTTCCTAATGTAGTTTTCCGCTGCCTTTTTACCGCCTGTAGAATCGACCAAATGCAATTTTAAGGCTTGCTGGCCAGTAAATACACTGCCATCCGCTATCGCTTTGACTTTATCTAACGGTAAATTTCTGCTTTCTGCTACGGCTTCTATAAACTGATCGTATATGTTTTCAATCACGCTTTTCACCATCTTTATGTCCTTTTCCGTAGGCTTTCTAAAGGGATTTCCTACATCCTTTACTGGCCCTGTTTTTACGACAAACAAAGATAGACCTAACTTTTTTGCCAGTTGTGAGAAGTTTATTGTTTCAAAAATCACACCTATGCTGCCAACGGTTGAGGTTGGGTATGATACTATTTTTTTTGCTCCGCAGGCTGCAAAGTATGCACCGCTTGCGCCGATTGTCTTGATCAGAGCCACAGTGGGTTTTGCACTGCTTAAGCTTTTGAGGGCTAAGTATATGCGCTGACTTGAGCAGGCTTCCCCACCCGGTGAGTCTATTTTTATGAGAACCGCTTTTATGGAGCTGTTGTTTTTTGCTTTGTTTATTTCTTCTATAATTCTATCTGCTTTACTTGAAGTTATTACACCATTTAAGCTTATTACGGCAACGTTTGGCACGTTTACTGAAAAGTAAACAAAAAAAAAAAAAAAAA
>JALUBE010000064.1 GCA_027045065.1 Desulfurellales bacterium | reverse complement strand
TCCCTAATGATGCTTGGCGTCGGCAACCTTGCCGACAGGGCGGCTTTGGGGACTGCAACGCCTTACTCCGCTGCCACGGCAGTGGGATTCCTGTTGGCAATGCTCTATGTGGACTTGGCGGTGGTCAGGTTAGCGAACGACAACCCCTAATCTCTCTTGCAATTCCCTGCTTTTGTTGATAGGATTTCCTTGAGGGGTTACCGTTTTGGCGGCTTCTGCCGCCTTTTCTTTTAGGAATGGTCGCCATGTATCCCAGTTCTCAAGAATATCTCCCAGAGCCCAAGCGCTGTTGGTGTCAAAGCAGTAAATACTGCTATCTTCTACACGGTAAGTTTTGCCTTTATGCTCGAACTCAAGCCCGATGAACTCCCTGTATTCCTCTCTTGCTTTTTCCATCTTGTCCTGTAGATCCTGCTTTTCCCTCACATTCTTTGCCCAGTCGTCTTTGAGTGCATTTAAAAGATAGCCTATGTAGTTGTCTTTAGCGTGTTTATTGGCATACTCTATGTTGCTCATTACATACTCAAGCCCACGCTCGGTTATGTATCGGTTTATTTCTCTCAAGAGTTCATTGGTAACCTGCTTAAGACTGCCCTTTACCTCGTTGGGAACTCTCAGGACCACGGTTTCGGGGGTTGTGCTTTGTTTATCGCTGTCCTTTAGTTTTTTGCCACTATTGGGGTTGTCTGTTATGATGAACTTAATATGTGTTACCTTGCGTCCAGTTTTTATCTCCTCGTAGGTAAACGTAATATCCGTTTTCTTGGCAAGATCCCTTTTAGCTTTTTCTAAAATTCTTTCTTTAATGTTGCCATACTTATACCCTTTTGGTATTTCCAGCGTTTCTCTAAATTCCTCTAAACTTACTATCTTTTCTGCCTTTTTACCGTAACGCTTGTTCATCTCCAGCCAGTCTTTGAGTATCTCGTAAAGCCTGATGGAGTAGCCGTTGGCAAGACTCAAGATATTCTCAAGTTTATACTTCAAAAATCTCTCTTTTAAACTCAAAAGGTAAGGTCTCAGTTTCTTGCTTATTTCAAACTCCACAACACCCTCGCCTTCCTTATATTCTGCGCTCGCCACCCAGTTAAGCATCAAAAAGCTGTTGCTGTCTTCATCTTTAGGTATGTATAGAGGCTTCTCCAGAATCTCTCTTACAGCCTCCTTTACAGCCCAGTATAAGTCCTTTCTCTTTAAGCCTGTTAGTTCCTTAAATTCCTTCACGCTAAAGCTATAAATTTGGTTTATGTCATCACTTCTCTTCAGTCCAGCGATCAAAACGGTGATGAACTTTAGGCTTAGGGGGTTCAGCCTATACCTTGCCCTCACTATTGTGTCTGATTTTATAACCTCTGTTTTGTTGTTCACGTCAATGTGCTTCATCAGTTATCCTCCCTTTCCAATTTTTTACATCTTTAATTTAACCTAAACTAACCATTTGTCAACACTATTTTTAATAACATTTATTAAAAATTGTTATACTCACCCTGAAAGTGTTATAGTTTACCCTGAAAGTGTTATAGTTTACCCTGAAAGTGTTATAGTTTACCCTGAAAGTGTTATAGTTAATTTCTAACTTTCCTATCCTCTCACCATTTTTCGCCATCTACAATATATACAAATAAAAAAACAAAATAACAACAACGACATATAGAGGGGA
>JALUBE010000063.1 GCA_027045065.1 Desulfurellales bacterium | reverse complement strand
CACAGAGATAGCCGAGAGGGTATTGAACTTTATCAAAAAGCCAAACCCTCAATCAAGGCTTTCAGCGAAGGTGTAACGCCCTTCGGTTTGCCTTCGAAGATGGCGCATATATCAAACCCGTTTCTTGTTGTCAGATATTCAAAATACACATCCTTACCATCTGTCTTTAGATTTCTTGCTTTTTCAGAACAATGCCTTAAAACTTCGAGATCTACAGGGTCTTTGTATATTGAAACAACCCTTCCGTTTGAGAAAATAACGACAGAGGTCAATTTTCCTAATTTCTCAAGGCTATTCAGCAAAACAAACTCCACATTGTGCCTATTTAGTTTCATCTTCTCCCTTAAACTCTCAAGTTCTTTCATCTCCTTATCAATGATCTTTTTATACAGAGCCACTTCCCTTTTTAAACCTGCATTCTCATTCTTTAGCTTATTCACAAATTCAAACA
Source organism: Desulfurellales bacterium (assembly GCA_027045065.1). Classification (GTDB taxonomy): domain Bacteria; phylum Campylobacterota_A; class Desulfurellia; order Desulfurellales; family Hippeaceae; genus Hippea. Next base: position 30,301 of record JALUBE010000063.1, on the reverse strand, counting down.
CATCATTGATACTATTTGACGGTTTAAAAGAATTTTGTTTTTTTAAAATTCTTTTTCTACAAACATAAAATCTATCCGAACCTATGAAATTTATTGTCGCATCTATAACCTTATCGGGCAAATAACCCCTCATCCTCAGAAACTCATCCTTCAAAAACTTAATACCTAAAGACTCCTTGTAAGAGCGGGACGTTTGGATCGCATCCAATATATCTGCTGCCTGGAAAACCCAACATATATCACTTAAATCTCTTCTGCCCTCTGGATAGCCACTACCGTCTAACTTTTCGTGGTGGTACTTAACAACATTCAAGATTTCAGCATCAGTCATACCCATTAACCTTAAAAAACGCTCCCCTTTTGTTACGTGTCTCTTTACAATTTCAAACTCATCCTGATCGAGCTTGCCGGGTTTCTTCAAGATATGGGGAGGGATAAACAGTTTGCCAAAATCATGGAGCATGGAAGCAAGCCTAATTTTCTTAACCTGATCATTATCAAAGCCCAAACTCTTTGCCAATTCTTGAGAATACAGTTTCACCCTGTATGAATGCATGTATGTGTCCCTATCAAAATTGTAAAGTAACCTCAAAGCAAGGCGACACGCAAAATCATTGTGCTTACTTAAAAAACAAATCAAACTACTGTAATGCCGAATTAACAGCTTTATCAAAACCAAAACGTGATTTTTGGGATCATTTTCAAAACTAATAACACAAAAATATTCACTATTACAGCCCAAACCCATCTTCGCCACTTTCTTATTCTTATCCAACTGAAGGGTTGCTTTAAGCTTAGTCGTACCTTTGGATTTTAAAAGAGCAGGATCGATTTTTGATAACTTTTCAATGTTAGAATGCAGAGGCATACCTTTATTGTCGTATATATAAATCCTCGATGCTCCATAATTTAACAGTCCCTTGATAAGGTTATTAAAAAGACCGTCAAATGTGTATTTATCCTTTAAAAATAACTCACCTATATCGTCTATGCCCTTTATTAATTCTTCCTTTATAGCTTCAATCTTACTTATGAGATTTATAATCTTTTCTTCTCTCACAGCAGTATAAACATCATTTCATTTATCTTTTCTTTCATTTCCTCAAAATTTTCAAAAAACCTCAATAGATTTATATTGAATTTCTTCAAGAAAAGGGAGTATGTATGATAGCTCAAATCATCTTTGCTGTACTCACCGAAAAAGTAGCCCAAATTTTTGGCCAACATGCTCGCAGCGTGAACCAAATGCACAGCAGTGTCAATCCCAGCGTACTTTGGATAAAAATAGTACCTAATAGCCTTAATCACCCTGTTTGGGAAATTCCATCGCTTTGCAAGAAATTCACCAAGCTCCTCAACAGGCACAGGCAGTATCTCAGACTGCACAACCTCATAAAGTAGATTGCTTCGCAACGCTTTTGCCACCTTACTAAACATCTCAGGAAAATGCTGGGCATAAAACATATCGCCTATAACATGTACAACAGCGCCAAGTGTAACCCCTGTTCTAATATTGGCCAAAGATTCTATGTACTTTGCTATAGCAAGTGTTGCAATGGAATACCTATAAAGCTTCTTTGTGTATACAGATTTAGAAGAAGACAGGTAAGAGATACTCAAGGATATACCCAACAGTTCTTCTGTTCCTAAGACTACAGCTGCCTTTTCTATACTCTTCACCTCTTTTTTTAAACCATAAAGTACTGAGTTTGCAAATTTCAAGACCTTCGACGTTATTGCCGGATCCTTCTCTATCTCTTTCACTATCTTTCTAAATGGCGCCTCTTCGTTTATCAGCATTATTATATTCCTTTGGACCTCAGGCAAACTCATGAGCTGATCTTCATCCTTTATGGAATCAAGGAACGATTCCCTTGAAATCTTGCTTTTTTCCTGCAAAACCTTCTTAACCTCATCCAAAAAGACCTCTTCTGCCTCTTCTATATTTTCCTGTTCCACTTTGCCCTTAATCTGGGTTATAATCCTTGCAGTACCAAAATCAATGAAAGGATCCACGTATCTCCTGTATTTTTGTGAGAACCACAACTTAGCCAGTATATCCCTACTAATAAGCTTTGACGCAATAAATAGACTGTTAACATCAACCTTTCTAATATCGTCTAAAACGATCTTTTTGGGCTCTTTCTTTTCAAACTCTAACTTGATATTAACAGTTTCCTTCCTTTTAACAAGATCGCCGAAAACCTTAAAGTTCTCACCTTTTCTGTAAATAGACGAGCCCACAAACTCAACACCATCAAAATGGGCAAGCCTGCTTGACGAAAAGTCATCTATCTTCTTTCTCAAAGACTCAATCCCCAAGATATCTCCCTGATTAGACGGAACAATCACAAACCCACTATCAAAGACAACAATAAACCTATCGCTCCTCTTTAGATTATTGAAAACCTCATTGAGCATCTTCTCTAATTTACTAACTGTAACCTTAGAAAAACCATTAAATTGAAAAAATAGAATATCTTCCCCCTCTTTCAATGCATCGTCTATTTCATCAACACTACAAACGGGAAAATCAAATCGAGTTTTGTAGGATTCGTCAATGATACTGTCTATCTGATCTATATGATTTACAACAAATTTTACTTGCGCATATCTCTTCCACAACAAATCATCTTTTTTATCAGAAACGGCTACAATTGTCGTCCCTAAAGTCTCCAGCTCGTTCATTAAACTATCAATCCTTTTATGTTTAACAGGTAAGTTCAAAACAACAACACCCACATCTTTAGCGCGGCTAACAACAAAGTTCGTTGGTTTAAAACCTTTAACCTGATATCCTTTATTCTTTAACATTGATATAATCCTAAAACCGCTATGAACATTCTCAAATATAACAGCCACCTTTTTGGCCATGTTTATATCACTTTTTACACCAACATTTGTAAACAATTATCAACCTTTCTTCCTTTATTTATCTTACCAGATAGTTCATCAGATTACAAATAAATTTAGTTGATAATTTATTACTTTTTTTGAGACCAAAGACTTGACAAATCCAAAAAATTGACTATGTTGTTAGCAGACAGTTGAGGTGAGTGCTAATGAAGTTGGATGAAAGAAAAACACTGGTTTTGAGTGTCATAGTGGACAATTACATAAAAAACAAGCAACCAGCAGGCTCAAGGATACTAACAAAGAAGTATAATTTGAATTTCTCACCGGCAACAATGAGAAATGTAATGTTGGACTTAGAAGAGGCAGGTTATTTGACCCACACACACGCATCTGGAGGCAAAATTCCTACGCCAAAGGGCATAAAGTTCTACCTTGACATGATACTTGAAAACTTTAGCCCCAAATTGAGAAGGGAGTTTGAAAACATACCCCTTATGAACGCACTGACAACGTTCGATGAAAAGATGAACGTGATTTTGGATACAATTTCGAATTTGAGCGAGCAAATCAGTGTCCTAAGCTTACCAGATTTTTCTAAAACAAAGATAAAGAACATTCAATTTGTTAAAATTGGCGAGGGTAAAATCTTAAGCATTATACTTTCCGACAGCAACATTATGGAGACAAAGATCGTATCACTTGATAAAGAGCTTAAAGAAAACGAGCTAAAGGAGTTTTCAGAATACATAACGGAAAAATACTCAGGATACACACTTGAAGAGATAAAAAGCGACCTTGAAAGTTATATCTTGGATAAAAAAGAGACATGTGAAAATCTGATAAATAGGCTGTTAGATGAAGCCAAAAAACCAAAGATTATGGTGGAAGGACTTGAAAACATCTTCAAGTATCCGCAATTCAAAGATGACTTGGAAAAACTCAAAAAACTTGTAAAAACACTTGAGGACAGAAAGAAGCTCTTGGAGTTAATCAGGAATGTGATTAACAGCGAAAGAATAATACTCATTGGCGATGAGCTTCCCATTGAGGATTTAAACGAACTTGGTTTCATATCATCAAGTTATCAGTACAACAACGTAAATGTTGGTGTTGTTGGCATCATGGGGCCCATTAACATGAACTATCCAGAAATGCTCAATATCATCGAATCTGCAAAGAAAAAAATCAATGACATTATCAATCAGGGGGTTGAAAATGGCTGAAAAGGATGCAGTAAAAAATAAAGAGACAATACAGGAGAATGAAAACAAGGATTTAAAAAAAGAAGATCAAGTTTCAAGCCAGAGCAATGATGAAAATAAAAGCGAACAGTCTGAGAATTTGCAAGAAGAATATGAAAAATTAAAAGAGAACTACCTAAGGCTACTTGCAGACTTCGACAACTACAGAAAACGCATGATGAAGGAAATTGAAGAGGCAAGGGAAGCCGCCAAGCGTTCGATTATCAAAGAATTCTTGGTAATCTTGGATAACTTAGAAAAGGCCATCGAAATGGCATATCAGCACAAGGATGCCATCATCGAAGGGATAGAATTATCTATAAAATCCTTCAGGGACATGCTCAAAAAACACGGTGTTGAAGAGATCAATCCGAAAGAAGAGGCGTTCGATCCGAACCTACACGACGCTTTGATGACGCAGGAATCCGATAAACTGCCTAAAAATACGGTCATCCAGACCGTAGAAAAGGGCTACATCTACAAAGATAAACTCATAAGGCCAGCAAAGGTCATCGTCAGCACTGGTAAAAAAGAAGAAAACCAACAAAATAACAATGAAAAGGAGGAATAAAAAATGGGAAGGGTTTTGGGAATTGACTTAGGAACAACAAACTCTTGTATGGCAATCATTGAGGGCGGAAAGCCACGAGTCATACCAAATGCCGAAGGTGCAAACACCACGCCAAGTGTTGTTGCTTTCACCGATAAAGGTGAAATCCTTGTGGGTCAAGCTGCAAAGAGACAGGCAATAACAAACCCCAAAAGGACAATATTCTCAGTAAAAAGGCTCATAGGTAGAAGGTATCAATCCAAAGAAGCCCAAGAGGCAATAAGCAGGCTCCCCTACGAGGTAGTGGAAGGACCGAATGGCGATTGTAGAATAAAGATTGACGGTAAAGAGTACACACCACAGGAGATCTCAGCCAAAATTCTAATGAAACTAAAAGCCGACGCAGAAGCCTATTTAGGAGAAAAAATCACGGATGTTGTCATAACTGTCCCAGCATATTTCGACGATTCACAGAGGAAAGCTACAAAAGACGCAGGAAGGATTGCAGGACTCAACGTCTTGAGAATCATAAACGAGCCAACAGCTTCATCCTTGGCATTTGGCCTTGATAGAGAGAAGGAAGGAAAGATAGCCGTTTACGACTTGGGTGGTGGTACGTTCGATATATCCATACTTGAAATCGGCGATGGCGTATTTGAAGTTAAAGCAACAAACGGCGACACATATTTGGGTGGCGACGACTTTGACAAGGCTTTGATTGACTATGTAGCAGACGAGTTCCAGAAAGAACACGGTATTGATCTAAGAAAGGATCCAATGGCCTTGCAGAGGCTAAAAGAGGCCTGTGAGAAGGCAAAAATAGAACTTTCAAGCGCACTTGAGACAGAGATTAACCTGCCATTCATAACGGCAGATGCAAGTGGTCCAAAACACTTAGTAATGAAGGTAACAAGGGCGAAATTTGAACAATTAGTGATGCCACTGATAGAAAAGACGCTTGAGCCATGTAGATTAGCTTTAAAGGACGCTGGTCTTGAGCCCAAAGATATAGACCATGTGATCCTTGTCGGTGGTATGACAAGGATGCCAAAAATAAGGGAAGTTGTTAAAGAGTTCTTCGGCAAAGAACCAAGAAAAGATATAAACCCAGATGAGGCAGTGGCTTTGGGTGCAGCAATCCAGGGAGGTGTACTCAAAGGAGATGTCAAAGACGTTTTATTGCTCGATGTAACACCACTGTCATTGGGTATAGAAACATTGGGCGGTGTAATGACAAAGATCATACCAAGAAATACGACAATACCTACGAGGAAGACACAGATATTCACAACGGCAGAAGACAATCAGACAGCCGTTACAATACACGTATTGCAGGGTGAAAGGGAGCTGGCTAAAGATAACAAGACCTTAGGTAAGTTCGAGCTCGTGGGTATTCCTCCTGCTCCAAGGGGTGTGCCTCAGATCGAGGTAACGTTCGATATAGACGCAAACGGTATACTCCATGTTACAGCAAAGGACAAGGCAACAGGCAAAGAGCAGAGCATAAGGATAACGGCATCCAGTGGATTAACTGAGGAAGAAATAGAGAGGATGGTCAAAGAGGCTGAGGCCCATGCAGAAGAGGATAGAAGAAGAAGAGAATTAATCGAGACAAAGAACAAGGCAGACTCTTTGATCTACTCAACGGAGAAGAGCTTGAAGGACTTTGGAGACAAAGTATCTGAAGAGGAAAAGAAACAGATACAAGAGGCTATAGAGAAGTTAAAGAAAGCAATGGAAGGCGATTCAAAGGAAGAGATAGAAAAAGCAATGGAGGAGCTTGCAAGAAAATCGCATAAGCTCGCAGAAGAAGCTTACAAGAAAGCTCAAGCCGAAGGCACAAGTGCAACTGGAAGCAACTCCAGCCAGCAGTCCAAAAAAGACGATGAAGAAGTCGTAGAGGCCGAAGTTGAAGAAGACAATGGCTAACCATTGTGATATACTCAGGATGGCAAACAAAGGGGGTTGAAGAAATTCAATCCCCTTTTTATTATTTTAGCCGCAATTCTGTATGAGGTGAAAGTGCAATGAAAGATTATTATGCCATCTTGGGTGTATCGAGAGACGCAACGGAAGATGAGATAAAAAAGCGCTTTAGGGAATTGGCCGTAAAGTACCATCCAGACAGAAACCCAAATAACAAAGAAGCAGAGGAAAAGTTTAAAGAGATCAACGAAGCCTATTCTGTTTTATCGGATCCAAAGAAGAGAGCCCAATACGATCAATTCGGTACAGTTGAAGACAACGGTTTTTCAAGCGATTTTGACTTCACAAGAACGTTCAGCGATATATTCTCAGACCTTTCAAGCATGTTTGGTGATATATTTGGCGATCATGCCTACAGAAGAGGTCCTCGTCCGGAAAAGGGTGATGACATTGGTATCAATTTAACCATAGACTTCAAAGAGGCAGTATTTGGGGCAAAGAAAGAGGTTAAAATCAAACGCAGGAAGACCTGTCCAAAATGCGGGGGATCAGGTGCAGATAGAAACGGCATAGAGACATGTCCGTACTGTAGAGGCAGGGGCGAGATCTCGTATTCTCAAGGCTTTTTCTCTGTACGTCGCACGTGCCCCAAATGTAATGGTAGGGGCGTTATCATAACGAAAAAGTGTACGTATTGTGGCGGCACAGGGTATGTTTATGATGAGGAAAAACTCATAGTTAACATAGAGCAAGGCATCAACGACGGTGACATATTGAGGATTACAGGAAAGGGTAATCCGGGAAAATACGGCGGTCCAAATGGTGACCTATACATTTATATACATGTAAAGGAACACGAGTTTTTCAAAAGGAAAGGCAGGGATATTCACGTTGAAATACCGATTTCCATAACTCAGGCTGCTCTTGGTGCAACAGTAAAAGTACCTACAATATGGGGGGAAGCTGAGATAAATATACCACCAGGCACGCAGAACGGCGATACGTTTGTGTTAAAGCACAAGGGTGTTGAACTAAACGGCGTTAGGGGAAAACAAATAGTAAAGGTCAAAGTCGTTATACCAAAACAACTAACAAAGCGTCAAAAGGAGCTTTTGGAAGAGTTTGCCAAAGAATCTGGTGAAGACCTATCTTATAAAGAGTCAATTTTGGATAAGTTTAAAAGCATGTTTAAATGAGTATTGATATAGTAACACTGCCGATTATCGGTGCGTTTATAGGCTATTTTACAAACTACGTTGCTATAAAGATGCTCTTTTATCCAAAGAAACCATACTACATAGGCAGTATCAGAGTTCCTTTTACACCTGGCCTCATACCGAAAAAGAGGGATGAACTGATTGACAAGATATCAAATGTCGTTGCCGATAAGGTCATAAACAAAAAAGAGCTTGTAAGGTACGTCTATTCAAAAAAAAACAGGGAGTTTTTGTATAGCTACACGCAAAACATAATCAACGATCTGTTGGATAGGAAACTATCAAATTTAAATCTGCCATACAGGAAAATTCTAAAAATAGCATCAGAGCAGATAGAAGCGCTCAAGGAAACAGTTATTAGGGAAAAATTAGAGGCATTTGATATAGATTTCGATTACATAACGTACAACGCCTTTTTGCTGATTGATAAAAACAAAAGGATTAAAGATCTGATCCAAAACAAAAACTTAGAAACCCTTTACCAAAACATTGAAAACCTATCAAACAACGCCCTGCTTAACCTATCATCGAGTTTGGATGACCCCGAGATCAAGGAATTGATCAGAAGAAAGATAACAGAATCCCTAAACGACTACATTGACGAATCAAATATATTGACAGCAAGTTTTGTGTCTATGATAGCGCCGTTAATTGAAGAAAACGAAAAGATAGTGGACATAATTGTGGACAAACTCAAGCAACTGTTGAATGATAAAAATGTCAAAGTCAGGGTTAAAAACAGTATCATTGAGGCATTCGAAAAAGATGTGCTGAATCTAAAGTTAGAGGAGTTTCTGATAAAATTCACAAATTCAAGTTTAGATGACCTAAGGCAACTACTTTCTTTAAAGATCAAAGATGTGTTCGAGAGATTGGATTTAAAGAAAAAGATTGTCGAGGAAATCATAAGGACAATAGACACAGAAAAAACGGCAAGGAAGATTGTGGCTTTCTTAAGACTAAAGCTTCAAAAGACCACATTTCGCGATGTTTTAAAGTTCATAAAACCTGAATTTGAAAGAAAACTATCCCGATACCTGGTAAACAACCTTTTGGTTATAGTAAGAAAAGAAAGCCAAAGGATCTTTGATTTTGATATAGCAAAGAATGCAAGGGAAAAGTTAGAAAAACTGGACATTGGGCAAATAGAGGATATTGTCCTGAACATAAGTAAGGAGCAATTCAAATACATCAACCTATTTGGTGGAATACTGGGCTTTTTGATTGGAATTATAGAGGTGATTTTGAGGTGAAACAATGAGTGAAAAGTTCGATAGGCTTGTAAATATTGTGAAGCGCCTAAGAGCACCAAACGGCTGCCCATGGGACAGAAAGCAGACGCTCTATTCCCTAAAGCAAAACGTCATTGAGGAAGTCTTTGAATTCATTGATGCTTTGGATAGAAAGGATATTGACAATATAAAGGAAGAGTTAGGCGATATGCTTTTGCACGTAGTTTTCCATTCGGTTATTGCAGAAGAGGACAACCTTTTCACTATAGATGACGTGTTGGACGGTATATCAGATAAGCTTATACGCAGACATCCGCACGTGTTTGGCAATGTTAAAGTTAACGATGTAGATGAGGTTCTGAAAAATTGGGATGAAATAAAGGCAAGGGAAAAGAAGGAAAAGCCGAAACACTACCTAAACGATGTTCCAAGAGTATTACCACCCATCGAGAGGGCTTATAAGTTACAGAAAAAAGCTGCAAAGGTGGGTTTCGATTGGGCAAGCGCCGAAGAATGCTTTGATAAAGTAAAGGAAGAGTTCAATGAACTATTTGAAGCGCATGAAAGCAAAAACAAAGAGCACATCAAGCACGAGATAGGCGACATGATCTTTGCACTTATAAACTTTGCGCGACTGTCCGATATCGACCCATCTGAAGCACTAAGAGAGGCATCACTGAGGTTTGTAGAGCGCTTCAACTGTATTGAAGACAAGCTCAAGGAAAAGGGCAAAACACTCAAGGAATCAAATTTGGAAGAAATGGAACAGCTATGGCAATCCTGTAAGCAGGAGCACTAAAACAGATGCAAGATACTCTTTGGAACCTTTATAATATTTTTCAACCCCTTATTCAGCTTGCCTTTGATATATCCCTTTAGATCCAATTTTACCTTAGGCTTGTTTAAATCGCCCTTTATGTAAACCTTAAGGGGCTTTTTAGCTATCATAACATTCAATGTGGCATCAATTTTATTGGTCCTCAAATTCACATAGGCATCTTTTGACGTAATTTGTGTGAGGCGACTCTTCATGTAAAGGTTAGAAACTATGGTCATGTTATCAATCTTGCTATCAACGGTGGAAAGTTTATAAAGCTCTCGCGTTATATCGAAACCGGCAAGCGTATTTATCAAAAAGGACATTCTGTTGGGTAAAAAGTGACCGTTGATTAGCTTGACATGGGCCTCGCCCTTTGTGGTTTTAAGATTGTAAGTCATGGTCAGATTGGCTTTTGAGTCAAATACCTTTGGGTACTCAAGCATATCCAAAAGTCTAACCAGCTTTCCATCCGTATAGTTTGCATTGACGACACCGTTTTTAAAGTTGATTTGAAGTTTACCACCTGCAACATTTTGAGAGTTAGCGTTTACTATCAAACCCTTGCCTTTAAAGAAATCGCCGTTAAATACAAGTTTACCCCTCAAATGTCTCTTTGTCATAAAGTAAAGCTTATTTAAATCGGGCAGTATTAGCTTAAACGTACCTTTTAGGGTCTTTGACTTTAAATCGATATCGGAGTTTGTAACGTTGAACATCGCAATATTGGAATTTAAGGTCAACACAGCATGCAAAAGCTTGCCACTCGCCTTTATATTTAAAACAACGTTAAACGGAATTTTGGCATTTTCAAAGTTAAATTCCTTTTTTAAAACTTCAGGATTTGTAAAACCTTTATCCAAATTAACAACAATTTCACCTTTAGAATTGGCCGTATTTAAATTGTCTAACTCACCATTAGCCGAAATCTTGCCATACGCATACACAGGATTTCCCAAAGCAACAAGGAGCTGATCCAATTCAATATTCGATGCCTTTAACTTTAAAGATTCGGGCTTTTTGTCAGTTAACCTTATTCTATAGTTCAAAGATCCGCCAAATACATTGGCCGTACCATCAACAGTAAAGTCTCCAAAACTACCGTAAATCCTACCTACAGTCCTCAAACCGCCCTTTATAACGTTCCTACCAACAAACTTACTCAAATTTTTAATGTTTACAGTATAGTTTAAGTTCATTGTGCTTGAAAATATGCTAAAGCCTCCGTGAATATCTAAAAGTCTGTTACCACCATAATAGCAAACCAACTTCAGGGTCGAGGGTCTAAGGCTAAATTCTTTAACCTCAATACTCTTACCCAAAGCCTTAGATACCTTCTTTTGTACCGTTGGCTTCAATATGTTGTTACCCATCTGTGTGAACAACAAGCTATAAGCACCAATAACCACCAATATCAACAGGCCAACAACAGCATATACAACCTTCCTCATTGTTTTTTCCTCCTACACAAAATCAGAGAACAACTTGGTTTTCTCAAGCGTTTTAACAAGCCTGTATAACGTCTCATTTACAGGCACATCAACGCCAAATTTTCTTCCAAGCTGAACAACATAGCCATTCAAATAGTCAATTTCTGTTTTTTTACCCTTCCTTAGATCCACACCAACACTGGCATTCCACACCTTTGGCTTAAAATTCAAAGAAAAGTCAAGCACCTCTTTTGCCAACCGGTCAATATCAAATTCCAAATTCAAAAACTTCTCAACATTTACAATCTCATCCAGCGATCTCTCAACAATCCACTTTGTATGTTCATAGGACAGATCAAGCGTTGCCGTTAGAGCATTAACGGTGGCCGAAGAACAGTAAAACATAAACTTGTGCCACTTATCTCGCATAATGTCTTCGGATCTTTCAACTTTGATGCCGCTTTCTGATAGCACTTCCAACAATGTATCTAAAATTTCGCTATTACCCAAACTGCCAAGCTTCATACCATAATCAAAGAACTGCTCCAACTTATTCCTGCCAATAAACTTTGACCCTATAAGCACAGATGCCGGAAATATTTGGTTTTTGTCAAACATCTCTAAAGCCTTATACTCCGTATAAACGCCATTTTGGATGGTCATGATGTTCGCTTTGGGCCAATGTGATTTAATTATTTCCAAATTCTCATCCGTATCAAAACTCTTGCATGCAAGAACAACCAAATCCGGCTCAAACTCAACCTTATCCGCACTTCCTACAATATTAATCATCTTTCTCTCATTCTCACCGGAAAACTTCACCTCCAACCCATCTTTAGATACAAGCTCAGCTATACGCTCCCTTGAAACACATACAACCTCATTTTTATCATGCAAAAACCACCCGATTAACAATCCCAAAGCGCCTGCCGCCTGCACAACAATCCTCATATCCACCACCCCTTTTTTACATACTTTAGCAAATTTCTGTAGAAAATTAAATGAGATTTTGTATAATCATAAAAATTAAAGCAGGAGGTTAACAATGTATGAAAACATCTTAGTCGAAATTAAGGATTTTATCGGGACAATAATACTCAACAGACCAGATAACCTAAACGTATTTACAACACCATTGGCTAAAGAGCTAAACGAATCCCTCAAAAGCTTGGACGAAAATGACGATGTTAGGGTTGTAGTAATCAAGGCAAATGGAAAAGGTTTCTCCGCCGGTATCGATGTAAACGAGCTAAAAAACAAAACACCACTGGAATTGTATGAAACGACTACGCTTATGGAGCAGATGAACTTGACACTCACGGGTATGAAAAAACCCACCATAGCGTCCGTTCATGGATTTGCAGTAGCAAATGGGTTTGGACTGGTATCCCTGTGTGATTTAGCCATAGCTGCTGAAGGCACAAAATTCGGTGCTACGGCAATAAACGTGGGTTTATCATGTATAGGCCCAGCTGTTGCCATATCGCGTGTTGTGGGCAGAAAGAGGATGTTGGAGTTGCTCTTCACAGGAAGGATCATACTGGCAGAAGAGGCACTTGAGTGGGGTTTGATCAACAAGGTTGTACCGAAGGAGAAGTTAGAGGAAGAAACAAATAAACTGGCAAAGGAACTTGCAAGCAAGAGCCCGCTCGCTCTACAGATAACGAAGAAAGCATTCTACAAGATGGCTGATCTGCCGCTTGAAAAGGCAATAGAAATCGCAAACCAGGCATTTACCCAAATCTGCACACTCGAGGATGCAGAAGAAGGCATAAACGCATTTTTGGAGAAGCGTGAGCCCAACTGGAAGTTAAAATAAAGTTTGAAAATATGGAAAAGTCGGATATAATTAGGTGCGCATTACGGGGCGTAGCGCAGTTTGGTAGCGCACCAGTTTCGGGTACTGGGGGTCGGCGGTTCGAGTCCGCCCGCCCCGACCACTTCTAATCTACATAGCTTCCATAAACGGTGTAAAGGCAATGACCTCTGTGTCCATATCTTTAACCAAAACCATATGCTCCAATCTTATGCCCAACTGGCCCGGTATATAGATACCCGGCTCTATGGTGAACACCATATTGGGTTGCAAAACAATGTCATTTGTCGGGGTAAGGTACGGAAACTCATGAACCTCTAAACCAACACCATGACCTAAACCGTGAATGAAGTACTTATCGAGGTCAAACTTGGCAAGCTCCTTTTTAGCTCTGTTGTACACCTCACTCGCCTTTGTCCTACCCGGTGCTATCATCTCTGTTGAATATAGCTGTGCATAAAAAACGGCATTAAACAGCTTTTTCTTCTCATCCGTCTTCTCATCCATCAAAAACGTAAATGTCATATCCGAATTATAACTGTCAATACTTGCTCCGAAATCTATGACAACAAATTCACCATCCTCTATCCTTTTATCCGTTGGAACGTGGTGCGGATAGACGGCATTTGGTCCACTGGCAACAATCGTCTCAAATGCTTCTTTCTCAGCCCCATGCTTTCTAATCTGATACGTCAGCTCATCTGCAAATTCCTTTTCTGTTATACCCGGCTTCAAATAGGGATAGACCTTTATAAACGCATTCCTTGCAATAAAGGCCGCACGCTTAATCTGATTGATCTCATCACGCTCCTTGATCATACGCAAAATCAGTGTTTGATTGGTGAAATCAACTATTTCAAAATCCTCAAACGCCTTAATCTGCTTATGGCTCGAACGTATAAAGTCAAGCCCTACCCTCTTTATACCCCTTTTCTTTAAAAAATCAACCACATCGTCCAAGTCCTTAGATAAGACCACGTTGTCCTTAACCTTATCCAAAGCCGTCTGATAATAAAGGTTACTCACAAGCAGATTGGCTTCCTCTCTGTCAACAACCAAAACACCCTCTACATTGCAACCCGTAAAATACCTTATGTCAGCATTGTTTAGGGTGCTAAAAATAACAACGGCATCGCACTTAAACTCATCCATCTTCTCCCTTAATTTCGCAATCCTGTGATCTATCATAATTCTGTCTCCTTTACCGTACAATTTCTCTTCTCTTTGGCTTTGTAAAGCGCCTTATCTGCTCTTTTGATTAATGTCTCGATTGTATCTTTTTCTCTAAATGCAGCCACGCCAAAACTCGACGTAATGAAAAAAATCTTGTCTTTGTACTTGAATTTCAGCTTTTGAACGGCCAGTCTCAATTTTTCTGCAACCTCAAAGGCACTGTCTAAATCCGTATTGGGTAATATAACAATAAACTCCTCTCCACCGTACCTTGCAACAACGTCCGCCGATCGAACTATTGACTTAACCGTCTTGCAAAAGCCCTTCAAGACCATATCTCCAGCCAAATGGCCGTATGTGTTGTTTACGTTACTAAAGTGATCAAGATCAGCCATGATAATGGAAAGAGGTTGCTTGTAGCGTTCGGCCCTTGCAATCTCAACCTTTAAGAAATGTATAAGACCCCTTCTGTTGTAAACACCAGTCAACGGGTCGATGATTAAATTCTCTTGTGCTTTTTTCAGTTTTTCCCTCAAGTCCTCTATGATCTCCTGTGATTCTTTAAGCTTCTTTGAATATTGCTCAATCTCATTCTTCATGCTAATCGTTGTATCCTTAATCTTTACGGCAATGCCTATCAACCTTTTGCTCAACTCGTCAACATCAATATTTTTGCTGTTTATTGCGTTGTTTATTTCATCAATGTGCCCCTGAAACGTGCTCACATAGTCACTTGACGATGAGGTGAATGTCGTTATTGTGTAAATCAAAGCTTTTAAAGCCTTGTTCAGCTTCGTCTGCAGGCTGTCAATGTACTCCTCTTCAAGCCTTTCTTTTTCCTCAACAAGCTCCCTTATCTCATCCCTAATTTCCTTCTCATCAATACGGTAGGGGCTTGCAACAAGCTTGCTTTGGAGCTTCTTTACCTTTTCCAAGTACTTCTTCGCCCTATCATCATCACTTTCTACATCCAACAGGGAAAACAATATCTGCAGTATATCCCTATAAACAACGTCCTTTGAGTCTTTTGTCGTTGTACCTAACCTAAACAGTATCTCCTTTGTCTGTGTGAGCGTGTCAACGTCTATTTTTTGTTTCAAAATCTCTTTAACCCTCTCAAGGCTGTCACGCCATCTCTTGTCGGCCTCCGCAGTCTTTGCTATAGCTACGAGCAGGCTTATATTGTTTAACAATAGATTGTTAAAGACTGCCTTTCTCTCCTGGACAAATTCATCATACTCTATAACAAAATCCGCTATGGCGTTTCTAAAGGCCACCAATTTGGATGTATCCTCTTCGTACTTTATTTTCTTAACCTGCTCCTTAAACTCATCTATCTTCTTGTCTATAACCTTATCCCCGACCTTTAAAGATATCAAAAGGTAAACAATCGCAGCTGTAAGGTTCTCGATATACGTCGAGCATGATACCTTTACCTTCGAGCTTCTGCGGATCACCATAAAATACGCTCCGAAAAATCAAATAATTTGACAAAGTTAACCTTAAAAACTAATCTATAATACAACATTATGTCGCTCGCTGTCCAATTTTTGGGTGCTTTTTAATGATTAAAACCAAGCAGTTCATCGATATAACAAAGACGAACCTACTGATCCTTTCGGTAAGGCTGTTCTCCGTTGCTGGCGCAATCCTCTGGGTAACAAACCCAAATCTCTACATAGCCACAATCAATAAGCAACATCTAATCTATGCCTACAATGCCATAATATTCGTCTACATATCTTTCTTTATTGTGAGGTTGACCCTTTCGCGATCCACTGTTAAGTGCGAGTATTTTTGCCTTTTCACCTTTATTTTTGACCAGATAGTGATCTCCTTCTTTACGTACAACACAGGTGGCTTTTCAAGTCCATTCTATTCGGGCTACTTCGTTGTAATAACATTTTCAGCCTTCGTTCTCGGTATAAGAAACGCCTTTGTAACGGCCTTTTTCGGCGCCCTCTTCTACGTGATATTCAACTATTCATACGGCATTGGCCTTTACAACATTGCAGACATCTTGTACAGAATCGTCCCGTTTTTTGTCATAGCCTATCCAACAGGTGTATTAAGTGACAGATTGGAAAAACACCTAATTGAAATTGAAAAACTAAACAACCAATTAAAAGAGAGGAATATTAAACTTCAAGAAACCCTGAAAGAAATGGAAGAGATGCACAAACAGTTAATTAAGCACGAAAAGGAAAAGGCCATGCTGGATTTAGCAGAAAGCGTAGCTCACAGACTTAGAAATCCATTGATGAGTCTTGGCGGCATAGCAACGATATTAGACAGAAAGATTAAGAAAGGTTCAGATTTAAGCGAATTACAAAAGTATGTAGAATACATAAAAAACGAAAGCAAAAATATGAGCGCATTGCTCAATAACCTCTTGGAGATGAGCGATAGAAATATTCAGTTGAGCTTTGTATCAATGGAAAACCTGATAAACAATGTGTTAAACGAGTTTAAAGAAAATATAAAACAGAACAACATTGAGGTTGACATTAACTTAGAAAAGGATTTGCCACCCATTAGAACAGACAAAAACAAACTGAAAATCAGCCTGAGGAACATCATTGATAACTGCATAAAAGCCATGAAACATGGGGGTAAATTAACCATTCAAGCAAAAAGAGCAGAGGGAATAGAAAATGCATTAGAAATAACAATTAAGGATACAGGACCCGGTATACCAAAAGACATACTAAAAAACATATTCGAACCATTTGAATCTGGTGGATCTGTAAAGAAGGGAATAGGCTTGCCGCTTGCAAAACATTCTATTGAAATTTTGGGCGGAGAACTTTATATAGAAAGTGAGATTGGAATTGGGACAACGTTTAAAATAATTCTACCAATGTGAGGTTGAAAGATGAAGAAAACCGTCTTAAGCGGAATGAGGCCAACGGGCATTTTACACTTGGGAAACCTATACGGTGCACTAAAAAATTGGATCAACCTTGAGAAAGAAAACTACAACAGGTTCTATTTTGTGGCAGATTGGCATGCACTCACAACAGGGTTCGACGATGCAAAGGATATACCAGAAAACACAATAAATATGGTAATCGACTGGCTCGCATTTGGCTTGAGTCCAGAAAAGAATACACTGTTTGTACAATCACTTGTTAAAGAACACGCAGAACTGTTTTTACTGCTTTCCATGATAACACCCGTTGGATGGCTTGAGCGAGTGCCATCTTATAAGGACCAAATTGCCCAATTGGGTAAGGTCAAAACATCAAACTACGGATTTTTGGGATACCCCGTGTTGATGGCAGCAGACATCATAATCTACAAGGCGCATTACGTCCCTGTGGGCCTTGACCAAGTAGCCCATCTTGAGTTTACACGCGAACTCGTTAGACACTTTCATGCCTTAACAAAAAAAGAGATATTTGTTGAACCACAACCTCTACTAACAGAAGTTCCAAAGATTTTAGGATTGGACGGTAGAAAAATGAGCAAATCCTACAACAACGCCATATACCTATCCGACACAGAAGAGGAAACAGCAAAAAAGATCAAGATCATGTTCACAGATCCAAGAAGGAAGCGCAGAAGCGATCCTGGAGTTGCCGAAGAGTGCGGCGTATTCATGTTGCACAAGATATTCAGCCCAAAAGAGTTGCAGGATGAGATAAAAGAAGCCTGTTCTAAAGCAACAATAGGTTGCGTCGATTGTAAAAAGAAGCTTACAGAAAACCTAAACAATGCATTGAGGCCCATCAGGGAAAAGCGAGAAGATTTGATTAATAAAAAGGAATATGTTAAAGAAATACTGATCGAGGGCTCGAAAAGGGCTTCAAAGGTTGCTTCAACTACACTTGAAGAGGTGAGAGATGCAATTTTTTCAGCAAAAAGACTTAGATAAGTTAAACAGGGATCTAATCGATCAAAACACCAATCTGTACAATAAAACGGCCCTTTACTTTCTCATGAACCACATACTGTTGCAGCATGAGAGATACGAGGAAAATTACAGCTTCATTATCTTTGATTGTTCAAAGGATCACAGTGTTAGATCAAATTGCCCAAGTATCACACAAGATCAGGTAGACAAAACCGTATCAGATACACTTAAAAAGATCTGCAGACGCAGTGATATACTCTTCCATTGCGACAACGGTATATTTTGCATACTAACAAGGGTCTTTGAGGGCGACGACACTGTGCTCTTTTGCGAAAAGATCACACGAAACCTAAAAGACTTAAGCTATAAAGACTGTGCGTTAGAGGTAAAACCAAAATACGGCATAACCTTTTCGAAGATAAACGACACACCTGAGAATTTCGCCCAGAGAAGCTATGATGCCTTAAAAAAGGCACTGGAAAAGGAAGAAGATATTGTTATCGAAACCTAACCGCGTCCCAAAAACCTTTTATCAATAAAATTTGTGTCGTAGTTGTTGTTTATAAACTCCTCTGCGGTTAAAATCTTCTTAAAAAACGGTACGGTGGTTTTTACGCCTTCGATGACAAATTCGTCAAGGCATCTCAACATCCTCTTACGCGCCTCTTCCCTGCTGCCACCACGAACAACGAGCTTTGCTATCATTGAATCGTAATACGGTGAGATCTTGCTACCGCAGGCAACAGCCGTATCTACCCTAACGCCAGGTCCACCAGGTATATACAGACCCTTAACAGTGCCAGGCGAAGGGTAAAACCTCTCTGGATCCTCGGCGTTGATCCTACATTCAATAACGTGGAACTGCGGCTCCAAAGCCGATTGCATAAAACTCAACTCTTCTCCTGCAGAAACCCTGATCTGCTCCTTAATCAGGTCAACACCGTAACACATCTCACTGACGGGGTGCTCAACCTGAATACGTGTGTTTATCTCAATAAAGTAAAAGTCTTCACCGTCAAAGAGAAACTCCAGCGTGCCTGCATTCTTGTATCCCAAAACCTTGGCTGCCTCAACAGCCGTGTGATGCAGTTTCTTCCTTGTGTATTCCTTTAAAACAGGACTTGGCGACTCTTCCAACAATTTTTGATGCCTTCTCTGGAGCGTGCAGTCCCTTTCACCAATATGAACAACGTTGCCAAACTCATCGGCAATAATTTGCACCTCTATATGTCTTGGATGTTCAATAAACTTTTCAATATAGATATCATCCCTACCAAAAGAGGCCTTTGCTTCAAGCTTTGCCGCTCGGAACGCATCGATTAACTCATTTTCACTTCTCACAACCCTCATACCCTTGCCACCGCCACCCCACGCAGCCTTCAACAGAATGGGATAACCGATTTTTTTTGCCACCCTTATCAAGCTATCCTCATCATCCACAGAACCCCTACTGCCAGGAACAGTAGGTATACCGTTTTCATCTAATATGGCCTTAACTTTGGCCTTATCCGCAAGTCTTTCCATCGTCTCTGCATCAGGCCCGATAAACTTAACACCCAGATCGTCACAAATCCTGACAAAGTTCGGATTTTCAGATAAAAAGCCATAACCCGGATGAACGGCATCACAACCGGAATTTGCAATAGCCTGGGCCACGTTGAATAAATTTAGATAGCTTTTCTTTGCCTCAGGCGGACCAATACAGATGGCCTCATCCGCCAGTTTCACATGCATAGACTCCCTATCCTCTGTTGAATACACAGCAACGGTCTTTATGCCCAGCTCTTTGCACGCCCTTATAACCCTAACAGCAATTTCTCCCCTGTTTGCAATCAGGATCTTCTTAAACATCAATCCAACCTCTTAACAAGGAATAGCGGCTGATCATATTCAACCTTCTGACCATTCTCCACCAATATCTTCTCAATCCTACACGGAAATTCAGCTTCAAGCTCATTCATGATCTTCATGGCTTCCAAAATGCACAGTACATCGCCCTTCTTTACCTCATCCCCTACTTCTACGTAAGGTGGCGATGTGGGTGAAGGGGCTCTGTAAAATGTTGCAACCATCGGTGACCTTATCTCAACAAGCCCTTCCTCTACTTTTTCTTCTTTCTTCTCCTCTTCCTTTGTTTCTTTAACCTGTTGTTGGGGCACATTGGCCTCTAAAACTACAGGTTGAGGGGCTTGGGTAACAATACTGTCTGCAACAAACGCCTCTTTTTTCTTTAAAACTATATGCATCTCATCGTCTTTGTATTCAAATTCAACAAACTGGCTCTTTTCCACAAAGCGCATCAAGTCCTTTAAAGACTTCAAATCCATCGCAAAACCTCCCTTTCAATATCGTGAAAAATATATCAAAAAAAGGATTGTCTTTCAAATAATATTAAAGACTTAAGTGAGACTTATAGTTAATAAACTTAAGCCTTTTCAATCTTAACCTGAGGGCGTAAAGCAAATCTTCAAACGTCTCACCGTCTTTTGGATAGGATACTTGGGTCTTGTAAAGCAATCCATCGAAAAAGAGCTTCATATCTTGTTCATTATTTAAAAACCTAAACTTGAGCTTTTCCTCAACATTCTCAATAAACGAATAGAAATACTCCAAACCATCAACGGGACATAAACACATAAAAGAATCGGCCCCTGATCGCATAATTCTCAGTAAGTAAGGGCTTTTCATCAGCTCTTCAGCTAAAGCTTCAATAAGTCTGTTTCCATAGTTTACACCGTATTTATAGTTGATGTAGCCTAAATTTACTATGTCCAAGCCAAACAGATAAAAGCTTTCACCCTTTTCTATCTTCTCTTCGACGTATTTGGAAAACAAAACAAGCCTATCCGTCCCTGTAAGGTAGTCTTTGAAGAATATGTTTACGCGCTCTTCTTCAATATCCTTAATCTTTGGCAAGTTGAATCCATTGGAACTTTCACAAAGGTACGCATCCAAAAGGGCATCCTTGACATTCCAAAAATAGCCTTATCCAGCTCAATTTCCCTCATAATAATTCACAGTTAACAGCTTTCTTTCTTCGAATGACTCTTTAAACGCGCCCGTATAGCTTATCTTTCTCAGATCACGGGCCACATCTTCATCTATCTCATCCGATATGTACTGCTCAAAGTAAACATCTACCACACCTTCAGCCAAAGCCGCCAAATTCACAATACCCAAAACAACAACATCCTGATTAAAATAGTCAACCAATATAGACAATAGTTCTTTATCGTTTTTATATGGCTCACCTTGGGATATAATAAAATTTATTACTTCCAAATTTGTATATTTCACAACAATATTATACAAAAGTTCATATATAAAAACAAGCAATTAATCCAAGAGGGACAAGAATTTTTCCTTCTCCAAAGGCCTGCTAAGGAGGAAACCCTGCACGTAATCACAACCGAGGGATTTCAACAGTTCAAGTTGCTCGTTTGTCTCCACACCTTCAGCCACCGTTTTAAAGCCAAATTCCTTTGCAACGTTGATTATCAATCTTACAAGGCTTAAGTCCTTCTTGTCCTTCATCATTCCCCTGATAAATGAAATGTCTATCTTCAAAATATCTATGGGCAACTCTCTAATGTAAGTCAATGAAGAATAACCTGTTCCAAAATCGTCAACCGCTATTTTGACATTCATAGCTTTCAGTTGATCCATTATGTTTTTCGTATAGCTCTTGCTCTCCAAAAAGACCCTTTCCACAATCTCAACAGTCAAATAACCACCATCAACACCAAAATCCTTCAAAGCCTGAGAAACAGTCGCAACAAGGTAATCTCTCTTAAAACTTTTAGCCGAAATATTGATGGAAATAGGCACTTTTCTCTTACACTGCGATATAGTTCGAACAGCCTCGTTTATCAAATACTCCTCAACATCGTAAATAAAATTGGAATTCTCAAGTGTTTCAATAAAATCGCCCGGCGGAATCACCTCGCCGTTATGTATCCATCTAATAAGCGACTCAGCACCTGCAATCTCGCCACTTTTTACATCGTAGTAAG
This sequence comes from Desulfurellales bacterium, assembly GCA_027045065.1. Classification (GTDB taxonomy): domain Bacteria; phylum Campylobacterota_A; class Desulfurellia; order Desulfurellales; family Hippeaceae; genus Hippea. The sequence goes on along the minus strand of JALUBE010000063.1, from coordinate 8,174 downwards.
GCTGATAGAACAGCACAAACTCCCTATTTTTTAAAGCATCTGCCAGTTTGCTTTTGAGTTCTATTATCTTCAAGGCCTCTTGCTGAGATCGCTTCTTAAAGAAACCTATCTCGTTATCCCCTTCGCGCTTAGCATTAGCCAAAGCAAATTCAGCCTTTGTTAGCAGATCCTCAATATTGATGCCATCAGACGGATAGAAACTTACACCTATGCAGTAAGAAGGCAAAAATTCACTGCCATCGAGCTTAATGGGTTTATTCAAAAGCTTTAAAAGTCTCGAAAGACTTATCAACACATCCTCTTCAGATAAATAACCAGACACGACCAAAGAAAATTTATCACCTGCAAGTCTACCCAAAACGTCATCCTCTTTTAAGAAGCTTCTAATCCTCTGAGCCGTTTCCTTAATAACCGCATCGCCACCCTTATAGCCATATGCTTGGTTAATGTATGAGCAGTTCTTTATATCAACTATCGCCACGGCCATTATTTCCTTATCTGTCGCAGACCTTAAAAGATCTTGAGCCTGCTTTATAAAGCTCTCCTTATTGGGTAAACCCGTAAGTAAATCGTGACTTGAAAGGTAAGCAAGCCTCTTTTGAAGTGTCTTTTCCTTTGTTATATCCTTACCTACGGCAATATAATACTCAATCCCATTTTCTTTATACGGTATAATCGTGGTGTATCCATAAACAATGCGGCCATCTTTGGTTCTATAGCTAAACACATCGCTGAAAATCTCGCCCTTTTTCATGGCTTTAGCAAACCTTTTTATAAAGGAAAAATCGTGCAAACCACTTGAGAATACTGTCTGTTTCTTTCCTAAAATTTCATCCCTTGTGAATCCATGCATCTCTATAGCTGCTTCATTCATGTAAACAATCCTAAAGTCCTTATCCATAACAACAACGTAAGAGAACCCCTTTTGCATAGCTAAGCTGATAATTCTATTCCATCTTCTATCAACTATCACCTCAATAGAAGCAGCTATATCGTCTTTTATCTGATTAAGCAGGGCAACAAACTCTTTGTCAAAAGCAATGTTATCCCTAAATACAGAAACCAAAACAGCAACCCTTCTACCTTTCAAACCAATGGGTAAAGCAAAACACTTCTTAAAACCATAGACCTTTATCTGATCAACAAACGGCTGCGATCTTTTATCATTTTCCATATCATCAATAAGCTTCACACTGCCCGTCTCAAATGCCCTAATAAAAGGCAAATAACCAACATCTTGCGGTAATTGAGCAATACTATTTTTTAAATACATTACAAACGACTCCAGCCTATCGTCAGAGATTGCAGCGTGCGATATATGCCATTTGCCATCAACGTTGAAGACGAGAAAGGACACATCAGCACCAAGATGGTCAACAATGAGTCCGCAAACATCCTTAAATACATCAACCTCGCTTTCAGCAGAGATCAATGCTTCATTTAAATAAAACAGTGTTTTATAAAGTCTGCTCAGCTGCTTTATCTTTTCCTTCTGTTCTTTGTCCTTCGTAATATCCCTCATTAAGCCGATTAATTTTGTTTCGCCTTTTTTATCCTTAACGGACGCTATGGAAACATCGAACGTCTTAATCTTACCCGATCTTAGTTTCATACGAGACTCAAACCGTACAACACCATTCTTTAAGACATTTTCCATTATCCAATTTTTCTTCTGCTCACACTCACCTTCCTCAACAAATTGCAGAATATTTTTACCTATCACCTCTTTTGACTCATAGCCAAAGATCTTCAAAAATGCATTATTGACAAACTCTATATTGCAATCCTCATCCGTTATAACCACATTTTCTTCTATCCTATTGAGAACCTCTCCAATTAGCCTAATGTATTTGCCCTTTTCAAGTTTCTCCAAAGCAAACTCAATATCAACAGTCAACTCTCTCAAAAGATCCAAAAATTCGCTGATAAATGCATTCTTATGATCCGAAAATACAAGTAACACATAGCGAACCTTATCTTTGACTCTTATAGGAATTGCACAATGGGACAAAAAACCACACTCAAGCAAATCCTTTCGCCAAAACTCAATATATGGATTTGTTTCTGTATCGGGATTTATAACTATTTTACCATCACGTAAGGCTCGTGCCGCCATACCTATGCCGTGTTCAGACTTACCGTCAACGGATGCCTTCACTCTTCCAAAGAAATCCTTGCATTCACCAGCCCTATAAATGATCTGAACAGAGAGATCTTTTTTTATCTCTGCAATCACCGCTGCCTTGAAACCAACCTCAACAAGCACCCTGCAAATATTGTCAAACAGTTCATCCTCATAATTCACACGTATAATCAGTTGATTGACGTTCTTTAAAGCTGAGTACACCCTTTTCAAATTATCTTCTTTGGTCTCATCCAAGCCAATAAGAAAACCGGCGGGTTTACCTTTGAAAATAACGCTATTGCCATACACAGAAAAGATCCTGTATTTGCCATCCCTTGTTGCTATCTTGACGCCGAAGTATCTACTGCTGAACCTTTCACCCTTAACCCTTTCTTTTACATGATGTTCGCAAATGCTCTTGTGGGAATCCAAGATGAAATCACATATGTACTTACCCCTTACCTCTTCATAAGAAAAGCCCGTAGCCTCCAAAAATGATTTGTTTGCAAAAATTATACTACCGTCTCCACTGTAAAGGACAACGCTTATGTTTTTAGTATCGTCAAAAAGATCGAATATGCCATCATCGATAACAGGTCTCTCTAAATTGTAGGCAAAACCGCTGATATAAAACTCGTCTTCTTTAGTTTTTCGGCTAATTACAGTGCACGCAAAACCATTGCACCTTACTTCAAAGATGTGCTTATCTTGAAAATTATCCTCTATACAACGCCTTATTTCATTATCGGATATTTCGTATCTGTCTGCATTAACAAAAGAAAACCCAGAAATCCTATATTTTTCATCTTCTTTTACTATCCTACCATCAAAAACCACGTACATGTCCATAGCGATAAAAATTCTATGTCTCACCCTCTATTTTGTCAACACCACAAAACTCAATCATAGTAGTTTCTTAATGTCAATAATCCTTGACGCCATAGCTTCTCTGCCCTTCTGCAACAACTGGGGCACTTTATCAATTTCAAATCTTCCAATTTCAAAAATCTGAGGCCTCACTACCAAATCCGCATACTTAAAAAGTTCCCTATTGGATCGTTCAACCATACCCTGCAAGCTTTCAAGAAGGATCTCAAACATGTTGTTCGGCTTTTTGCCTTTTCTGTAGTTTGAAAGCTCAACGCCAACCACAACATCAAATCTGTTCTCCTTTAAAACCTTGCAGTTTACATCCGCAACCAGAGAGCCATCAACAAGAACCCTGCCGTTAAATTCAAATGGGACAAAGACCCCCGGTATTGCACAACTTGCCGCAACAGCCTCATGAACAAAAGCATCTTTATCAAAAACGAAAGCTTCTGCCCTCATCAAATCAGTTGCCGTGATAAAAAGGGGAATACCAGCATCGCCAATCTTTTTCTCCCCTATAGCGTCAACAATCAAACTCACTATCCTATCCGTCTGAGAAAGACCCATTTTCGATATCTTCCAATGAAAAACGTCGCTGAGCTTAAGCCTCAAAGCCAAATCCTTGATTTCATGAGGCCTTAAACCGAATGCGTAGAGACTTGCAACTATACTGCCTGCAGATGTACCTGCAATACCGTCTATCTTTATACCGTTCTCCTCAAGTACCTCTAAAACGCCAATATGAGCAACAGCCCAAGCTGCACCGCCACCCAGAGCTATGCCAAATGTCTTATTCTTTTGCTTAAATAATCCAATGCTAATCATCATATTTATTTTATCACAATTGGGCCCAAAAAGCAGTTTAATTCGGCCGTTTTTTTTGATATAAGCAACTTTAGAAGGAGGTTGGTATGAAAAAGATAAAGTTTGCACAGATTGGCTTTGGGCCCATAGGACAACAAATAGTAAAGTTCGCTTTGGAAAGGCAAAATTTAGAACTTGTGGCAGTAGTTGACTTGGACGAGGAAAAGTTAGGCAAAGACGCTGGTGAAATCCTGAATACAGGAAAGTTAGGCATAACAGTCAAAGAAAACCTTGAAGAAGTCCTAAAACTGGACTTCGACATAGCGGTGATTTCAACCCTGTCAAGCTTTAAAGACGTCTTTCCTACGGTTAAGCAGTGTGTTGAAAGTTCAAAGAACGTAATCTCAACATGCGAAGAGATGCTCTACCCTTCTGTAAACGATCAACAATTAGCAGAAGAACTTGACGAAATAGCGAAGAAAAATAACGCAACTGTTCTTGGCACGGGCATAAACCCCGGATTCTTGATGGACTTTTTACCCATAATTTTGACAACACCCCAAAAAAGAACCGACAAAGTCATAGTAAAACGTCATCAGGACGCATCAAAAAGGCGATTACCGTTTCAGAGAAAGATCGGTGCAGGTCTGTCAATAGAAGAATTCAAAAGAAAAGTAAAGGAAGGAACAATTAGGCATGTGGGATTTAAGGAATCTGTGCACTTAATTGCAAAAGCGCTCTCCTTTGAGATCGATCAATATAAAGAAACTGTAAATCCTGTTGTTGCCGATGAAGAGGTAAAAAGTGAATATATCACAGTCAAAAAGGGCATGGTGAAGGGCGTTCATCAAACGGCAATTGGCTTCAAAAATGGAGAAGAGCTGATAAAACTTGAGCTAAAGGCCTTCTTGGGTAATCCTTCAGAAGAGGATACGGTTGAGCTATACGGAGAACCAGACATCACAAGCACAATAAAGGGTGGCGTAAACGGAGACATTGGCACAGCATCGGTTGTAATAAATACAATGCCCAATTTAATAAAATCGGAAGCTGGATTGAAATCGGTAATAGACATTCCGCCTGCACACTTTTGGAGGTAGTCATGTTCGAGAACCTAAAGGTATGGATAAATGGCTCATTCGTTAATTGGAACGATGCAAACGTTCATATTTTGTCCCATAGCTTCAGTAGGGCAAGTGCCATATTTGACGTAATGGGGTTTCATGAAACACCTAAAGGAACGGCAATTTTTAGGGTTGACAGGTATATAGATCGATTTTTTAGAAGCGCAGAGCTTCTCTATACGAAAATACCTTATTCAAAAGACGAAATCAAAGAAGCAATAAAGAAAAGCATAAGGGCAAACAATCTAACAAAGGGGCTTGTTAAGATCATGGGTTATTACAGCGAGCAGGCCATTGTCTCGTTGGTGCTTGACGATCCAATCGACGTGGCCATATTTGTAATACCAGAGATTGATGATCCTGAGCTTAACAAAACCGAACCTTTAAAGGTCTGCTTCTCATCTTGGCGAAAGATACACCCGAAGACCGTTCCTGTTGAAGCCAAAGCATGCTCAAATTACCTAAACGGCGCACTAATCAGAAGGGAAGCAATGAAAAGGGGGTTTGATCTTGGTATTTCTCTAACAACAGAGGGTTACGTAGCTGAAGGTTCGATAGAATCTGTGTTCATGGTAAAGGATGGTATACTCAAAACGCCAAAAGCAGGCAACATACTGCTCAGTATAACACGCATGTCGGTTCTTGAAGTGGCAAAATCCATAGGCATAGAAACGCAAGAGGAAGATCTTTTACCATCTGATTTACTACAGGCAGATGAAATATTCACATCACATACAGGCATTAAGGTTAATCCTGTTATACAGATAGAAAGCCGAGTTTTAGATCCAGTTCCTGGCGAGATCACAGCAAAGCTATCAAAGGCTTTCGAGGATATACTAAATCTTAAAAACGGAAAATTCCTAAACTGGTTCGAGTTTGTTTAGATGCCACCACTTTTGAGTATCTCGATAATTGCATTCTATTTATCAATACTCATAAACCTATTTTTTTACTTTCAGATTGCAAAAAAGGACAGCCGTTTTAAAAACCTATCATCCATTGGCGTATTAACTGCATTCACCATCGGTTCTTTCTTGCTTCTTAACGACTTTGCCTTAAAAACGATAGTATCCATGTTGCCATTAATACTATACGGATTCGCAATAGACTTTGGCAAAACGGAACACGGGATGTTATCAGAAATTTTAAGCTTGCTTTTAAGCGCTGTTGCAATTGGGCTCATCCTTCATACAACTCTTAAATCCCCGTTATTCATTTTTGCTATCGCATTAATCCTCAACCGCACACCAAACACCACAAAACCCCTAATCTTCTCATACACCCTGCTGTTCACCCTTTCGGCTTTAGTATGCCACAGAATAGAATGCCCAAACCTCATAAATGCATCCGCACCGTTAGCCGTATCAACAGGCAGTTTAATTTTCATAAACATGAAAAGTGAGCGCATGAAAATGGGATATAGCCTAAAATACAGCTTGAATTTTTTCTTAAGTGTACTATTAATTGAATTGCTAAAAAAACTATAGAGGTGGGCAAAATGGAGAAGATTTACATAATAGGCCACAAAAACCCCGATACAGATGCTATCTGCTCTGCAATTGCATATTCGAGACTAAAAAACAGAATTGATCCCAATAACACCTACATCCCCGCAAGATGCGGCAATATCAATAAGCAAACAGAATTCGTCTTAAACAGGGCAAATGTCGAACCACCAATACTTATAAACGACGTCTATCCAAGAGTTTCCGACATAATGACCACACCACCGATAGCCTTGAATAAAAACGCCCCGTTGTTTGAGGTTATGCAAACCATAAAGGAAAAAGGTATCAGACTTGTACCCATTGTGGACAACGACAACAAATTATTGGGTATAATCAGCGTTTTTGAGCTAACAGACTTTTTCATCTCCGACAGGATAGACAAAAAACCAACGTATCTCTTTGACCTCGACAACTTTAAAAAGGTGCTTGGTGGCTTTTTTGTCAAAAAATCAAATGAGAAAACCTTTAAAGGCCAAATAATTATAGGCGCTATGCCTTTTGAGAAGTTTAAAGACTACGCAAAGCACTTAAACCCCAATGAAACGGTTTTAATTGTGGGCAAAAGAATGAAGATATTGAATTATGCAATAAAAAACCAGTTCAAATGTATAGTCTTAACAGCAATTACATCAACCGAAGAGTTAAACGACATAGACTTTACAAATTACAACGGAAGCGTATTCGTGTCGCCTTTTGATACATCACAAACGGCAAGAAGGTTAACCCTGAGCTCGCCATCAGAATCCGTTTTAAACAGAAACGTAAAGACAGTTAAAGAGACAGACTATCTATCCGAGGCAAGGGAACTCTTAAGCCAAACACCTTACAGGGGATTGCCTGTGATTAATCATGAAAATAAGCTCGTGGGTATAGTGACAAGGTCTGATATCATCAAAAAATTCGCAAATAAGGTGATACTCGTAGATCACAACGAGATGGCCCAAGCTGTAAACGGTATAGAAACAGCAGAAATCTTAGAAATCGTAGATCATCACAGGCTCGGCACAATCAAAACCACATACCCCATATTCTTCTACAGCAAGCCCATCGGCAGCACGTGTAGCCTCGTTTATCAACTGTATAAATACCACAACGTAGAAATAGACAAAGACACGGCACTCCTTCTCTTAAGCGGTCTGCTTTCTGATACAGTCGTCCTCAAATCACCAACGACAACAGAAGAGGATAGGATTATCGCCCGTGAGCTTTCAAAAATGGCCGGCGTCGATTTGGAAAAATACGGAAGGGAGATGTTCGAAACAACAGGAACGCTAAATTCAAGGTCAGCAAAAGAAATCGTAAATACGGATTTTAAGGTCTACAACGAATATGGTGTTAAGTTCGGTATAGGGCAAGCAGAAACAGTCAATTTAGAAATCCTGCCAGAAAAGAAAGAAGAGATATTTAATGAACTTGAAAGGACAAGAAGGGACAAACAATTGGACTGGGTAATGCTACTTATAAGCGATATCATAAACTCAAACAGTCTGCTTTTGACCACAGGCCATACATGTGAGAGCCTGATGCCTTACGAAAAGAAGGGTAAAAATGAATATTTCTTGCCAAACGTTTTATCAAGGAAAAAGCAGCTTTTACCAACAATACTATCAATTCTTGAGCAATTCAATAATGCAAACAAAGGGAACTGAAAACCAAAAAAGGCAGCCAAGAATTTTTTGGTTGACAAAGCCGACAAATTCATTATTATTAGCGGTGCAAGAGCGGGAATAGCTCAGTTGGTAG
>JALUBE010000062.1 GCA_027045065.1 Desulfurellales bacterium | reverse complement strand
TGTTATTTCTGTATATCTGTCTTTTCCATATTTGTCTTTCTGGCTTTTCTTAGGGTTTTACAAAAAAGGTGGTTGGTACTCGTGGGCTTTGCTTCCTTTTTATCCGTTTTCTTAATGTTTGCTGTTTTGAAACCTCTTGCAAGCTCTAACCTACCAAAGTCAAACGCCATATTAATTTACAAAACCTCATGCCCTCACTGTGAAAGGGTTGAAAGATTTATAAAAGCTAAGGGTTTAAAAATCAAAAGGGTAAATGTTACAAAGTGTGTGAGCTTTTTGAAATCTTTAGGTGTGGAAGCCGTTCCTGCCCTAATAATCCGAGGAAAAGATAAAATTGAGATATTGATAGGCGATAACAATATCATAAACTTCTTTTACAGACATGAAACTACAAAGTCAACTATTAACCTATTGGATAACTCAACACAATTATTTAAAGGCAACAGAGGATTCTGTACGATAAACTCAGAGCACTGCCGTTAAGCCAAAAGTTTCCTTTCCCACTCAAGGGCAGTTCTACAAATTACCTCAAGGTTGTCATATTTGGGCTTAAAGCCCATTTTTTTCTTTATTTTCTCGCTGTTTGCAACCAAAACAGCGGGGTCTCCCGATCTGCGTGGGGCAATTTCAACCTTAAAATCCACACCGCTGACCTTTTTTATCGCATCAATGACCTCTTTCACTGTATAGCCATTACCATATCCCACATTGAATACACCACTGTCATTTTCATTTAAGTAATCAATGGCATCTATATGGGCCCTTGCAAGGTCCACAACGTGTATATAATCCCTGATGCACGTGCCATCCCTTGTAGGGTAATCATCACCAAAGATAAACATCTTATCCCTTTTCCCCACAGCCGTTTGAGCTGCTACCTTAATAAGATGTGTAGCATTCTTGGTTCTCTGTCCTATTTTTAAATCCTCTGATGCACCGGCAACGTTAAAGTATCTCAAGATTACGTATTTAAAATCCGGGTTTGCAAAGGTCGTATCTTTAAGCACATGCTCCACAAACAGCTTGCTCTTTCCATAGGGATTTATGGGGTTTGCAGGAAAATCCTCTTTTATTCCCTTCTCTGCCTCTTTAGGGTCGGGTTCACCGTAAACAGCAGCCGTAGATGAAAAGATAAATTTTTTGACACCATACCTAAGGCATAAGTCAATCAAATTAGTTCCATTGGCAGTGTTATTTAAGTAGTACTTTGTGGGTTTTTCAACACTCTCAGGCACAACCAAGCTTGCAGCAAAGTGTATTATAACATCGAAATTCAATGCTTTAAACACACCTTCAATTTCGCTCCAGTTGCTCAAATCCGCCTTGATAAAGTTAAAATCTCTGATGGTTTTTAGCGTTTTTATGGTCTCCATAAACCCCGTGGATAGGTTGTCGATAATGGTTAAATTGTAGTCTGTTTCTTCAAGTAAGAGTTTAGCCACATGACTGCCAATATAACCCGCACCACCAGTAATAAGAATATTCATTGCCCCCCAACTTTAATATAATTCACAGAATTTATCAAGAAATCGCAAAAAGAATTATCTCTTTGCTGTTAGCACCCTCTTATAGTAAAAATACGCATACACCCAGCCTGTTATCATAATAATAACCGTAAACACTCCCAAAATCTCAAAGTTCAGGTTGTTGATAAATGCAAAAAATGAGTTGTTCAGATTGACCTCCTGTGATAGAACCTGAATCCACTCTATTGTTCCAATGG
>JALUBE010000061.1 GCA_027045065.1 Desulfurellales bacterium | reverse complement strand
AAGTATGAAGGCAACGACGATGACAGCTATTGCTAAGTGTTCAAGAAGCGTGTTCACAGCCCGATTTGCCTTGCCCGCATAATTTCTCATTACCGCTAAACCGACATGTTCAGGAAGCATGGCCTTTTTTATTGCATCCAATCTATTGAGTACATCTTTTGCTACAAATACGGCATTTGCTCCGGTTTTTTTGGCTATAGTTATTGTCACCGCATTGTGCAAATTGTTATAATTCTTTTTGCCAGAAGCCTTGCCCCAAGCAAATGTTGTTGCATAATTGACATCTGCTGCACCTTCATACACACGGGCTACATCCTTTAAAAAAATGGGTTTTCCTTCTCTTACGCCCACTATGACATTGCCAACGTCTTTTGCGTTGTTAAACAGGTGCGTTACAAGAATGGGGTGTCTTTTGTTATTATTAATGACGCTACCTGCTTGAACAAATACACTGCTTGCTCTAAGCGTATTTATTAAATCATCTAAGCTTATCTTATAAGATGCCAGTTTTTGAGGGTCTATTTCTACATTGACGGCTTTTGGGGCGCCGCCAATTATGTAGTTTGTTCCCATATTTGGAACGCCCCTGAGTTCCGCCAAAACCTTACACGCCAACTTTCTCAGCTGATAGGGTGATAGGTCATTTGAGTACAGTGTAATCGTCATTATTGGTATATCCTCAACACCGATGGATTTTATTATGGGTTGATATGTTCCCTTTGGCATTCTATCGTAATTTCGCATTATTTTGTTGTAGAGCCTCATTAAACATACCTGCTGATTTAACCCAACTTTAAATTGAACGGTTATTACAGCCATATCATCGATTGCGTAGCTAAACGTGTGGTCAACGCCGTATATTGAGGCTACAATGCCTTCCAACGGTTTTACAATTTGGTTCTCCATCTCAATTGCAGATGTGTTTGGTCGAACAACAATTATGTTTGCAGCCGGTACTTTGATTTCTGGGTTATACATTCTCGGCGTAATGAGCAGCGCCCCTATTCCTAAAACGGCTATTGTTATCATAATTAGTGGAGTAATTTTGGAGTTGTAGAAGTTTTTTGCCAATCTGCCGGCTATGTTAAGCTTTTCGTTCATTTCAATTTTGAATTGTTTTCAAGATAGTATGGTGGGTTTACAACAAGCCTTTCACCTTGATTTAGGCCACTTAGCACTATGTATCTTTTGCCTATTTTTTCACCTAATCTTAGCATTCTAAAGTGAGTTTTATTGCTTTCATCCAAGATAAAAACCCCTTCTACGCCACCCCTTTCTATAACTGAGTTTTCAGGTACTGTGATCGCTTTGATGGGTTTTTTGGCAATTAAAACCTTTGCGAATTCACCGGAGTGTATGAATCTGAATTTTGGTATGATGATTTTTACAAGATGGGTATGGGTTGTTGGGTCTTCACTTTTCTGCACGTACTGGGGAGAGCCATAAATCTTTTTTATTTTGATTTCTACGGGTATCTTTTTCACCTTGAAAAAATTAGCAAACAGTGAGTCTGGGATATTTGCTTGTATTTGATAAAAATTTGAACCCTCAACAACGAGAAGTGGTTGTGATGGAGCTGCTATATCGCCATTTTGGACGAATTTTTTGCTTATATAGCCATTTATTGGAGAACGTACAACTGAATAACCTAAAAGTGTCTTAATATCTTTTAGTGCAGCTTTTGCCTGTTCAAAGCTGCTTTTTGCTGCGATGAACGTTTTTTCTGATACAGCA
>JALUBE010000060.1 GCA_027045065.1 Desulfurellales bacterium | reverse complement strand
AAATACAATTACAAAATCTAATCGAAGAGTTAACTACATCAAAACCTCTCTCACCTAAAAATTCGCAATTTCTAAACTCTATCTCTTGACCTGATACACTGAAACCCTCTTTCAAATCAAATTTTCTGTTTTCGTAAATCATTTCAGAATGTTATTTATTATTCTGATAACAATGAATATCAAAATCGATACCAAAATCATCAGTGCAGTGACGGGCAGGGCGTAATTCAAGCCAAAGGAGTTAAATCTATCATAAATCATAACAGGGGCTGTCATAGGGTGATAAGCTATTATAACAACGGCTCCAAACTCTCCAATTCCCCGTCCCCACATCATCAATGCACCGTTAATTATATCTTTCCGTGCAAGTGGCAACGTAACTCTAAAAAACGTCTCAAAGGGACCTGCACCTAAGCTTCTCGACACAAACTCCAACCTTTCATCAACCTTTTTAAAACCCTCTTTGGCCGAATTTATAAGAAATGGAGCAGAAACAAACATCATAGCAATCAAAATTCCATACTGCGTATCCAAAAAGGTAACACCAATGCTCTTGAAAAACTCACCAAAAAAGCCGTTTGCCTCAAACACCATCAGTAATGCAATACCAGCCGCAACATGGGGTATCATAACAGGTATATCGATCAAACCCTCTACAACCCCTTTTAAGGGAAAATCCACCCTTGCCAAAACATAAGCCAAAGGAACACCAATTAGAATAACCAAAACCGTCGCATACATAGATACCTTCAATGAAAGCAAAATTGACGAAACAATAGAGTCATCTTTCAATGACTGCAAATATTGATTAATGGATAGAGACGTTAAAATACGAAATACAGGTATGGTTAGAAACAATAAGAGCAAAATGGAGAAAATGGCAAATACTACCTTCAGCCTCATTCTTTAAAAAACACCACCTTCGATTTATCAAAACCGATCAGTACATCCCCTTTTAGTGTCTTATAAGAATAAGCATATATTGCACCATTTTCCACTTCCATCTTTACCAAATTAGCATTCTCTTTTGGGCTTACAGAAATCACCCTTGCCTTGATTTTAAAGTCTCCTTTGCCTTCAAGGTTAACATTGTAAGGTGATATGGAAAAATAGCAATCCCTTAAGCCTATCAACTCGCAAGGCAGTATGTTTTTAAAACCCAAAAACTCAGCGACAGATTTGGAGCTTGGTCTTTTAAAAACATCTTTGGTATGTCCAAACTGCACAAGCTCACCATCTATCAAAACACCGCATTTATTGGACAAGCTCAAGGCTTCCTTCAAGTTGTGTGTAACGTAGATTGTTGTCAGATCAAACCTCTCATGCACTTCCTTTAAAAATTCGATAAAAATATAGCGAAAGCTAAAATCAATGGAAGAAAGTGGCTCATCCAAAAGCAACAGCTTCGGTCTACTGATCAGGGCACGAGAAATGGCTACCTTCTGCTTTTCACCACCGGATAGATTTTTGGGTTTCCGATTCAACAACCTTTTGAGTCCAAAAACGTCAACGATGTCTCTGTATAAGTCCTCATCCCTAAACTTTGAATACAGCAAATTCTGCTTAACACTTAGATGATTGAACAACATAAAATCCTGATACACGAGCCCGATGCGTCTTTCCTGTAAGGGTGTGTTCGTTATATCAATGCCATCCAAAAATACCCTTCCCTTGTGTTTGTATATACCGGCAATAGTTTCCAAGAGCAGGGTCTTTCCACTGCCTGTTTTTCCTATAATCGAAAGGAA
>JALUBE010000059.1 GCA_027045065.1 Desulfurellales bacterium | reverse complement strand
TGATAAAATAAGTTTTGGTATGGATGAGATTAAAGAGGCTGCTAAGAGGATAAGAAACTCTAAAAGGTTGGTAGCCTTCACAGGTGCGGGTATTTCCGTTGCAAGCGGCATTCCGCCTTTTAGGGGTCCGGATGGGCTCTGGAGCAAATATGATCCATCTTGCTTCGATATAGACTACTTTTTAGCCCATCCAAAGGAGAGTTGGAAGCTGATAAAGGAAATATTCTACGGGTTTTTGGAAGACATTAAACCCAATCCGGCCCATTATGCTTTGGCGAAACTCAACTGTCCCGTGATTACTCAAAACATAGACAACCTGCATCAGGTGGCTGGTTCTAAGGATGTTGTAGAGTATCATGGAACGGCTGAAACACTTGTATGTTTGAATTGTGGCAAGAGGTTTAAAAGGGGAGAAATAGATTTTGAAAAGGATGTTCCAACGTGTCCTGAGTGCAACGGTCTTTTGAAGCCCGATTTTGTGTTTTTTAAAGAACCAATACCAAAAAAGGCCTTTGATCGATCCATTGAGCTTGCCAAAGAGTGCGATACGATGCTCGTTATTGGAACAACGGGCGAGATTATGCCTGCAAGCAGGATTCCATATATAGCGAAAATGGACGGAGCATTCATTATCGAGGTAAACATAAATCCATCGAACTATACGTACGAGATTACGGATATCTTTTTGCAGGGTAAAGCGGAAGAGGTATTACCAAAATTGGTTGAAGAGGTGGGCTAATGCCAGACAGACCGTCGAATTTTATAGAGGAGATAATTGAGAGGGATCTTGAGACGAATAAATACGAGGGTAGGGTGCACACGCGCTTCCCACCCGAGCCAAACGGTTATCTTCATATAGGTCATGCCAAATCAATCTGCTTAAATTTTGGTATAGCAGAAAAGTACGAGGGCAAATGTAACTTGAGGTTTGACGACACAAACCCTTTGAAGGAAGGTGAGGAGTACGTTGAGGCTATAAAAGAGGATGTTAAATGGCTCGGTTTTGATTGGGAAGATAGGCTATACTTTGCATCCGATTATTTTGAACAGATGTATGAGTATGCCGTTCAGTTGATTAAAAAAGGCAAGGCCTATGTTGATGATCTAAGCCCTGAAGAGATTAGGGAGTATAGGGGAACGCTTACTGAACCTGGAAAAGAAAGTCCATACAGGAATAGGTCTGTTGAGGAAAATTTGGACCTGTTTGAGCGCATGAGAAAGGGCGAGTTTGAAGAGGGTTCAAAGACCTTGCGTGCAAAGATCGACATGGCTCATCCCAACCTGAATATGCGAGATCCTGTGATGTATAGGATCATAAAGAAGCCACACTATAGACAGGGTGAGAAGTGGTATATTTATCCGACTTACGATTGGGCTCACTGCCTTGAGGATTCTATTGAATTAATAACCCACTCCCTTTGCACACTTGAGTTTGCAGATCATAGGATACTCTATGAGTGGTTTTTGGATCAGCTTGGTATATACAAACCACAGCAGATAGAGTTTGGTAGATTGAATTTGAAGTATACCGTTTTGAGTAAAAGGAAGCTGACCATTTTAGTTCAGAAGGGGATTGTATCTGGATGGGATGATCCGCGCATGCCCACGATCGCAGGATTGAGGCGCAGGGGGTATACGCCTGAGGCTATCAGGGATTTTGTTGAGAGAACGGGTGTTTCAAGAACAGACTCCGTTGTTGAATATTCTCTGCTTGAGCACTGCATTAGGGAAGATTTAAACAAGCGCGCCAATCGTGTAATGGCCGTTTTAGACCCAGTAAAGCTGATAATAGACAATTATCCTGAAGATAAGGTGGAGTGGCTCGATGCTGAGAATAACCCAGAAGATCCCAATGCTGGGACGCGTAAAATACCATTTTGTAAGGAACTGTTCATAGAGCGCGACGATTTTATGGAAAACCCGCCTAAGAAGTTCTTTAGACTTGCACTGGGTAGAGAGGTAAGGTTAAAACATGCGTATTACGTTACATGCACCGATGTTGTTAAGGATGAAAATGGTAATATAACGGAGATCCACTGTGTTTATGATCCAGAATCAAAAGGCGGGTGGACGAAGGATGGCAGAAAGGTTAAGGGCACGTTGCATTGGGTATCTGCTCGCCACTGTCTTACGGCTGAAGTGAGACTGTATGAGCATCTGTTTACAAAGGAAAATCCTGATGAGGATGAGGATTTCTTGAAAAACATAAATCCCAACTCTCTGATTGTTCTGAATAACTGTAAGGTTGAGTCATCTTTGAAGAATGCCAAGGTTGGTGATAAATTCCAGTTTTTGAGAAAGGGGTACTTTTGTGTTGACGAGGATACAACAGAAAATCATTTGGTTTTCAATAGAATTGTTACACTAAAGGACACATGGGCGAAGTTAGCAAAGAAGATGGAGCAAAATGGGTAAGACTGGAAAGATACCAAATACACCTGCTATAATATTTTTAAAGGATCATAACGTTGAATTCAAGCCGATGTTTTACAAATACGTAGATCACGGAGGAACGAAGGAGAGCTCGAAGCAACTTGGAATTGATGAGCATAGGATTGTGAAGACTCTAATTTTTGAGGATGATAAGGGTAATCCCTTTATTGTACTGATGAACGGGGATTTTGAGGTTTCAACGAAGAATTTGGCAAGGGTTATGGGCGTTAAAAGTGTTAAACTGAGTGATCCAAATAAGGCTCAAAGGTTTTCTGGTTACCTGGTTGGCGGTACATCGCCGTTTGGCACAAGGAGAAAAATGAAGGTTTATGCCCAAAAGGACATTTTTGATTTTGACAGTATTGTGATAAACGGTGGAAAGAGGGGTTTTTTGGTTGAGATAAAGACAGAGGATTTGCAGCGATTATTAGAGCCTGTAGTTGTAGATGTGACCTCTTAAGTGCTAAAGGTTTTCTTGAATTCCTCTAATGTTTCGTAGATTTCTAAATATTTCAACGTTTCTTGTGGAATAAGCGGGCAGTTGTGTAGGTATTTGTAGTTTTTTCCGATCAAGCATACACGGAACGTTTCTCCCAATGAGTATTTTAAAGCCCAGACACAGAAAAGCTCGTTTAAAGTTCCAATACTACCGGATTGGACAACAAACAGCTCGCTGTCTAATGTTAAGAGTTTTATCCTTTCAAACAGGTCTTTTGCCACAATTTTTACATCGAGGTAAGGGTTGTCCTGACGCAAATTTTCAAAGTGTTTAAGCCTTATGCCGATGACTGTACCGCCCGCCTCTTTTACGCCTTTACTCACAGCTTCCATTAAGCCCTGATATCCACCACATTTGACCGTGTAACCAAGTTTTGCCAAAAATCTCCCCAATTCAACGCCCTCTTCGTATAGTTTTTTATCTTTTACCTTAGATGCCCCGAAAGTCGTAGCAATTTTCTTCATGCTAAAAATCTACAATCAAAATTTGCTTGTTGTCAAGTTTTCCTTTACAAAATCTGGATCCTATGCAATTATTAAATGGATGCGCAAGGGGAAAATTAAGGCCTTAAGGTTCGGATTAATTATAACTTTTGTCTATATAATCGTCACATCTGTAATTATAAGTGCGATAGGTGTTTATTTTTCTGTTCAGGATTCTAAAAACGATGCAAAGTTTGTTCAAAAGTTGTATGAGAAGAATATTGTAGATGCATTAAGGGGTAAAATTGAAGGTGTTGTTGAGTATATAAATGCCGAAAGGACTTTGAATAAGGAGAGGTTATTCGAGCATTTGAAAAATCAACTTAAGCACATCTACAACATATTCTACGAGCTATATTTAAAGGAGTTGGCTCGAGGCCAAAGTGATGAGCAAATAAAGAGAGATTTGTTGGATTTTGCAGGTGTGTACTATCACAAAAAGAAGGGCGAGTGTTTGTTCATTTTCGACGATAAAGGTAAGGTGTATTTTAATAAAAGCAAGAAAGATTTGGTAATGACTCTAATAAAGAGGCACATTTTGAGAAGTGGTCTGATATACGTGAAATATAAAGGCCATAACAAGATGATTTACCTAACTGTATTTCAACCCACTGATTGGTATTTGGCGTATTGTGTGGATTTAACTCGTGTTGAAAATGAAACTAAAATGAAAATTGTGAATTATTTAAACAACTATAGGTATGGATACAAAAAGCATGGCTATATCTTTGTTTCGCTGTTAGACAATAGTAAGCCACCGAGTTGTAAACTCAAGTCTCTTGTAAATCCCAACAGGCCCGAGATAGTTGGTAGGTGTTTGCCATTAAATAAACCCGATGAAAAGGGCAATTATTATAGAATGAAAATGGTTAATGAACTTCTTTCAAAGGGCTACTCTGTTGTTACCTATTACTACAAAATTCCAGGTACGAATGAATATGGCAGGAAAATATCCTACGTAATTCTCTACAAACCGTGGAATTGGCTTATAGGAACGGGCTTCTATTTGAAGGATGTGGGAAGTGAGTTTTATCAAGAAAAAATGAAAGATTTGTGGATCACAGGAGAAAAGGTTTTAATTGCAGTCTTTGTTATACTTGTTGCCTCTATAACTATATTTTTCCTGTTCTTTGGAAAAATAAATCCTGAGATCAAAAGTATAATAGAGTTTCTGGAAAAATTCCCAGAGGCTAAAGGTATAGATACGGATAAATTGAGATTTTTTGAGACATCATTCATTGCCCAGAAAGTCAATGAGATGGCAGAAAATGTAAGGAAGCTGACAGAAAACTATGAAGAGATTATAAATAGATACACATCTGTGACCAACTTTATGAAAAGCTGCGTTGTTATAGTGGAAAAAGTGGGTGATGATATAGTTTTAGCCGATATAAACAGCTGTGTACAAAAGTGCATGGGTGTAATTGAAAAGAAAGGGGTTGTTGGGAAAAGTGTTTACAAATTTTTTGCGGATTTCCCACAGATTGTAAGAAAATTTGAAATGATTTTTGAAAGCAAAATTAGTATAGAATCTGTTGATGTTATATCCAATGTCAAGAATTGTGGATATAGAAGGTATTTCCTATCTGAGGTATTTAGAATTTCTGATGATGAAGCTGTTTATGTGGCGGATGATATAACGGATAGTGTAATGTTGTATTACACAAATGTAATCGAGAGGGATAGGCTTGCATCGTTGATTGAGGCTGTTGATATAGGCGTTGCAATTGTTAACTTTAGTGGCAGGGTGATTTTCTCAAATAGTAGGCTATTGAAGATCTTTGAGATTGACAACTTTGAGGTTAAAAGATTAAAGGATCTGTTTCTAAATGAAGAATCTGAAACAGAAGTTGAGAGGTATTTTGAGGGTGTTAAGAAAAAAGAAATGAATTGTTCAGGTTGTATTTTGGAAATTGAAACGTTCAAAAACAGCAAAAAGTGGATAGAGGTCACGGCAACGGTTGATAACATTAACAACGAACCTGTTGTGGTTATGTCCATCAAAGATATAACCTATAAGTACCTAAAAGAGAAGGAAATAGAATACATGAGTTTCCACGATGATTTGACTGGTCTTTACAATAGAAGATTCTTTAGAGAAGAACTGAAGAGATTGTTCAATGAGCGCAGTTATCCAACTGCTTTAGTGATTTTTGATATAAACGGGTTAAAGATGGTCAACGATGTGCTTGGCCATAGGTGGGGTGACTGGCTGATTAAAAAGGTTGCAACGATACTGAAATCGTCCGTCAGGGCTGTGGATCTGCTTGCAAGGATAGGTGGTGATGAGTTTGTTCTGCTTATGATAAATACCGGTGAAGAGGGTGTTAAAAGGTGTATTTCGAGAATCAAAGAGAGTTTGAATGAAGAGAATAAAAAAGAAAATCAACCTTATATCAGTATATCTATAGGCTATGCTATTCAAGAGGGCCAATTTGATGACCCAGACAAACTATTCTCAGAAGCAGATAAGTCTATGTACAAAGAGAAGTACTCTGACAAGAGGAACGAGGAGTTGAAAAGGATATGGGAATCGATTGTAAAGATGAAACCGGAAGGTGCAAAACACCATAAACTTGAGGATTTCTTGAAGAGGTAGAAATGTTTGGCGGTTTCAGATCAAACAGAGAACTGGTTAACCATCTCATAAATAGGGGTGTTTTGAGAACCGATCGAATTATCGAGGCATTTTTAAAAGTGGATAGGGCCGATTTCGTGAGGAAGGGCTTTCTGGATTCTGCATACGGTGATTTTCCGCTTCCCATTGGTGAAGGTCAGACAATATCACAACCTTATACAGTGGCTTTTATGCTTGAACTTTTGCAGCCCGAAGAGGATAGTTTGGTGTTGGATGTTGGATGTGGTAGCTGTTGGACAACTGCTTTGTTTGCAACAATTGCAAAAAAAGGCAGGGTCATAGGTGTTGAGATAGTTAAAGAACTAATTGAGTTTTGCAAGGGTAATCTTGAGAAGTATAACTTTGACAATGTTGAGATCTACAATGCCGATAAACTTCCACCAGACGGCGGAACGTTTGACAGGATCTTGGTTTCAGCGGCAGCAAGAGAGTTACCTGAAGTGCTTGTGAACGCCATGAGAGAGAATGCAATTATGGTTATACCGATCAATTCCTCTATATTTAAAGTGGAAAAAATAGATGGCAGATTGCTGATGGAAGAGCACTACGGCTTTGCCTTTGTGGAACTGAAATAGCGATAAATTGGGAAATAGTTAAATGGGTAATAAGATCTTTATAACAGGTGGGGTAAAGTCGGGCAAGAGTAGTTATGCTTTGCAAATTGCCCGAAAAATTGAGGGTAGGAGGGTATTCATAGCAACGGCTCAAGGATTTGACGAAGAAATGAAGCTTAGAATTGAGAGACATAAACGTGAAAGGGGTGATGAATTTGAAACAATAGAAGAACCCATTGATTTGCCGAAAGCTTTGGAGAACGTAAAATGCGATGTTGCTGTGATTGATTGTTTAACCGTCTGGTGTGGCAATCTGTTTTTTCATGATAGACTTGAGCTTGTGGATGAATTTGTTGAAGCTTTCAAAGGCGTTGCTTTTGATACGGTGGTTGTGTCGAACGAGGTGGGCTTGGGTGTTATACCAGAAAACAAGCTTGCAAGGAATTACGTAGATATTTTGGGTAAGTTAAACCAACAGGTGGCTCGGCTTTCAGATGTTGTTGTTTTTATGATTAGCGGCATTCCTATGTTTTTAAAGGGAAGCCTTTAGTATTTGCTTTTTCTGACCTTTTTGATTCTCGATTTTAACTGATAAAGCAGTTCTTCTAAATTTTTGCCGTCGTTGGGGTATGTTACGTATGCATAGATTAAATTGCATCTTAGCTTGTTTGTAATATTGTAGGATAGCTCTTCTAACATATCTTCGGGTGTAGTTGTTCCTTTGAGCACAAACATGAAGTTGTCCTCGTCGATGCGAGCAATATTTTCGCTAATGCTTTCTTTTAAAATTTCAGCCACATTCAGTATCAAGTCCGTTGCTTTTGCTTTGCCCTGTTCATACCTGATCTTTGAGAAGTTCACGATGTCCATCATGCAGAGCGAGAATTCAATATTCCCTAAAATCAACTCAGAAACGATTCTCTCCAATTTATCGATAGTTAAAAGACCTGTTAGCCAATCTGTGAAGAATATGTTTTTTCTTATCTCTTCAATATCCTCTGGGAATAGGCCCACCTTTTGCTTTTCTATCTCTTTGCCCATGTTGTACATCTCTTCCACATATGGTTCGATTTTCTTTATGATGTCTGGATCAAACTGGCTGCCAGCATTGTCTATGAGTTCCTGTTTTGCCTTGTTTAACGTCATGGCGGATTTGTAGGGCCTTGATGTGATTATTGCATCGAATGAATCTGCGATTGCCAATATTCTTGCCTCGATAGGTATCTGTTCGCCCTTTAATCCATCCGGATAGCCTCTGCCGTCCCACCGTTCATGATGGCCGCGTATGCCCATGATAACATCCGATAACATATCAACGTGTTTCAATATTTCATAGGAGAAAATAGAGTGCATTCTCATTATTTTGTACTCATTTGGAGAGAGTTTGCTGGGTTTGAGCAAGATAACATCGGGTATGCCGATCTTTCCAACGTCGTGGAATAGGCCTGCTTTGTATATATTGTTCTGATATGTTTCGTCAAATCCCAATATCTTTGCAATGAACTTTGCGTATTCGCCTACG
>JALUBE010000058.1 GCA_027045065.1 Desulfurellales bacterium | reverse complement strand
TTCCATAACAACATAGTTTTTAACAATTCTAAAATTTTTCTCCTTGACTGTGATATTTGTAGTTGATAAAAATGTTAAACACTCCGAGCTGAAAGGCCTAAGGCTGTATGCTATGGCCTTACAGCCGATAGGGTATGGATGGAAACGTCCATGCCTCCCGTGTTTGGAAAGGAGGTTGATTTAGTGAGTTTTGTTCCTTTCTTTGGACTGAAATCCTTTAATTTATAGTTCTGTTGGAGGTTGTCATGGGAATATTGGAAAGTGCACTTTTTAAGTTTAAAAAGATAGCTGAAAATCATGGTTTACTTAACAAGGAGATAACAGTAAAAATGAGACCTTTGAAGCCTGAAGAGGCAATAGGTAAGCCCTTGAGGGATGATTTTCCCCTTCTTAAAGGGAAAGAGGTGCTTGTTGAGGCAAGGTTTTTAGATGCCAAGGGACAGGCTTTTACAGATGAACCGAGCAACTTTGAGGGCTACGTCAAGGATGTTCTGGATTTGAAACTGGATACAAACAGAAATAGGGCAATTGTTGTTGCAACAATCAACGCCGTTTTGAGGCATCTTGAAATGGTTATGAATACCGTTCACTGCAAAAACCAAGAGCCTACCGAGTGTGGAAACGAAATGGCCGAAAGGTTTTTTAAGCGATGGGGCGAGGATATGACGGTTGGTCTTGTGGGGCTTCAGCCTGCCATTGCCTCGGCTTTAATCAAACGGTTCGGCCCCAATAACGTACAAATTGCCGATCTGGACGAGGATAACATAGGTAAAAACTTTGAAGGCGTTGAGGTGTTGGATGGCAGAAAGTTCTCTTGGCAGGTGGTTGCAGATAACTTTCTTGCTTTAATCACAGGTTCAAGTGTGGTAAACGGTACAATAGACGAACTTGTGGAAGTTTCAAGAATGGACAATAAGAACCGCATAGTTATTTTTTATGGAACCACAATTGCGGGCGTTGCCTATCTTGAGAATTTAAATAGGCTGTGCTTTAGATCCCACAGTGATTGAGGCTGTTTTAAAGAAGGACTTTGGTAATTTTTCCATAGATGTCAATATGCAATTTGAGTCTTTGAGAAATGTGTTGTTTGGCGTTTCAGGAAGCGGAAAGTCTTCTATTTTAAAAATGATAGCGGGTTTCTATGAACCGGATTATGGCAAGATTGTGGTGAACAGTAGGGTTTTGCTTGATACAGAAAAAGGTGTCAATGTCTCAATATACAAAAGGAATGTAGGCTATATACCGCAAGAGTATACGCTTTTTCCACACATGGATATTGAAGCGAACCTTCTCTACGGTGTTAAAGCTAAAGGTCTGAAATTTGATAAAGATAAGTTTGATTTTTTGGTTGAATTGACGGGACTTAAAAATCTTTTGAAAGCTTACCCGCACCAGGTATCCGGTGGTCAAAGGCAAAGGGTTTCTTTGGTTCGAGCATTATTGGTTGAACCAGATATCCTGCTTTTGGATGAGCCGTTTAGCGCACTTGATAGGCCGATTAGGGATGGGCTTAAGGAATTGCTCGTAGAACTATTAGAAAGCTTTAAAGTGTCTGCAATTTTTGTAACCCACGACCTTGAGGAGGCGTATGAGTTTTCAGAGGAAATTGCTATTTTGGAGAATGGGAGAATAGTTCAAATTGGAAAAAAGGGAGAGGTTTTTAGTGAACCAAAAAGCAGGTCTATAGCAAAACTTTTGGGTTTTAAAAATATTTTTGAAATTGATGAATTGAGGAGCGATGAAATTGTTATAAAGGATTTTTCCTTTAAAGTTGAACATTTAAAGAACAATTGCAGGTTCGCATTTATCAGGCCTGAGGATGTGCTTTTGCTGAGAATGGATAGAGACATATCGGATAAGGAGAACGTCCTCTTTGGCAGGGTTTTGAGGGTTTTTGAGAAGCCTTCGGGTGTATTGCTCAAGATCAAGTCCAAAGAATTGGTTGTTTACAGCAAAGTTACGCGTCATGTTGTAGACAAAATGGGTATCAGCGAAGGAATGAGGGTTGCTGTGTCTTTGAAAAGGGACGCAATTGTATGTGGGGATGGGCGATGAAGTTAACGAAGCTTTCTCTTTTCCCAACTATTTTCCTTATTGCTTTTGTTCTGTTTGTCATAATTTGGGGATTTTTGGGCATATCACTGAGTGATTTTAAAAGACTTTTTTCAGATGGTGAGTTTCTATCTGCCGTTATTTTTGGCCTTGAAACGTCCTTTGTCTCTGTTGCTTTGTCATCTTTGTTTGGTATACCGGCGGGCTTTTTGCTTGCAAGGAGTGAGAAATTTTTGGTTAAAGTCATAGACGTTGTTTTCGATGTCCCCATAATCATACCACCGCTGATTGTCGGCGTTTTATTGTTAAATGTTTTCAACAACAGCTTTATTTTAGAATTCTATTCATTTGTTTTTACGTTCTGGGGTGCTGCCATAGCCCAGTTTTTCATTGCCTTTCCATTCACGGTTAAAGCGTCCAAATCTGCATTTGAACTGGTACCGCCAATTTATGAAAGGATTGCCATGACGCTTGGAGCAAATTACTATAAGTCCTTCTTCGATACAACATTTAGGCTTGCAAAGAGTGGCATTCTAACGGGGCTTGTTTTAAGCTGGCTAAGAAGTCTTGGAGAATTTGGAGCAACGCTCATTGTTGGCGGTGGCATAGCCTATAAAACTGAGAACATCCCAATAAATATCTATTTAAAGATCATGGAGGGCAACTTTAAGGAAGGTTTAGCTGCAAGTTTGTTTGTCGTTTTGGTTGCGTTTGTTAGTGTTTTGTTTATCAAGTTGATTTTAACCAAAAACAAAATTAGGTTATGACCTTCTCAAATCTTTCCATATCCTCTTTTGTTCCAACACAAATGAGCGTTGAGCCGACCTCTATAATGTCGTCCGCTTTAGGGTTAAAGATGGTTTTCTTATCCTTTGAAATTGTGGCAATGATGATTATGTTGTATTCGCTTCTGATATCCGTTTCCTTGATCTTTTTACCCGCGTATTTGCAATCCTTTGTGATGTAGAATTCGCCCATCTCTATGGTTCTGTCTGACTGCATAACAATTGAGACAAATTCTGCTGTTCTCGGTGATATGAGCATTCTCGATATGTCGTATCCACTCGATTGATAGGGAGATATTGTCTTTGCACCTAATTTTATGAACTTTTTTACAGAATCCTCAGAATTTGCGCGTGCCACGGCCAAGATATTCTTGTTCTCGTCCTTTGCCGTAATCAATGCGTATAGGTTATCTGCGTCTGAGTCCATTACTAAAGCTATTCCTTGCGCTTCTTTGATGTTTGCCTTTTTTAAAATCTCTTCATCTGTTGCACTGCCGATTATGGTCAAATAGCCCTCATTCATGGCTTCATGTGCAGCATCGGGGTTTTCTTCAATGACGACAAATGGTTTGTTAAAACGCTTCATTTCCTTCGCAACGACTTTTCCAACCCTTCCATAGCCACAGATTATAAAGTGGTTTGAGAGTTGTTTTATCTTTTTCTCCATAACCTCCTCCATGCTCAGTTTCATTTTTAGTATTCTATCGGTAAATGCACTTGAAACAATACCTGTTAAAAGGGCTATTCCGGATATTCCCATGATCATTAAAAAGGATGCAACAACCCTTCCTATTGTCGTCTTTGGGACAATATCGCCGTAGCCCACCGTTGTGAATGTTACTATGCTCCACCATATAGCGTCTATTATAGTTTTTATTTTGGGATTTTTGCCCTCTTCAACGACAAAAAGAATAACAGATGATCCGATAATCATGAAAGTGAAGATGATGAAGACCATTGTTATTTCGAAGCGTTTCTCCTTGAGACCCTCTATGACTTCGCGTGCACTTTTACTGAATCGTGCACCCTTGAATACACGTGCAACGGGGACTATAACCCTATATGGATAAGGCAGCCATCCGTAAGGTATTATGCTTATGACGTCTATAAACGTATTTACGCAAAATATATACCTGAGTATCGACTGTTTGGTTTCTGCTCTTTCTTCAAAGAACATGATAGTTCTCAAAAAGAAATCAAACATAAGGAAGAAGATGGATATGCCCTCTAACACTTTGTATATGTTTGGAGGACCCAAGTTTATTGGTATGGCGTTGTCGTAGCCTACAATGGCAAGCAGAGAGAGTGCACATATAAATTGCATGAAGAACCTATAGTATGTTGCTGTGTGTGTTTTGCCGTAAAATGTTTCCCTTATGTCTATTTTTTCCGTGATCTGTTCCCTTAGTTTCATGATTAGCATTATACAAAATGAGCTTTTTGTTTGAAAGTTTTAGACAAAAGTCTATAATCTTGTTTCAAATGAAGGTACATGCTGAGTGCTATCAGTGCTTTATTGGGCAGGCCATAAGATCGGCAAGGCTGCACAAGAGCAATAGATACGATCTTTTAAAACCCGTGCAAAACGTGGTTAAGGTTTTACAGGACATTGATATTGAAGTGCCGCCGCCTCTGATAAGTGAGGATGTCTACGGAACCATTAGAAAAACATTGGGTATTGATGACCCGTATAAACAGATAAAAAAGAAGTACAACGACATTGCTTTGAGTTATCAGGAGTTCATGGAAAAGAAAGTATTCAATTCAGATAACCCTCTGCTTTTTGCTATTAGGCTTGCTTTGGCTGGTAACATAATTGACTTTGGCTCTCAGATTGGCAAGTTTGATCTTGAATCGACGATTGAGGATACGATACACAACCCATTGGATTTGACTGATTTTGATCGTTTTGTTGTTGAGTTGGAAAAGGCTGAGAATGTGGTTCTGCTTTTGGACAATGCGGGCGAGATTGTGTTCGATAAGATACTCATAAAGACAATAAAAAGACTGTATCCAAAAGTAAACGTATACGTAATTGTCAGGGGTGGGCCGATAATAAACGATGTTACAGTTGAGGATGCTAAATACATTGGCCTTGATAGGGTGGCAAATATTGTGGATTCAGGTCAGATCATACCGGGCTTTTGGCCTGAAACTGCCTCATCTTTAGCAAAAGAGGTGTTCAACAGTGCCGATGTTGTGATTTCTAAGGGTCAGGGCAATTTTGAGACACTGAGCGAGATTGATGATCAAAGGGTGTACTTTCTTTTCCTTGTTAAATGCAACGTTGTTGCCCGTTATTTGGGCATGAAGAAGTTCTCAAAGATCTTTATCAAAAACGATAGAAGATGGGAAAAACAGCAGGCGTAGATGAGGCGGGCAGGGGACCTTGGGCTGGCCCTGTCGTTGCCGCCTGTGTTATCCTAAAAAAAGACGTCCCTGTCTTGGATGAAATCAAGGATTCAAAGCAGTTAACACCGAAGAAACGAGAGGAGCTGTATGAGATCATAAAGAGCAATTCCATCTACGGTATAGGTGTTGCCTCGAATAAAGAGATAGACAAATTTGGCATTGTTAAGGCGACAGAGCTTGCTATAAGGCGCTCGATAGAGCACATGCCAGAAAAACCTACGTTTTTGCTAATCGATGGCAGGGATAAATTTGATTTGCCTATTAAATACAATTTGATAATTCACGGCGATCAGAAGGTTAAGTTGATTTCTGCTGCAAGTATCTTGGCAAAGGTCTGGCGTGATAGGTATATGAAACTTGTGGCGGATATTTACCCTCAGTACGGTTTTGAAAGACATAAAGGTTACGGGACAAGGGAACATTTAGAGGCTTTAAAGAAGTTTGGACCGTGCGAGATACACAGGTTCAGTTTTAGACCCGTTAAAGAGATCCAAGAGGAAAGATCTAAAAAGCCAAAGCTTTTGCTCCATGCTTGCTGTGCACCTTGTGCTACAAGTGTGATTGAGAGGCTAAAGGAGAAATACGACGTTGAGGTGTTTTTCTACAATCCCAACATACACCCAAAAAGGGAATATGCGATAAGGTTGGACGAAATTAAGCGTTTGTGCGATTACCATAAAATCAATTTAGCAATCGGTGGCTACGACATTGATAGATGGTTTAGAATGGATAAAGTTTTTAAGTTAGAGCCCGAGGGCGGAAAGAGGTGTACGGTTTGTTATGCCATGCGCATGTTTGAAACGGCGAAGTTAGCAAAGGAAAAAGGGTTCGACTATTTTACCACTACGTTGTCTGTAAGCCCATTAAAAGACTATAGAAGGATTAAGAGAATAGGTGAGCAACTGTCTTTGAAATTCGGTGTTAAATTTGAGGATACGGATTTTAAGAAGAAGGATGGGTTTAAGCGGTCGGTTGAGTTATCTAAGGAGTTTGGTTTTTACAGGCAGGATTACTGCGGCTGTGTTTATTCTAACCTTGAGATGAAAAGAAAGAGGAAGAAGAATGAAAGAAAAGCAAATTCAGGAATTGGTTGAAAGATACGGTTTTGAGTGTGTAGAAACGCATATATCGTGGGTTTTGCTTGGTAGGGACGTGGTTTACAAGATAAAAAAACCCGTTGACTTTGGTTTTTTGGATTATACTACGCTTGAAAAGAGGCGTTTTTTCTGTGAAAAGGAAATTGAGTTGAATAGACGATTGGCCGAAGAGATTTATTTAGGTGTGAGTAAGATTACTGAGGATGATGGAAAGGTTGTTATTGACGGCAGTGGCACGGTAATTGACTATGCCGTGAGGATGAAGCGGATGCCTCAGGATAGGATGATGGATGTGCTGATAGAAAATGGTGAGATCAAGGATGCCTATATCGTGGCTTTGGCAAGGAAGATTGCGGATTTCCACTTAAAAGCTGAGACTAATGATTACATAAGCCAGTTCGGTAGTGTTGAGACGAATAAGTTCAATACGGATGAGAATTTTGAGCAGACGAAGGATGGGATAGGCGCTTTTATTACGCAGTTTCAGTACGATGCTATTAAGGATTACACAAATAGGTTTTATGTAGAAAATAAGGATCTGTTTGAAAAGAGAATAAAAGACCAGAAGGTTAGGGATTGTCATGGTGATTTATATTCAAAGAATATATGCATTGTTGATGAGGAAAAGATCTATGTTTACGATTGCATAGAGTTTAACGAGCGCTTTAGGTACTCGGATGTGGCAAGCGATGTGGCATTTCTGCTTATGGATTTAGAGAACTACTCAAGGTATGACCTGTCAAATCTGTTTTTTAAAAAGTATGTTGAATTTTCTAGAGATGCAGATTTAGAAAGGATAGTGGATTTTTACAAGATTTACAGAGCTTATGTTAGAGGCAAGATTGCGTTCTTTCAAAGCAATAAGAAAGAGGCAAACAGGTACTTTGACCTTGCTTTTGGTTATTTGCCTTCTGAATATAAACCTAAGGTTGTTGTATTGGGTGGTTTGACAGGAAGCGGTAAGACAACAGTGGCTAAGGAGTTGCAAAGAAAAAAGGGTTTTGTGGTTATTTCATCGGATGAAGTGAGAAAACAGCTTGCAGGCATGGATGTGTACGATAAGGACTTATCGGATTACAAACAGGGCATATACAGTGAAGAGATGACAAGAAAGGTATATGCTGAAATCATCAATCGGGCTTATGGCTTTGCAAGAGAAGGAAAAAGCGTAGTATTGGATGCCACTTTTATAAAAAAATGGCAGAGGGATAGGGTTTTTGAGAAATTTAAGAGGCTCGGTATAAAGCCTTTAGTTGTTTTTTTGAATATTGACGAAGAAACGGCTTTAGAGCATTTTAAGAAAAGGGAAAAAGAGCAGAGTGTTTCAGATGGAAGGTATGAGATCTTTGTTAGCCAGAAAAAGGACCTTGAGAAACCAGAAGATGCGCTTGTATTGGATGCTAAGAGACGCATTGATGAAATCGTTGAAAAAATATTAAACAGGGTGGGGGTGTGAAGATGAGGCTTGGAGTGAATATTGACCATGTGGCTACGATTAGACAGGCACGGAGAACAGTTGAGCCCGAGCCGGTCTATGCTGCCCTGCTTGCCCAAGAGGCTTTAGCGGATGGCATTACGGTGCATTTAAGAGAGGATAGACGTCATATTCAAGATAGCGATGTTTACCAGATCAAAAGTGTTATAAAGATACCGCTAAATTTGGAGATGAGCTTGAATGAGGAGATTGTTAAAATCGCATTGGATGTTAAGCCACACCAGGCGACAATTGTGCCTGAAAACAGACAGGAGATTACAACCGAAGGCGGGTTGGACGTTGCTGCGAATTTT
>JALUBE010000057.1 GCA_027045065.1 Desulfurellales bacterium | reverse complement strand
GATGATATGTTAAAGGTTAAAGGTGTGAACTTCTATCCTTCACAGATTGAAGCGATTTTAATGAAGTATAAACAACTTTCACCTTATTACCACATTGTCCTTGAGAAGGTGAAGGGCAAGGGCAGTATGACCATAGTGGCAGAAAGAAGGAATGGTTTCAGTTCTGAGGATCTGGATAGGCTGAGCAACGAGCTTTACGATTTTTTGGGATTCCACTGCCATATACAGATAGTTCCAGAGGGGACGCTTGAGAGACCTCAGGGCAAAGCTGTTAGGGTGATCGATAAAAGGATTAAATAATTTATCGAATGTGCCGACATATAGATTAGAGGAAACAGAACAGGAGGCTGGATGAACGCGGGTGGTATTGTTTTCACCTTGCTTGCAGTTGTTGGAGCCTTTGTTTACGAAGGTGGAAACCCTGCCGTTTTGATACAGATTGGAGAATATATGGTTTTAATCGGTGCTTTTTTTGGTATGCTCCTATCTTCTGCATCTCCTACCGCTTTAAAAGGTGCATTTGGCGTCATTTTAGGCATTGCGAAGCCCGATCCATACAACAAGAAAAACTATCTGGAATTGCTAAAAATCATCTATGATTTGTCAACAAAGGTCAGAAAGGATGGTATTTTGTCTCTTGAAGCTGTGGTGGATGATCCCGAGTCTTCTCCAATTTTGCAAGATGCCTCGTTCTTTTTAAAGAACAAAGAGGCAAGAGCTTTGCTTATAGACGCTCTGCGTAGCATTGTTACAGGTATTGAGGTGGAAAAGCTCGATGAGATGCTGGATACAAATATTGAGGTTATAGAAAAGGAAATCTCAGCGCCACCAAAGATGGTCGGACATTTGGCAGAGTCCATGCCTGGTATGGGTATTGTTGCAGCCGTTATGGGTGTTATTTTGACGATGGGCGCTTTGGGTGGTTCTATCCTTGTTATTGGCGAACACATTGCTGCCGCTCTGACGGGTACATTTCTTGGTTTGCTCTTGTGTTACGGCATATTTGGTCCTATGGCAACTTATGCAGAGTTTAAAAATGAAGATATGATAGCCTACCTCAGAGCATTGAAAACAGGGATTATATACATAGCAAAGGGTGATGCACCGATCATTGCCATGGAAGCAGTAAGGGAAAGTATTCCACCTCTTACAAGGCCTGAGTTTGATGAAGCTGAAAGTTATGTAAAGGGTAAGTGATATGGCTGAAGAGAACCCCGAGGGTGGAATAGTAAAAAAATGCAAGAAACCCAAATGCGAAGAGGGTGGCGGTAGTGCTTGGGAGGTAGCCTACGGTGATTTTATGACATCCATGATGGCTTTTTTTCTTGTCATGTGGCTGATCGCCGCCACAAATGTCAAGCAGAGAAAAATACTCTCCACATATTTTACACAGCCGGGCGCGACATCTTTAACAGAGGGTTCTTCAATGCTTCCCTCAAAAGGTGTTTTTAATATCGGTTCGAAGAGTTTAACAATTTCTCAAAGGATACCAGAAATGCCTCTGCCTTCTACAAAACCACAAAAAACGATGCATGGCAGAGGTTTGATACCAAAGATATTGAGAAAAAGTGGTGGCGGTGTTGGTCAGAATAAACAGGCTTTGAATTTGTATATGATAATGAAGAAGATTCAGCAGGCAATTGCAAGCAGGAAGGAGCTTTTGCAGTATAGAAACCAGATAAAAATGGAGATTACTGAGCAAGGGTTGAGGATAGTCATTTTTGACAAGAACAAAAGGCCCATGTTCTATCCTGGATCCGCACAGCTTGAACCGTGGGCAAAAGAA
>JALUBE010000056.1 GCA_027045065.1 Desulfurellales bacterium | reverse complement strand
AAGGTTTTTGAGAATGTTAAAAATCTAAAGGGTCCAATCGTTGTTCATGTTGTGACGAAGAAAGGTAAAGGGTATAAACCCGCTGAAGACAATCCTTCTTTGTTTCACGGAATTGGCAAGTTTGATGTAGAGACAGGAAATCCTATTAAATCCTCAAATAAAGAGAGTTGTTCATCTGTTTTTGGAGATAAAGTTTTGAAAATCATGCAGAAGAATAAAAAAATTGTCGCAATTACAGCAGCAATGTTAATTGGTACTGGTTTGCAAAAAGCAAAGGATGTGTTTCCCGATAGGGTGTTTGATGTGGGAATAGCAGAACAACACGCTGTTACAATGGCTGGTGGTTTGACTGTAAAGGGTTTTAAGCCCATTGTTGCGATATATTCAACGTTCTTACAAAGGGCTTATGACCAAATTATACATGACATTGCACTACAGAATTTACCTGTTATTTTTGCCATTGATAGGGCAGGTATTGTTGGTGATGATGGTGAAACACATCAAGGGATTTTTGATATATCCTACTTGAGACCTGTGCCAAATATGATTATAACAGCGCCGAGAGACGGTAAAGAATTGGAGATGCTGTTAGACTTCGCTGTCAATTACAATGAGCATCCAATAGCGATCAGATACCCGAGGGGTGCGTGTCCTGACACGTTTAATCTGCCTTATCCAGAAGAAATTAAGGTTGGAAAGTGGCAGGTGTTGAAGCAGTCTAAGGAAGACAGGGTTGTTATCTTGGCTATAGGCAACATGGTTTCTGTAGCTCTCGAGGTTTCAGATATTTTAGAAAAAAGATCCATAAATTCTACTGTTGTTGACTGCTTGTTTGTGAAGCCGATGGATGAGGACATACTGAATGAGTTGTCAAATTACGATCTTGTTATAACGATCGAAGAAAATGTTAGGTTTGGCGGTTTCGGAGAGGGTGTTTTGAGTTACTTGAATAATAAATGCATCAAAGTGCCCGTAAAGATCTTTGCCCTTCCGGATATGTTTATTGAGCATGGCAGCCAAGAAATCTTGAGGAATAAATATTCTCTGTCGACGTCTAAAATTGCAAACGACATAATAGAAACCCTCCGCAACTTTAATTCTTGACACATAAGATTCAGTTTTTTAAACTATAAATCAATAAGGGCTCCGAGCCTATAAACCTAAAGCTTAATGCTATGGTTTATAGGCCGATAGGGTGTAAATGGAAACATTTACGCCTCCCGAAATTTGGAAAGGAGGACCCTAAAATGTATTGCTATCCTTTAACTTTCTTTTCCTTTTTAAGTTTTATAATGCTTGCATTCCTTAACAATATGTGTAAATCTGGCGGGCCTCCCTTAAATTATCCCACCAGCATCGATTAATTTTAAATTTTAAGCATTGACTTTCATCAAAAATCAATAAGGGAGGTTGTTGTGTATTTAAGGTCAAAGATGGTGCTGATAGTCTTGGTTTTTGAGTGCTTATTGATGGGAATTTTTATGCAACTTTCTTCATTTGCTACAGGGTTGTATATTAAAAAACCGTTTCGGGCAACCATATACGGGTGGCTTAGCTATGAAAATTCGTATTCCAAAAAAACAGTTATAATGGGTAACACTTCCTACGTATCACCCAAAAATGCGATTTTAAGCTCCAAATGGAAACAAAATTCAAGGGTATTCACAAGAATAGGTTTTAAGATATTTAACCCTTTGACAAAAACTAAAGCTAATATCACATTAGATTCTTGGCCACAAAATTTCAATTTGATGCTTGCTTTTGTTAGGCAAGATTTGGGAGATGGATTTTA
>JALUBE010000055.1 GCA_027045065.1 Desulfurellales bacterium | reverse complement strand
CCCTTTCCTCAGGTGGCTCAATTCCATGATCGATAGCATTCCTAACTATATGGACAAGCGGGTCATTGATTTCCTCAACAACGCTTTTATCAAGCTCCGTCTCTGCACCCTCAATAATCAACTCAACTTCTTTATTTAGTTCTCTTGCAATATCCCTAACAACGCGCGGGAATTTGTTGAAGACCTTTCCAATCTGAACCATTCGTGTCTTCATAACGCCCATTTGCAAGTCAGTTGTAACGAGTGTAATCTGGTTAGCTACCTCGCTTAACTCTTCAACTACCTCATCACCGCTAAACTTTTCCTCAGCCTTTTGAGCAACACTGACAAGCCTATTCTTACCCAAGACAAGCTCGCCCACCAAGTTCATCAAGTCGTCAAGCCTCTGTACATCAACCCTTATTGTTTGTTCAACAACAGGCTTGGATTTCTTTGCCATTGCGGGCTTCTTCTGCTCCGTTCTCTTCTCCTCTTTTTGCTTGGGCTCTTTCTCTTTTTTCTCTTCGCCCGTTGTCTGTTTCTTCTGGAGCTCCGCAAGTATCTTTTCTTTCCTCTTTTGTCTTCTCTCTTTGTCCTCTTCCATCCTCTGCTGTAAGAGCCTTTCAATCTCCGCCTCTATTTCATCCTTAGATTTCGGTTTTTCTTTTTTAGATCTTCCTGCTGCTTCTTCTGTTTCCTTTTCAGCCTCTTCTTCCATAACTTCTTGCTCTTGAAGCTCAACGAGCTCTTCTTCGCTTAGCTCTTCCTCTTCAGTTTTTTCATCTTCTTTACTTTCTGATGCTTCATCTGTTGCCTGATAGCCCTCATCAAGGAATTTAACAAGCTGTTTCACATTGTCTTCAATATCAACCGATTCAGGATCTCCACCCTCTTTAATCAGTTCTATAATTTCCTTTGCCTTATCAACGCCTGCCAAGATTGCGTCCATCATCTCGCTGTTTAACTTAAGCTCAAACTTCCTCAGTTTATTGAGTACATCTTCAAGCTTATGGGTTAATTCTGTTAACTTCTCAAAACCCAAAAAACTCGCAGATCCCTTTATGGTATGGAATGCTCTAAAGATCTTATTTAATAGCTCCTCATCCTCACTTTCATTCTCAAGCCTAACCAGGTCCTCATCTAACTCTTCCAAAAGCTCATCCGCTTCAACCAAAAAATCCTGTATGATTTCCTGCATATCATCCATATTCTCAGCCATGGCCAACCCCCTCGTTATTTTTCACTTTTTTCAAAATAGTCCATCAATCTATTTACAGCCTCAGCAAGTTCATCTAATTCAACCATACCACACTTTGGTAATCTAATGGAATAATCGCCACTCAAAATACTTTCAACAGCCAGAACAGTATCATTTATGGGCTTTACAACCCTTTTTGCCATAAGTAACGATGCAGAGATAGCAATAAGCACTATAATTGAGCTAAACAAGCCAAATAGGGCAAGTGTAAACGTAGTTTTATCGTTTATATCCCTGTTCAAATCCTTAATGGGTTTATAGAAAATATCAACAGGTAGGGTCAAACCCAAACCCCATCCAAACTCCTTTACATACGTGTAACCCACGAATTTATCCACCCCCCTGAACGTGTAACGTGCAATTCCTGTCTTACCTTTAAGAATATAGTTTTTTACAATATTTGCAAGGGCTTCACCATTTTTTGGATCTTTCAAGTTTACCTTATTCAACAGCGTAATCAACGGATGCTCCTTTGTTGGTGGATCGTAAATCAAATAACCATCTTTATTTATTATCCACAGGTATTTTTGGGAATAGGGGTACAATTGAGCTGTTTTCACCAATGCATAAAAATCATATGGATTGTAATCAAAGGCAATGTACACAGGTTCATTATTCTCTTTCTTTCCAATATAAACAAAGGTAAAAGACACCGTATCATCCTTATTTATATGAAAATCAAAGTAGTTTATCTTGCTAACGTTGGGTTTCCTCTTAAGTATTTCTATAAATTGCGCAAGCTCGCTCACATCCACAAATGTTGGATACTTTAAAAGCACCCTTCCATTGCCATTAAAAATAGCCACATCCCTTAAATCCAAAACATTATTAATCTCTCCATAGATATTCTCCACATCAGACAAGCTAATACCTTTATCGGAATTCAAAATACGTTCAACCACTTCGCCAAACATGAACGAAACACTTCTCTTTGCATCCATATCGCCTTTCAAAATCCTCGCGTAAGACACAACCTCCCTTTGCAGATTCTCATCGGCGTTCTCTTTAAACACGTTTTCCACTTTTCTTAGGCTATACCTTTTAAGTGTCATTATTGTAACAATTGAACTAACACTAAATATTATAAGTATCAGCAACACCAGTGACGTTGAATATATAATTATCTTAGATGTGAGCCTGTCAACCATATAGCCTCTTTATCCTTATATCGCTCCTCTTTTCACTTGGAATAGCAATCGTAACCTTCGTTCCTTTTCTCTCCTCCGATTCTATCGATATCTCACCACGATAACCCTCTATAATAAACTTGGCAAGCGATAGCCCAATCCCCATATTGCTCGGCTTTGTCGAATAAAACGGTATTGTGGTAAGCGACAGTTCCTCTTTACTCATACCCCTTCCATTATCCTCAATCTCAATAAAGACCAACCTACCGCTTTCAAGCACCTTTATACCGATCTTGCCATCGTCCTGGTTCTCTATTGCATCCAATGAATTCTTTATTATCTCCTCAACAACAAAACCTATGTGCATCTTATCAGCGTAAACATACGTCTTTTTCATATCAAGTTCAAACTCCGCCCTGTCTTTATACCTTTCTACAACAGACAAAATAACATCGGGCACATCAACTCTTTGAAGCTTTACCGGCAAAGAGTTACTCACAACCTCAATATTGGCAATTATACTAATAATTCTATATAGGCTTTTTTCAACTATCTCTATGTATTTTATGAGTTTTTCCGCGTCTTTGCCGTCTATATCTTTAATTTTGGCTTTGATCCTTGAAAGCATGCCACCCGCAGACATTATGGGATTGCGAATAGAATGGGAAATGCCAACAGACATGTATTTTAAGATCTTAACATAACTTGAATCTGTTATACCTTCTGCCCTCGCATCAACGGGTGATAGATCAAATATCTCAAACACGTAATTATCATCCCATTTAAACACATTGAGCCAGCAGAAAAGCAAATCCTTATCCTTATTTAAAAATCGCATGAAGTTGCTGTATGGCTCGTTCTTGTCGGCAAGCTTCATTATATTGTCCAAAAATACCGTTTTATCGTCTTCTTTCAATATTTCCAATACACTACTTCCCTCACTAATGCCAAAAATATCCTTTGCTGCAGCATTTACGTACCTAACGCTCTTGTCTTTATCGAACGCCACTATAGCATCGGTTAGCTTATCTAAGAAGCCCCACATTAACGCCCCTTAAGTATTAAAACTAAAAAATTTTAACAAAAATTAAGTTAATCGTCAAAAACTCTGTCAAATATATCGTCTATTCTCCTTATGTAATAGGCAGGATCAAAGAGACTATCAAGCTCATCAGAAGTTAAATATTTCTTAATAAATTCATCCTTTTCAAGCAGGTCTCTAAACTGCAATCCCTCTTCCCAAGACCTCATAGCATTCCTCTGAACTGCCTCATAGGCCTCAACCTTATCTGCCCCCTTTTCAACCAATTTGAGCATAACCCTTTGTGAATAGATCACACCACGCGTAAGGTTTAGGTTCTTTAGCATATTATCCTTGTAAACAACAAGGTTTTTCAGAATATTGTTCAATCTGTAAAGCATAAAGTCGACAGCAATATTGGAATCGGGTAGAATAATCCTTTCGTTGGATGAATGGCTAATATCCCTTTCATGCCACAGGGCAACATTTTCAAGTGCCGCAATGGAATTTGACCTAACAAGTCTTGCCAAACCGCACAAATTCTCGCTTAAAACTGGGTTTCTTTTGTGTGGCATGGATGAAGAACCCTTCTGACCCTTATGGAAGAACTCCTCTGCCTCCCTCACCTCTGTCCTTTGGTAGTGTCTGATCTGTGTGGCAATCTTCTCAATGGTGGAAGCTATGATGGCAAGCGTAGTCATGTATTGTGCATACCTGTCACGCTGGATAATTTGACTGGATATGGGTGCAGGCTTCAAACCCAGTTTTTTACAGGCGTACTCCTCAACCTCAATGGGCACATTGGCAAACGTCCCCATTGAACCAGAAATCTTACCGTAAGAGACAACTTCCTTCGCTTCCTCCATGCGCCTCAAGTTCCTCTTCATCTCCGCATACCAAAGGGCCAAAACAAAGCCGAAGCTTATTGGCTCGCCGTGAACACCGTGCGATCTACCGATCATTAGTGTATCCTTAAATTCAAACGCCCTTTCTTTTAACGTCTTGAGCACTTCTTTTATGTCGTCTATGATTATCTCGGCGGATCTCTTAAGTGCCAGAGCCATTGCCGTGTCAATTGTATCAGAACTCGTTATACCAAAATGCAGATAATCCCCTTCATCACCCAAACTCTCCTTGACACTCTCCAAAAATGCCACTACGTCGTGGCGTGTGATTTTCTCTATCTCCTCTATCCGCCCAATATCAAACTTGGCATTCTTCCTGATCTTCTCAGTCGTTCCTTTAGGTATTGCACCAATGCTTTCCCACCCCTCACAAACGGCGATCTCTACCTCGAGCCAGCGAGAAAACTTTGCCTCTTCAGTCCACAAATTCCCCATTTCTTGTCTTGTATACCTTTTGATCATCTCATCACCTCTAAAAAGTAATCCTCTGGATTACATGTATTCGTTGGTATATACTCAATTTGTCTATCAATACCTAACAAAAACTTACGAAAATACTCTATAACACCAGCTGTTGCTTTAAGTCTAAATAGTTCTCCACTTGAATACTTTATTTTTTGATAGATCTCTGAGCACACCACTGGAATACTTTTCACAAGTCCGCCATTATAACACAGCGGGCATTTGTCAAACATCTCATCAAATATATCCGTATTGTTTTTTCTTCTTGAAATCTCAACAACGCCGAGCTCACTAATCTTACCCACGTATGTCTTTCTCCTATCAATCTTTGCAAGATTGTTCAGCAATCCCTGTAATTCTTCAATGTGTGCCTTGTTTGTCATGTCTATAAAATCCACAATAATCAAGCCGCCAAGATCCCTCAAGTTTATCTGCCTAAATATTTCCTTGGCAGCTTCAGTATTTATCCTAAAAATCGTTTCTTCACTATCTTCAGTGTAAAAATGGCAATTTCCCGCATTTACATCAATAGCAAAAAAAGCCTCTGTTTTTTCTATCGTTATATATCCACCGCTTTTCAGTTTGACCACTTTTTCACTGAGCTTTTTGATTTCGTCATCTACACCAAAGTACTCAAATATTGGTTTATTATAATCGTAAAATTTGAGTCTACTTTTGCATGTATTTTCCGTCTTATCAAGATAAAGCCTTGTCTTCTCAAACACATCCAAATCATCAATTATCACCTCTTCTGTTCCCTTATCACAGTACTCCCTGATTATGCGTATAGGAATTTGAGGTTCTTCATATATCAAAGCGGGTGCCCTGACGCTGGTGAATTTTTCATCCAGCGACTTACAAATAGACTTTAAATAGTTAGCCTCTCTTAATATCTCACCTCTGTTGGCATCTGAAGACGCCGTTCGGGCAATGAAACCCACACCTGCATCCTTACACTCATTCAATATCGCTTTCAGCTCTCTTTGTCTTACCTTATCATTTATATGCTTTGATACACCTATTGAGTCAACACCTTTTAAAAGCACGAGGTAATTTCCTGCAAGGGTTATATTCACTGTAACCTTAGGTCCTTTGCTTGAAACCATAGGCTTAATTACCTGAACCATTACCTCATTACCCTCTTTTATCTCTATACCCAAAGATCTAATCTGTTCCAAACAGTAGTTGTCAATGCAAAGAAAGGCATTTTTTTCTAAACCAATATCGACAAATGCGGCACCCAAATGGGGAACAACATCTCTTATTATGCCTTTGTAAACATTCCCCACAATCGAATAGTTTGAACTCGCTCTTCTTTTCATTACAAAAAATTCTAATGCTCTATCCTTAACCTTTGCCGCTTTAACAATGTAAGGATCCACACTGATTATCAATTTACTCATACTCTATTCTTAAACCTCACCGAAAGCAGTATACCCAACGCAAAAAATGAGGTAATAATCGAACTTCCGCCATAACTAAAGAACACAAGGGGAATACCCACAACGGGTAAAAGACCCATAGCCATGCCCATATTAAAAACAATGGAAATCCAAAAATAGGATATTATTCCTACGCACAACATTCTATCAAAATCATCTTCAGAATGGTAGGCTATTGATATGGCACGATATAGGATAGTGGCATACAAAAGAATTAAGAACACACTTCCGATAAAGCCCCACTGCTCTGAGAAAACGGAAAATATAAAATCCGTATGGCTTTCAGGCAAAAAACTCAACTGTGTTTGTGTGGCGTTATGAATGCCTTTGCCAAACAAACCACCCGATCCTATGGCAATTTCAGACTGTATTGTATTGTAACCATACGTGGTTGGTGCCTTATAGGGATCTAAAAAACCCATTATCCTATCCTTTTGGTATGGCTTAAGGTTTGACCAAGCAAATGGCAAAAAAACCAAAAACAACAACAAAAATCTAAAAATCACACTCCTTTTTACACCGGCTGTAAGGACAATACTCATGGCTATAACGGCAATGACTATGGCAGTGCCCAAGTCGGGTTGTTTTACGACCAAAGCTATAGGCAGTGCCACTACAACCAAAGGCAAAATCAGGTCTTTAAAGCCGTAAGGCTCAAGTTTTGGGTTTTCGTCAAAGTAAGCTGAAAGCACTATTATGACTGCGAGCTTAACGAACTCAGAAGGCTGAATATGAATAAAATAGATGGAGATCCACCTGCGTGCACCGTGACTCAAGACACCGTTGATAAAGACAAGAACAAGTAAAGCAATAGAAAAACCGTAGAAAAGCCACGCATTCCTCTTTAAATGCTTCGTATCTATGTTGTAAACAACCAAAGCCAAAACAATGCCTACTAAAACCCATGCCGCTTGCCTTAAGAAAAAAATATTGCCCCTGTTTGTTGTGGAAATCGTCAATATGCCAATGCCATTGATAATCAGAACTGGCAAAAATAAACCAAAATCAAAATACTTAATCTTTTTCGGATCTATCTCAAACATCACTTCTTCAATCTCTCACCAATTATAGTGAAACTGATAACCGTTAAGAATATAATCAGGCCAGGAAACAGCGTCATCCACCAGGCAACCTGTATAACGTCCTTACCTTCTGATAAAATGCTCCCCCAACTTGCTGTAGGTGGTTGAACACCAAGCCCCAAAAAGCTCAAACCCGATTCAGTTAAAATAGCAGACCCGATACCAAGAGTGGCAAAGACTATAACAGGAGACATTGAATTGGGTATAACATGGCGAAATAAAATGTAAAAAGGGCTTTTCTTAAGCAACTTTGCCGCCTTCACATACCCCAATTCTTTGATTTTTAAACTTTCAGCCCTGACAATGCGCGCAATGCCCATCCACCCTGTAAAGCCAATTACAATCATTACGTTGAATATGTTTGGACCTAAAACAACAACAATAGCAAGGATAAGAAAAAAAACGGGAAACGTAAGCATTATATCAACAAACCTCATCATAACTGTATCAACCCACCCACCGAAGTAACCGCTTATTGCACCGTATACAACGCCTATTGTTGTAGAAATAAAAACGGCTATCAAAGATACAGACATGGAAATCCTGCTTGCATACACCATGCGTGAAAATACATCCCTGCCGATTCTGTCTGTACCAAACAAATGATGCCAACTGGGCGGTTGCAGAATGGCGTTTGGATCAATAGCATACGGGCTGTAAGGTGCTATATATGGGGCAAATATGGCTGTTAGAAAAATCAAAATTATAAAGCCCAAACTAAAGTAAAAAAGCGTATCTCTTTTCACAGGCAAAAATTACCAAATACACAAGAGTTTTTCAACACTTCAGATCCAATTAGTTCAATGATGTTTAAAATACTGAAATTTTATGTATAAAACAAAATTTAATAAAATTTTATTTACTAAAAATGACGAATAAAACACCTACCCACACAAAATTTGTAGGAGTTGAATTTTTTTTGCAAAAAAATACTTGACTTTCGAGTTCTTTTTATTAAACTTTCCGACCGAGTGTGGGGGTGGTACCTGCCTAAAGGCCTAAAAAGGCCAATTTCTCGCCTACTTG
>JALUBE010000054.1 GCA_027045065.1 Desulfurellales bacterium | reverse complement strand
TAGTCGCACAGTACAATGCGGCAATAAAGTCCGTTCCTGCCAACATTATAGCGAATAAAATGGGACTGAAACCAGCACCGTACTTTACTGTCACAAATAAACAGGAGAAACAGCCACCGAAGGTGAACTTTGGAAATTCAACTTCGCAATTGGTGATTGGATTATGCGCCGCGTAGCAATTGTATTTTTAGTGATCATACTCGCTTCGCCATTGGCAAACGCGAGCTTTGTTCATTACAAGCTCAATAATGGACTGAATGTATACTTAGAAGAGGATCACTCCCTTCCTATAGTCAATGTAACGATACTCTACAAGGTTGGCTGTGTTGATGAGTATAACTCAATAACGGGCATTTCCCACATGCTTGAGCACATGAACTTTAGAGGATCGAAACACTACAAAGACGGTTTTATCGATGATTTGACAATGAAGTACGGCGGAATTGACAATGCCCAAACGTCGTTTGATTTTACTGTTTACTTTACCACAATCTCAAAGAAGGCACTCAAACAGGTATTGGGTTTTTATGCTGACAATATGGATAATCTGCTGTTGGACAAGCAGAAGTTTTTGAAAGAGCGTAGTGTTGTTTATCAAGAAAGGCTTTGGAGAATAGACAATTCTGCCGATGGTTTTTTGTACTTTACACTTCACAATATAGCTTACAAGGCCTCTCCCTATAGGTGGACGCCCATTGGCTTTGCATACGATATTAGGCACTACACGATAGATGAGTTGAGGAACTATTACGAAAAGTACTATGCGCCAAACAACGCGGTTCTTGTTATATCGGGTGATATAGATGCTAATGCCGTTTTCAATTTGGTGAAAAGGCTATTCGGTTCTAAAAAGCCAAAGCCCATTGTTAGGCATATAACCAAAGAGCCACCACAGTTGGGCATGAGGATTGCATATATAAGGAAACCATCGGAGTTTAAGAAAATTGCCATAGCTTTCAAGATTCCATCGATTAAAGACGAAAAGGACAGTGCGGTTTTGGATCTTATTACGTATCTTTTATTCGGTGGTAAAACTGCTATTGCCTACAATGATTTAGTGAGAAAGAAACATGTTTTAGTGGATATAAGCGGCTGGAATGAGAGTAGGGTTTGGGATAAGGGTTTATATGAGATTTTTGCCGATGTTCCAAAGAAAGAGGGATTTGAAGAGGCTCGAGGTTATATTTGGGATGAGATTAACAAGATTAAGCGTGGTGATTTTAACCATGAACTTTTAAAGGTGGCAAAGGAAAAGGCCGAAATGGATTATGTTTTGTCTCAAGAGACCTTAAGGGAAAGGGATATGAACGTGGCTTTTTATGCTGCTTTTGGGCTTTTGGATTATTATAAGAATTACTTGAAAATCATTGACAACATAACAAAAGAAGATATAGAAAGGGTGGCAAAGAGATATTTTGTTCAAGAACACGAGACAGATGTTTATTTGGTGCCGGAAAGAGGGGTTAAACCTGTTTATAATTCAAAATTCAAGGGTAGTTTGAGATGATAAAAAGGTTATTTTTCATTGTTGTTTTACTCTTTGCCTTTAGCTCTGTTTCCTTTGGTTCAAACTTAATTGAAGGCAAGCTTAAGAATGGCTTGACCTACAGAATTTACAAAAAATCCAACGTGCCCATTATTAGTGTGAATATAAAGGTCAGAGCAGGTAGTGTGTTTGATGCTAAGGGCAAATTTGGTGAGGCATACGTTGTCGGCAATGCATTGGAAAACTGTAACTCACCGAAATACAAAGCTGACAGATTGAGATTTTTGTTTGATAAATACGGCGTTGAAAGTGGTGTTTCTGTTGATAAAGGATACATAACGATCAATGCAACTGCATTGAGAAAAAACATTGTTCCATTGTTTTGCCTATTGCATGAGATATTGAATAGCAAGTTTGATCAAAAGGGAATTGAATATGTAAAGAGAAACACGATTAATTCGATTAAATCGCTAAAAAACGATAAAGATTACTTGGCCATACACTCTGCATTCGTTTCACTAATAAAGGAAAGCTCCTATAACCATACATCGTTGGGCACTGCTTTAGGTGTTAGAGACGTAAGAAGAAACGATGTGATAAACTTTTTTAAAAGATACTTCAATGTGTCCAATATGGTTGTCTCTGTTGCTGGTGGATTTTCAGTTGAAGATGTCGAAAGGGAAATAAAATTCTACTTTTCATCGATAAAAAAGGGCAAAGAAGCAAAGTTTCCTAACTTAGATTTTAATAGTGGATTGCACGTCAAAGACATTGTAAAGCCGAACACGAAGCAAAGCTATATATATTTTGCCTTTCCTGGTTTTGAATATGGGGCAAGGAAATACTTTGCATCAAAACTATTGGCATTTATATTGGGCGGCAATTTGAATTCTTATTTGACAAGAGATATAAGAACAAAACAT
The DNA here is from genome assembly GCA_027045065.1 of Desulfurellales bacterium. Taxonomy (GTDB): domain Bacteria; phylum Campylobacterota_A; class Desulfurellia; order Desulfurellales; family Hippeaceae; genus Hippea. The sequence goes on along the minus strand of JALUBE010000054.1, from coordinate 30,648 downwards.
GGATATGCCTATTCTGTTTTTAGTTTTGTTTATCGATTGCCAGAGAAATCTGTATTTGTTATAGGTCTACAAACTCAAAATAAATTCACGCTGAATGCAATTGATGAGGTTTTTAAAGACATCAAAAGCTTCAATTCATACATTACGGATGAGAATTTGAAATTGTCAAAGGACTATATGGAAGGAAGTATACCTATAGCTTTGCAAACGCCACAGTCTATAGCAAATGGTTTGTCTGATGGCTATTTTCTTGGCACGAAGGGGCTACCTTGGGAGTTTGATATAGACCAATTGAAAAGGGTGAATTTAGGTGATTTAAAGAAAACAGCAGAGAGTATATTTTCAAATACAGTTTCCATAGGCGTTGTATCCTACAAGGATTTCACAAAATCTATAGAAAGCATAGCAAAAAGGTATGGCTATAGATGAACTTGTAGAGAGGTTTAGGTTCAATCTAAAACTCAAAGGGTTTTCAGAAAACACCATAGCAGGCTACATGAATGACCTTAAAGGCTTTGCTGAGTTTTTTAGTGATAAACCGTTAAACGAGCAGAATTTGTTAAAATATCGAGATGAGCTTGCGAAGAAAAACTTTACCACTTCAACATTTAACAGAAAGCTATCTTCCATTAGAGCGTTTTTAAAGTTCTTAAACAGGTCTGGCCTGTTTGAGATTGACTATTCTCTTTTAAGGAATAAAAGAAACAAAAGGAAAGCCCCAAATTATATTGCAAAAGATACGATAGAGAAGGCTATGACGAACGATAGAGACGGTTTGATCATAAGGATGATGTACGCTACGGGTTTGAGGATTTCTGAACTTGTTAACTTGAAAGTTTCAGATATTCTGTTTGATAGTGGTTTTGTTAGAATTAAGGGAAAGGGTAATAAAGAGAGATTTGTCCCTATTGACAGAAAGACACTTGAGGCTATTAAAAAATATGTGGAAACGCGGGGCTTTAGTTACAAAGGTTATCTATTTCTTTCAAACAGAAAGAAACCGTTTACACGGCAAGGCATGTGGAAGGTTGTAAAGAGGAAGTTTAGGAAGTTGGGATTGGATGTTAAGCCCCATATGTTGAGACATATGTTTGCTACACACATGCTTGAAAACGGTGCAAACATCAGAGCAGTTCAAGAGATGTTGGGTCATGAAAGTGTTACTACAACTCAAATCTATACAGAAATCACGGATAATTCTCTAAAAGAGGCGTTCAATAAGTTTGATGTGATAAAATGAAGGTCGCAAGCGTTATAGTGGCAGCTGGAGAGGGAAGACGATTTGGCAGGAAAAAGCAGTTTGAAAAGATAACACAGAACAGAATTGTTTTGGATTACAGCGTAGATAAGCTTACCAAGTACGGCGAAGTTGTCATTGTTTCAAAGAAGGAAGATATGGATTTTATAAGCAATAGATACGCTTTAAAGGTCGTTGAGGGTGGTAAGGAGAGGAAAAACTCTGTTTTGAATGGTCTTTTAGCTTTGAACGGTTGCAACATAGTGTTGATACACGATGCTGTAAGACCTGTCATGATAGGGCTTGATATTGAAAGGTTAATAAAAGAGGCTTTGGAATTCGGTGCTGCTATATTCTATGTGCCGGTAAACGATACGGTAAAGCTTAAAAGTGATGAGTTCTCTACGGCTACACTTGATAGGACAAAGCTTGCACTATCCCAAACGCCACAGGCATTCCACTACGACAGGTTGGTTAACATAATGAAGAAATACGTCGACGAGCTTGACTTTACGGATGAGGCAGCATTGTGGGAGAAGTTCTACGGCAAAGTGAAATTGGTCGAGGGGTCAAAGAGGAATATAAAGATTACAACAAAGGAGGATTTGGAAATAGTAAAATGTCTTTTAGAATAGGATTTGGTTATGATGTTCATAGATTTGGTAAGAATAGAAAGCTGATCTTAGGTGGTGTAAGCATCGACTATAAATACGGCCTGTTAGGCCACTCCGATGCCGATTGTCTAACACATGCAATATGTGATGCATTGATTGGAGCGTTGGGCTATGGCGACATCGGAGAGTTATTTCCCGACACAGATCCGAAATACAAAGATATGAAAAGTCTGTTTTTTTTAAGTAGAATTAGTGAACTTATAGATGAAGCTGGGTTTGTTATAAAAAACATTGACGCTACGGTTGTTATGCAAGAGCCAAAAATTGGGCCTTATAAGAAGACAATGGAGAAAAATATAGCAAATGCATTGAAAATTAATCCAAAGATTGTAAATGTAAAGGCTACAACAACGGAATTTTTGGGTTTTGAGGGTAGGAAAGAAGGGATAAGTGCCTATGCCGTAGCGATGCTTGAGGAGGCAAACTATGGGGGAGTTTGGTAAGATTTTCATATTTTTCGGTATATTGCTTATCCTAATAGGTTTATTCTTTATGTATATTCCTCACTTCACCAAAATTCCCTTTGGTCGGCTGCCGGGCGATATAATCATAAAGAAGGGCAATTTCACATTTTACTTTCCTCTTGCAAGCAGTATCATTTTAAGTATAATCCTAACGGTTATTTTTTACTTTTTAGGAAGAAGGTAAGGAGGTCTTTTATGTTTTCTTTCGTCCCACAGGCATACGCAGCGGCAAGGGCGGCAGGACAGCCAGGCTTGATGACTCAACTCATACCGCTAATTCTAATTATCGTCGTTTTCTATGTGTTTTTAATACTACCTCAACAGAAGCAGAGAAAGAAGCACAAGGAATTTATTGAGTCCCTAAAGAGAGGAGACAAGATCATTACGTCAAGTGGTATTTACGGAACAATTGTTAAGGTTGGAGAAAATGACTTTACAATAGAAATCGCAGATGGTGTTCAGATTAAGATAACAAAAAGTAGTGTAGCTACAAGACAATAAGTTTTTAAGGGAAGGTTGGTCAAATGAAGACGTCGACATGGGCAAAGTTAATAATCGTTTTTTCAGTTGTTGCCATTTTCGGTGCCTATACCTTGCCGACAATAGTGGGCAAGAAAAATGCTAAATATATATCCGAGCTCCTTGGCGGTATTTTACCGACGGACACGATAAACTTGGGTTTGGATTTGAAGGGGGGTATGCACCTCGTTTTGGGTGTGGAGACTGATAAAGCCGTTTTTGCCGTTCTATCAAGGGCAGCAAACAACTTGCAACAACAACTCCTGAACGCAAAGATTGCAGCAGACAAAGTGATACCATCAGGTAAAGATGCAACGATCAAGATATACCTTGTGGATCCAAAGGACACCGATAAGGCTGTCAACATTATCATGGACAACTTCCCTAATTACAAGATCGTATCACAGGGCCAGCCAATAGTGATCAAACTTAAAGAACAGATAGTTGAAAAGATAAAAAAACAGGCTGTTGAGCAGGCCATAAACGTAATAAGAAACAGGGTTAACCAGTTTGGTGTAACAGAGCCCACAGTTGTAAGGGCAGGTGAGAATCACATAGTGGTCGATCTTCCTGGTATAAAGAATGCCAATAGGGCGGTTAAATTACTCGGTGAGACGGCAAGACTTGAACTGCACCTTGTTGATGATTCTGTTAGCGTTGCAGATGCGCTAAACGGAAATCTACCACCTGATGATGAAATTCTCTATGAGATCAAAAGGGATCCAACTACGGGTGAGATCACTAAGGTTCCTTTTGTCGTAAAGAAAGAGCCAATAATAACAGGTGATATGATAACAAATGCCCATGTTATGTTTGGTGGGCCGCTAAATCAGCCTTATGTCGCCTTTGAGTTAAATTCTGAAGGTGCAAAGATCTTTGCAGATTTTACAGCTACGCATATTGGAAAAAGGCTTGCAATTGTTTTGGATAATGTGATCTATTCAGCACCTGTCATTCAAAGCAGGATAGGCGGCGGAAGAGGTGAAATTACGGGTAACTTTACGCTCGAAGAGGCACACGATCTTGCACTTGTGTTACGCAGCGGTTCACTGCCTGCACCTGTTAAGATCTTGCAAAAAGTCACAATTGGTCCATCGCTCGGTAAGATTTCAATAGATAAAGGCAAAAAGGCCATGATTTTTGGATCACTGGCTGTGATCCTCTTCATGATCTTTTACTATCGATTGTCAGGTCTGCTTGCAGACTTTGCAATGGCTTTGAACATCGTCATTATATTTGGAACAATGGTGATGCTCCATGCAACTTTGACGCTGCCGGGACTTGCTGGCATCGCCTTAACTGTTGGTATGGCGGTCGATGCAAATGTTCTCATCTATGAAAGAATAAGGGAAGAACTCTTAATTGGCCGAAGCGTTCACGATGCGGTGAATACGGGATATGCAAGGGCGTTTATAACGATTTTGGATGCAAACATAACAACTTTGATTGTGGCTCTGATTTTGTATCAATTTGGCAGTGGTCCTGTTAAGGGCTTTGGAATAACAATGGCCATCGGACTTTTGGCTAACATATTCACGGCTGTCACATTCACAAAGACCGTGTTCGATATTGTGCTTGAGAAATTCAGACCCCAAAGGTTGAGTATTTAGGAGAGTGGTATGGTTCAAATAGTTAAGCCGGGAATTTTGATAGATTTCGTATCCAAATTTAAACTGGCCGTATCTATTTCGATTATCCTGATTGTTGTTGGTATTGGTCATCTAATCATAAAAGGGCCGAAATTAGGTATTGAGTTTAAGGGTGGAACTTCAATCCAGGTAGAATTTGACAAGCCAATAAAGGTAACGCAGCTAAGGAATGCCATTAAGGATTCAAGGATTTTTAGCGACTCCAGAATTCAAAACATAGGCAGTTCCAATAAAAGGTTCATCATATACACAAAGGTTTCTACTTCTTCGACAACAAAAAGCATAGAGGACGCATTAAAGCCTCTGCTTAAAAGCAAATTCGGAGACACTTTTAAGATTTTAGAAGTAGACATGGTAGGTCCTAAGATCGGAAAAGAGTTCAGAGACAAAGGTATTATAGCGATTGTGCTGTCACTGATTGCTATCTTGATCTACATAAGTTTGAGGTTCCAATATAGGTTTGCTTTCGGTGCAATACTCGCTTTGATCCACGACGTTCTGATTACCGTTGGTTTCTTAAGTTTATTCGGATATGAATTTACGCTTGATGTCGTTGCGGCCATTTTGACGATTGTGGGTTACTCGGTTAATGATACTATTGTTATTTTCGATAGGATTAGGGAAAAGGTTAGGTCGAATAGGAAGTTATCCAACGTTGAGGCGATCAATCAAGGTATAAGCGAGACACTATCAAGAACGGTATTGACTGCTGGTACAACACTCTTTGTTGTTTTGGCGCTGTTTTTATTCGGTGGTCATGCACTAAAGGGTATGTCGTTTGCACTGCTTGTGGGCATAATCTCTGGTACGTATTCTTCAATCTTCATTGCATCACCGGTGTTGCTCTTGTTTAAAGGCCAGCTAATACCCGAGAAGAAAGAGGTAGATTCAACAGATAGGTTCAAACAGCAGATCGAGTTTGACATTAAGCAAAGGGGTGGTTAAAGGTTCAGCTTGAATCTTTTCTATCCCTTTTTAGGGATAAGAGAAAAGCCTACCGAATTATCCTTCACATAACGTCCGAGCATCGTTTATACATTGAGTTTAAGGGTAGTTTGGAGAGGCTTTACGAGCATCTAAAGAATGCGCAAGATCCAGACAGGTCTCTACTCTACTTTCACGATTTTATAGTGAACTCTACAGCTAAATCCACGGTATTTGAGCTTTTGATTTCGTTTAAGGTTGTTGGTGAAATCCTTTTTGGCATATTCTCCCAATCAGAAACACTGTCCGTTTTTCTCATAAATAACCCAGAGTATTTGTTCTGGCTCATTGAAAATGAGACGCTTGCAAACAAAAAGGGGAAAAAGGATTACTATACAGAGGCAGAAGAGTTTATACATTCAACATCCAATATAGCTAAAAAGGAATATCTGCTTAGGCATTACAGAAAAAGGGAGTACTTGCGCATCGCAACGAGGGAAATTGTTAATGCATGTCCCTTTGAAGAGATTTTGGAAGAGTTGTCAAATTTAGCGGACGCCCTCATAGAGGTTGGCTTAGAGATAGCCTATCTTAAGTTAAAATCAGAACCAAAAAAGAAAGGTTTTTGTGTTATAGGTTTGGGAAAGTTGGGCAATAGGGAACTGAATTTTTCAAGTGATATTGATCTAATCTTTGTTCACAAGGATGAGCAAGATGGTGAGTTTTACAACAGATTGGCTTCCCAGCTTGTTTCCATACTATCTGAAAACAAGGAAGGTGGCTTTGTATACCGCGTTGATACGCGCTTGAGACCCGGTGGTTTCTCTCATCCATTGTCTATGTCTTTGGACGAATACGAGAATTACTACTACACATTCGGCCAACCATGGGAGAGGATTTCGCTTGTTAAGGCAAGACCTGTTGCTGGTGATATGGAACTGGGAAAGGCATTTATCAAACTAATAGAACCATTTGTGTTTCCCAAGTCTTTAGACATCGAATACATCAAAGAGATCAGGGGCTTAATGTTCAAGATACACAAGAATTTTGAAAAGAGAAAATGCTATTTACCTGAAGAGATTCAAGATGTGAAAAAGGGCGTTGGTGGCATAAGGGAGATAGAGTTCATAGTTAATTACTTTCAATTGATCTTGGGTGGAAAAAATGAGATATTGAGGCATGTTTCAACGTTTGAAGGTTTAGAACTATTGCAAAAATTAGGGCTGTTAGATGAAGCCCTGAAGCTAAAGTTCATTTATTTGTTTTTTAGAAGGATTGAACATAAGCTTCAACTCAAGCAGGAAAAACAGACACAAATGTTGCCTTGTGAAAAAAAGGATCTTGAATTTTTGGCAAAAACATTGGATATGGGATTTGATGATTTTGTAGAAAGATACGTTCAAGATACGAAATTCGTCCATGCAGTTTTTAGAAGAATTTTCATGGAAAACTCTGGTCTTCCCATATTCAGCTCTTTGGATGACATAGAGGGCTACTTGACGGAGTTAGGTTTTAAAAATGGCTCGAATATCTCAAGATTGATTGTGGAGACGGTGAGAAAGTATACAGCAAGTGGCATCAATAAGGAGAGAATTCAGAGTATTTTCGATTGCACCTTTAATATGGTAAAGGATTTTAGTTTTTTTGATCAAGTTATTGTTGGCTTAAACAAAATCAATCCGTCATACGTGGATACGATTTTCGATTCAAAAGAATTGTTCAGGCTCTTCGTCAAGGTTTTGGCGTTGGGTTATGGAGAGAAACTTGTTAAAAACCCGCAACTGTTGGATACGATACTTGCCCCATCGAAGCTTGAATTTGAATACCTTACCAAAGAAGAAAAGGAGAGGGTGGAGTTTGAAATTGTATTAAAGTTGCTTTCGGGTAATTACGATCATAGCGATTTGAATTATACGACGAATTTTGCTTTGGAGTATGTGAAAAGTGCTTGTGAAAGGATAGATACGGATAAGAAAATTGCAGTTGTAGGATACGGAAAACTTGCAGCGGGGGAGTTATTTGTTGGAAGCGATCTTGACATTGTTTTTGTTTGCGAGGATGAACCTTACACATACGAAAGTAAGGTTGTTAAAATTACGAGGGAGTTGAAAAAATTATACGATGTGGACTTGAGATTGAGGCCTTACGGTGAGAAGGGGTCTGTTGTTGTTGATATTGAGTATTTGAAAAGGTACTTTGAAAAGGAAGCGTCATCTTGGGAAAAGCAAGCAGCACAAAAGTCTAAAATCGTTTACTGTGGCTTTGAAAAGGAGAAATTGGAAAACGTTTATAAAGACTTTGTTCTGAACAATCCACCAAGTAAGGATGAGATCTGGTCAATGTTTAAAAAGATTGAAGGAAACAAGGGTAAGGGCTTGGATATAAAAAGCTCTAAGGGTTGCCTGACAAATATAGAGTTTTTGGTTCAAGCTGTTTGTTTTGAGAATGGATGCATTGAGTATTCGAAAAACACATTGTATCTTACCGAAAAGATCGGTAAGTTAAAGTTAATACCCGTCACTGAGATAAAGGAAGCGTATTTATACTTCTTTAAAGTTTTGAATGCATTGAGGATTGCCAACAGGACATCTAAGATAAATGAAGAGTCAGTAAAGGTTTTAGAGTTCCTTTTGGACGAAGCTGGAATTTTGGATAGGATAGAGCACTTCAGGTCTGTGGTTGATGCACTGAATAGAGAGGTGTTTGGATGATCATTCTTGCAACGCAATCCGAAGCACGCAGAAAACTATTTAAAAAATGCAAGAGGAATGCAATTTTTAAGAAAGCCAACATAGACGAGAAAAGATTGGATGGCGAGAGTGTTGAAGATTACCTTTTAAGGGTGAGTTTTTTGAAGGCATCTGTGTTTTACAAGAACGGCATTACGGTTATTGGCGCTGATACGGTTATAGAGTTTGAGGGCAAAATCATTGGAAAGCCAAATGACGACGAAGAGGCATTTGCTATACTTAAGACGCTATCGGGTAAATACCACAGATGTCTCACGGGCGTAACGGTGCTAAAGGACAACAGGTGCATAAGCTTTGTCGATGAGGCTTTAGTTTGTATGGATCACTTGAGTGATGACGAAATTTGGGAATACGTAAAAAGCGGTGAATATAAAGGAAAAGCGGCGGGTTATGCGATACAAAAAAAGGCTGGTCGGTTTATGAGAGTGGTTAGGGGTGATGTAACGACGGTCGTTGGCCTGCCCATGAAGAGGCTGTGCAGTATTATTTGAATATAGATGGTTTTGGTTATATAATTCGCGTTAGTTTTTTAAAGAAACGGAGGTAGTAGATCATGCTTGACTTCTTGAGAACGAATATAAGGAAATTCGCCATCTTTTTGTGGATCGCGGCTGCTGCGTTTATTATCGGCGGTGCATATCTGTTTGTTAGAGGCCCGTTTACTATGGGCAGTAACACTGCCATTCAAGTTGGCGACATAAAGATCAGTTTCCCTGAATACGAAAAGGCTTACAACAACGTCTATAAGTTCTATGTTCAGCTTTTGACCCAACTTAAAGGTGGCAACTTCACGGATGAGGACTTAAAAAAACTCAATATTAAGCAGAAAACCATAGATATGCTGGTTCAGAGGGCTCTGTTGCTTCAAGAGGCAAAAAAAGAGGGCATCAAGGTGACGAAAGAGGATGTTTTAAAGGCCATAGAGTCTAACCCTGTGTTTTTCTTAAACGGCAAATTTTCAAAAGAAAAGTACCTTGCCATTTTAAAAGCAAATGGCATTAATCCTAAGGACTATGAGGAATCGTTAAAAACAAGCCTATACATTGACAAGCTCAAGGCAAGGCTGTTTAAAAATATAAGCGTTACAGACCAAGAGGTAAAAAGCTTCTTTGAGAAAAACTACACTACAGTGGATATTGAGTTTGTCCAGTTTGACCCTGCTAAATTTAAAAAGATTGTTAAGGTCAATGATCCTGCTCTTAAAGATTATTACAAAAAGCATAAAAACGACTACCGCGTGCCAACACTGGTTAAATTCAAATACATAGCTGTTCCTTTAAGTTACGTTGAAAAGGATATAAAGATTACGGATAACGAAAGCAAAAGGTTTTATGAGGATCATCCAAGGTTCTTCTATGTGCCTTTGAGAATAAGGGTTGCACACATATTGATTGCGAAAAAGGACAATATGACGGACAAGCAACTGGAAGATAAAGCTGAAAAGATCTACAAGATGATAATAGACAAAAAGATTACGTTCAAAGAAGCTGCTAAGAAATTTTCAGATGACAACTTCACCAAGAATGTGGGAGGCGATTTAGGGTATGTTACGAAGGACATGGTTTTGAAAAGCTTTTGGAATCACATTGTAAAGATGAAAAAGGGCGAGATATCCAAGCCATTCAAAACAAAGTTTGGCTATCATATTGCCATGATTGAGGATATAAAGAAGCCATTTGAAAGACCCTATGATAAGGTAAAGGATCAGATAAAGGACTACCTAAAAACAACAGAGGCAAAGAAGAAGTGGTTTATTGTTGCGGACAAGATATTTGTGGACATAAGGGATCACCATTTGACGTTTGAGAAGGCAGCGAAGAAATACGGGTTGAAGGTTAAAGAGAGCGATTATATGAGTTTGAAAAAGCCCGAAGACCCATTCACATCAGAGATGATCCAAAATGCACTTCTTTCAAGTAAAGACGCACTGTTAGGACCAGATCTTTCAAACGATGGATACCTGATCTATAAGATGATCGATAAGAAACCATCGTACATACCGAAGTTTGAAGCAGTTAAAGATAAGGTCAAAAACGATTACATAAATTTCAAGGCTGAGCAGCTTGCAAAGGAGAAGGCAAAGGATTTCTTAGACAAACTGGACAAGGGTGGGGATTTCAAGAAACTGTGCAAAGAGTTCGGACTGAAGGCTGAAACAGTTAAAAAGTTGGGCAAGTTCACGCCATCTGATAAATTCCCATGCTCTTACAAAGAAGACGTTATGGACACAATCTTTTCAAAAGGCAAGGGATACAAAGGTTTGTGTCAATACAAGGGCAAATTATACGTGTTTGATGTTTTGAATAAAAACTTCGATGAAAAGGAATTTGAAAAGTTAAAGAAGAGTATAAAACAACAGCTTCTCGCCCAAAAGGAAGATGAGGCTTTGGAAAAGCTGATAGCAAGGCTAAAGAAGGAAGTTAAGATAAAGATCAATCCTAAACTATGAAAAAAGAAGACATAGACCGTGTTGTAGAGCTTTTGAGGGATGCATACAGGCAGTTTAAAGAGCCTGTTGTTACGCTTGTTGCAAAGGACAACGATCCGTATAAGGTGCTTGTATCGACAGTTTTGTCATTGAGGACAAAAGACGACGTAACACACGATGCATCCCTCAGGCTCTTTGAGAAAGCACCCGACATCTACTCATTGAATAGATTAGCCGAGGAAGAGATTGCCCGCTTGATTTACCCTGTAGGTTTTTACAAGACAAAGGCAAAAAACTTGAAGAAAATAGCAACAATCATTATAGAACAGCACAAAGGAAAAGTACCCGATAGTTTGGACGATCTTTTAAAACTCCCAAACGTGGGTAGGAAGACGGCAAACCTTGTCCTTGCCAAGGGCTACAACATACCTGCAATCTGCGTTGATATACATGTACATAGGATCAGCAATCGCCTCGGGCTTGTAAAAACGAAAAACCCTGAAGAAACGGAATTTGCATTGAGAAAAATTTTGCCAAAGAAGTACTGGATTGAGTTTAACGACCTATTGGTGCCCTTCGGACAAAACCTGTGCAAACCCGTATCACCGTATTGTTCCAAATGTCCGATTTATGAGTTTTGTGATAGGGTTGGTGTTGAACGGTCACGATGAATGATAAAACCGAGATACCTGAGGAATACATAAAGAAGGGTAGAGCTTTAGCTTGGCTTTCATACTTTGGTTTGCTTTTGATTATACCTGCTGTAATCCAAAGGAACAACCCTTACACCGTCTATCATGTAAAGCAAGGCATGGGCCTTCTAATTGTCAATATCATCGTAGCCTTTATTTGCCTCTCTGTAAATATAAACCCGATCACTTGCCAAATTACAAGCGCTGTGCTTTTGGTTATAAACGTTGTTGGTATATTCAACGCCATTTCAGGAAAGGCTAAACCACTGCCTTTAATTGGTTTCATAGGCGAGCTTCTAAACTTTTAGGCTTTAATAACGGCCAACGGCTTTAACTCAATAATGGGCTCGATTAGGTCAAGCTGGTTGTTTATCACTTCGTTTATGTCCTTGTATGCACTTGGTGCTTCATCGAGATCCCTTTTTGAGCGAATTGAGTGTATAATTCCCTTTTCGTCCAATCTTTTGATCTCGTCCTTGAGTGACAGCTCTTTCCTTGCCTTTCTCCTACTTAAGACCCGACCAGCACCATGAGAACAACTCTTAAAGCTCTCAGGATTGCCCAAACCCTTGACTATATAAGACTTTGTCCCTTGAGAACCGGGAATTATACCGATTTCACCCTCATAGGCCCTTGTTGCCCCTTTTCTGTGAACCCATACCTTCTTGTCAAAATGCTTCTCCAAACTTGCATAATTGTGGATGACGTCATATTCCTTTAACACCAGATCCTTTTTGCCCAAAACCGTTTCAAAGATCGAAATTATCCGCTCAGCCATCAATCTTCTGTTGTTTTTCGCATATTCAATGCAGAAGTTCATCTCTTCTAAGTACATCTGACCTTCGGGTGACTTTGTAGGTAAAAAGAAGAGTTCGTGGGATTGCGGTACGGGATAACCCATACTTTCATTGAGCCATCTAGCCACTTTGTTGTAATAATCTGCAACCTGTTTACCCAAGTTTCTGCTACCTGAGTGTATCATGAACCAAATAAATCCATCACTACCCTTTTGTATTTCTATGAAGTGATTGCCACCACCAAGCGTACCCAAAGAATACAAAGCCTCATCGTACAGCTCATAAATAAGAAGTTGTTTGCTAATTTTTGATTTAGGTTTTGGCATATAATCTTTACTTTGCTTGGTTTTATGCTTTTCAAAACCCAATGGTATAATGCCCCTTATGAGTTTGACAATGGCACTTAAATAGTTTCTGTTGATCTCCGTCAAATTAAGCTTTACAGCGTGCATACCACAGCCTATATCAACACCAACGGCGTGCGGAATGACTGTGTCTTCAAGGGCAACAACCGCACCAATGGGCATGCCGAAACCCTCATGTACATCGGGCATAATAGCTACGTGTTTGTATGCAAATGGTAAATTGGATAGGTTTATTGCCTGATTTAAAGCCCCTTCCTCTATTGTGTCTGTCCACATCTTTATGGGTATTCTTCCCTTCTGTATAACCATCTTAATCATTTAATAGCCCCATTAAAGCCCTGTACACCTCCTTTGGCTCAATTGAATATATGCATTCAAGTGTCCCTTTCTTGCAGCTGTCCGTTCCATGCAAAGAACATGGCCTGCAGCTTAATTTTCTTTCCAAAACAACAGATCTGCCGCGTGGATAAAAACCAAAACCTTTAACAGTTGGGCCAAATATGGCTACAAGGGGTAAATCAAGGGCTGAGGCCACATGCATAAGACCAGAATCGTTGCTAACAAATCCAACGCACTTGGACATTTCTTCTACTGTCCCTTTAATTGTGAGTTTACCAACAAACGACCTAACACCGTCCAAACCACTACCGACAAAGTCGGCAATCCTTGTCTCATCCTGCGATCCAAAAAGCCATACTTTGTAGCCATCTTTAGTAAGCATCTTTGCAAGTTCTCTAAAGTATTCCTTTGGCCACATCTTCGTTTTCCACTTTGCACCAATGGCAAATCCTATTGTTTTGGGCTCTTTTTTTGTATTTTTCACATACAAAACGGGCTTTGCGTCTTTTGTGTCAATGTTTCCACCCAACAACTTAAGCTGCTCTTCTATATTATCAACACTTTTTCTCATAAATAGCTTCTTCAGAGCATCGTTCTTTAATACAAGTGCGTATCTGTAGATTGTGTTTTTCCTAACCCTTTTCAAACAAACGGGGTTCAAGATGGTACTGAGCAGTATACTACGGATATTTACGTGAAGATCAAAAACACAGTGCGGCCTTTCAATCTCTTTTGCAAGCTCAAATACGCTCTGACCCCTTCTTAGCGCAACGACACTGTCAACAAACGGTTGTCCATCGAGGATCTCTTTAAATTCTTCCTTTGTAACATACGTTACGGAACTCTTGGGAAAAAGACCCTTCAGCACATTGAGAAAAGCCGTTGTTTGAACGATATCTCCGAGCGAAGAGAAACGAATAACAACAAATCTCATAGCAACTCAAGGGCGGCTTTGAAGACAACCTCAGGCTTTATGTCCCTCATGCACTTAAAGTGCTTGTGTTTGCAAATCACACTTCCGTGCTTTCCGCAGGGTCTACACGGTAGATCGTCTATTTGAACGATTCTATTTTTTTCGCTTAAGGGGTAAAAGCCAAACTCTGGCACCGTTGGTCCGTAAATGTCGATGGTCGGTGTGTTGAATGCACTTGCTATGTGTACGGGTGCAGAGTCGTTGCTAATTAACAATTTTGACCAAGCAATGAGATAGAAAAGGTCTTTTACAGAGGTCTTACCCGTCAAATCTATTATCCTCTCATCGTTGTTTTTGACAAACTCCGATATCTCTTTGTCGTTTTTGGTGCCGATGAGTATAATCTTTAAACCTTGATTTGCCAGCATCTTTGCAAGTTCTCTAAAGTACTCCTTTGGCCATCTCTTTGTGGGCCAAACAGACGATGGACTTATTACAACAACCTTGTCATCGGATTTAATGGAGTGCGCTTCAAATACACTCTCTATGAACTTTTTGTTGTTCTCAGACCAGTAAAGCCTTATTTCCTTTATGACTTTGGAAAATTCAAGTGGTTCTAAAAGTCTTAAATTTTTGTCTACCTCATGGACGTTTTGAGGCTTTTTAACCCTGTCTGTATATAAGAAGCTAATATCAGCCTCTTTAAATCCTATGCGTCTTTTTGCACCGCTAAAGTAGGCAAGAAGCGTTGATCTGAAACTCATATGTGGTGAGATAACATAGCTAAACCTGTACTCCCTTATCACAGAGATAATCTTCTTAAAGCCCATGAAGCCATTATCAGCGCCGTGTTTATCATACGGTATTATCACGTCGATCTTTGGATTTAAACTGAATACCTCGACATTTGAGGGTATAACAACAATGCCAATAAAAGCATCCTTCTCATTGGCTTTAATTGTCTCTATCATAGGTTCGGTTAATATGGCATCACCCAAAAAGGCCGTTTGAACAATTAGATACCTTTTTGACATCTTTGAATGATACAAAAATGAGACCCCGTTTTCAAAAAATAGTGCACATCGCTCAGTTATTTGATAGAATTCAAAAAACCTCTTAAAGGGGGTTAAAAGATGATGGATTTTACGTTTTACGCACCGTTAAGGGTCGTGTTTGAGAAAAAGGGTATAAAGGACGTTGGAAAGTACGTATCTCGCAACGGCAATAGGGTGCTTCTTGTTACAGGGAAGAAACATCTAAAGGAAACAGGAAAGTTAGATGTGATTTTGGAATCTCTAAAAAGAACAGAAAAGATTGAAGAAGTTATAATATTCAGCGATACGCCGCAGAACCCTGACACTGAAGCAATCCATGAAGCCCGAGACACAATCATAAAACATAAACTAAACGTGGTTTTGGCTATAGGTGGTGGCAGTTCTATGGATTTGGCAAAAACTGCATCTATCTGTGCAAAACACAAAAGAGATGTAATGGATATATTCAATGATCCAGCACTGCCCGTTTTAGATGCTTATCCCATAATTTGTTCCCCTACAACATCCGGTTCTGGAAGTGAAGTTACAAAGTACGTTGTGTTTAACGACAACAAAAAGAAGCTCAAAATGGCGATGTCCAGTGAGGGCTTCTTTCCGAAGGTTTCCTTAATTGATCCAGAATTAACGTATTCAATGCCCAAAGAGATTATTGCAAACACCGGTTTTGATGCGCTATCTCATGCTATAGAGGCCTATACCTCGCGTTCGGCCTGCCCCATAACAGACGCATACTGCAGGGAAGCCATATCGCTGATACACACATACCTTGTCGACGCCCACAGAACTAAAAATCAAAGGGCAATGGACAATATGAGTTTGGCCGCCATGTTCGGTGGAATGGCTCTAAACGTTGGTAGGGCGAGCCTGCCACATGCCCTTGAGCATTCTTTAAGCGCATACAGACCCGATTTGCCCCACGGTTTGGGTCTTTCAATGGTCATGGTGCCTTTTATGAAGAGAGCCTTTAAGTGCAACATGGTCAAATTTGCCGACATTGCCTATTTCTTAGGTGAAAATATATCCAACGATAGCTTAGAAAATGCAGCTAAGAAATCCATTGATGCTGTGATCAAATTAAAGGAGCAGTTGAATCTCAAATACACGCTTAAGGACTTTGGCTTTGACAAAAAGGAAATCAACGACTTGGTTGACAATACACTGTTTACGATGGAGCATGGATTGAAAAACTCACCGTGCAAATTTACTGAGAAAGATGTTAGGGAAATCTACCACGAGGCTATGGAGGGTTAGGTGAAAAGTGCAATAATAGTGGTATTAACAGTTGTTCTGTTGGGTTTTTCTTTAATATCGTGCACACCACTGCTCGTGGGTGGCGCTGCGGCAGGCGGTGCTTATGCTGGTTATACATTTGCCAAAAAGGGCTACACAATACAAATAACAAAGCCAGTTAAGGGTAAAAAGGTAGATAACTCGACAAGATCTAAATAAATGGGTGCAATTTCAGATCTCATAATAAAGCTACAGAAGTCCAAATTTGCAAGACGGTTTCAGTATGAACCATACATAATCAAATCCGTTGAGTATGTCGATCCTAAGATGGGTGAAAAGCTGTTTGTTGCTTATAGGGAGGTCGATTACTTCAAAAGCCTTGCAACCCAAATGATGAACAAAGACGATTACTACTCTTGGGATGTAGAGAGTGAATTTCCAGAAATAGACGATGTGAAGTTTGATAAAATTGTTTTTTTTGTAAGCACGTACTACACAACAAAAGACATGATAGATAAGGCTGTTTCCCTAAGGAAGAACGATGGCTTGGTTTATTGCATCTGCTTTTTGGCTGGAAGCAAGTTCTTTGAGACGACTTTAAGGATAACAGACAAGGTTGCGTATTCCAAACTTGGGAAAGAGCTCGAGCTGTTCGATGGTCTTGAAGTTGTAGATATAAGTGATTTTAAGTCGGCACATATTAGAGCAGTTACATTAAGGTAGTTGCTGTACTCTGTTCTTTACAATCAAGGGGTTTTTGCTTATAATTACGCAACTTTGACAAGGGGAGTGATCTATGAAGGAGATAGGTTTACACGGAAGGGGTGGTCAAGGCGTTGTGATGGCTGGTGAGCTTTTGGCTAATATCTACTTTAAAGAGGGCTACGAAGTCCAGTTTATGCCGTCATACGGTGCAGAAAGGAGAGGTTCACCGTCAAATGCGTATGTTAGGATTGACAACAAAAGGATCTTATACAGGTATTCAATTAAAGCTCCTGACGAAATCATTGTACTAAATGTAACACTTTTACCAAACTTACTGCTGAAAGAGGGTGGAGTTGCGCTTTTGAATTCATCGGACAGCTCTAACCTAAAAAAGAGTGATAAGATTAAGTTCTTTGTTGTGGATGCTAACAGAATAGCACTTGAATGTAAACTTGGAACACCGGCTATTCCTCTTGTAAATACAGCTCTGCTCGGAGCTTACTGTAAAATTAGCGGAGATTTTTCTCTTGATACACTTAAAAAGATTTATGAGGAAAAAATGGGGAAAAAGGCCTATTTAAATATAGAGGCTGCAGAAAAAGCTTATGAAAGCGTGAGGGAAGTATGAAAAGGTTAGTTTTAGGTGGAAACGATGCAGTTGCTTACGCCGTAAAGCAAAGCCATGTTGATGTAGTAAGTGCATATCCTATTACACCTCAAACATCAATCATTGAAAAGATTGCCTCATTTATAGCCAGCGGAGATATGAAGGCGCGTTTTATAAAGGTTGAGAGTGAGCACTCTGCGATGGCCGCAGCAATGGGGGCTTCTGCTGCAGGAGGTAGGGTGTTTACAGCCACAAGCTCTCAAGGCCTTCTTTATATGCACGAGGTTTTACATTGGGCTGCTGGCGCTTCACTACCTATAGTTATGGCAAACGCAAACAGGGCCGTTGCACCTCCATGGAGTATTTGGGCAGAACAAACGGATTCACTATCCCAAAGGGACACTGGATGGATACAATTTTATGCATCTAATTCCCAAGAGGCCTATGATATCCTATTTTTATCCTTTAGACTTGCAGAAAGAGTAAAAAACCCTGTCATGGTCTGCATGGATGGATTTTTAGTCACGCATACAAAAGAGCCTGTAGTGATTTTTGGGGATGAGATTGAAGAGTTTATAAGCGTAAAGGAAACCACACCCTTGTTAGAGGTTGATAGACCAAAGGCCATAGGAGCTTTGGCATTTCCTCAAGATTACATGCCGGTAAAGATAGAACAGCACAAAAGGATCTCTTCTGCTTTGGCTGAGTTTAAAACCCTTTCTGACCAGTTTGAAAAGATAAGTTCAAGAAGATACGATCCCGTATACGTATACGGTGAAGAGAATGCAGATATTGTTATCGTGGCAATGGGATCTAATGCAGAAACGGCACATTTGGCCGTAGATTTACTAAATAGAGATGGTATAAAATCAAAACTCGTTAAAATTGTTATGTTCAGGCCGTTTCCGAAAGATGAACTTATTAAAGCATTTGAAGGTGCCGAAAAAATCGCTGTTTTTGATAGAAACATATCAATGGGAAAAGGTGGCATAACAAAGGATGAAATTGTCGGTGCGTTAGGTATAAACAATGTCGTCGGAATAGTGTGTGGTTTAGGTGGAGCTGACGTAACAGAAAACGATATGGTTAAAGTGGCAAAAGACATTCTGGAAGGTAAAATACAAGAAGATATGATACTGTGGGGTGGAAGATGATAATACCAAAAGAAGAGATAATGAAATCCAACCATCTTGCCTGTCCTGGATGTGGCGCGGCATTGGCGATGAGGCTTGCTTTAAAAGCTTTAGGCAAGAAAACGATAGTTGTTATACCTGCATGCTGTTGGACTATAATAAACGGAACGTGGGGCAATAACTTTGCCGGTGTTCCTGTTTTCCATACGGCATTTGCTACAACAGCTGCAGTAGCTGCGGGAATTAGGGCAACACTGGAGATGCAAGGAAAAGACGACATAACGGTTATGGGTTGGGCAGGTGATGGTGGAACGTTTGATATTGGATTACAGGCTTTGAGTGGTGCTGCTGAGCGCAACGATGACATAATTTACGTATGCTATGATAATGAGGCGTATATGAATACGGGGATACAGAGGAGCTCTGCAACACCCATTGGTGCAGAAACCACAACGACCCCCTCACCGATTGTAAAGGATAGACCTAAAAAGGATTTAATGGAAATTGTTGCAGCTCACGATGTTCCATATATTGCCTCTGCAACGGTAGCCTACCCCACAGATTTGATAAAAAAATTCCAAAAAGCCAAAAGTAAAAAGGGTTTTAAGCTAATACATATATTGAGTCCCTGTCCACCAGGACACAAGTTCCCAGAGAATAAAACTGTTGAAATCTCAAAGCTTGCTGTCGAAACGGGTGTATTTTTGCTTTACGAAATAGAGGATGGGAAGTATAGGATAAATAAAAAACCCAAATTCAAAGATCTTGACGAGTACTTGGATATCCAGGGTAGGTTTAGAAATACACCAAAGGAACAAAGGGAAGCCTTGAAAGAAGCTATAAAGAAGCGCTGGGAGTATCTTCTTGTTAAGGCTGAGCATTTTGGTTAACTGGAGGCTATAGGTGAAGTGCGAAATCGATATCATAATCGACAGAAAATACAGATGGCACCTAAAGGAGCTATTGTCCCAAAAGGGATTGTCATTTAAGGAGTGGTTTGTAGAATTCCACAATGATAGGTCTATTGTGAGTTTTGAGATAGATGATAAGGAAGAAGACCTTTTGAGGAACGTTTTTGAATTCTTAAGAAGTAACACGGGTGCGCGTGTTGTTTTGCCCGACGGAAACCGTCTAAATCCAACGAAGAAGGATTTTGAGGAATTCTACCAAATTGTCTGCAAATACATTGAGGAGTGATGTATGGCTATAAAGAGGCTTTCCTACGAAGATATAAAGTTAAACTTTGAATTAAATATAGATAATTTGGAGACCGACGGATCATTGGTATATCAAAGAAGGATAGAGCTTGCACTGGACAAACTTGTTAATATCGATAGTAAAGATCACAACCTATACATATGTGGCAATCTGAGTAGGGATGAGAAATACATCATTGTGAATATGCTTAAAAACCTCTCTAAAGACAGAGAAACCGAGATCTTCGATTACTGCTACGTTAACAACTTCAAAAACCCTAAAGAACCGAAGGTAATAAAGCTTAAGCCATCTGATGGTAAGAAGTTCAAGGAAAGGATGGATGAATTTGTTGACTATTTAGTCAAAAGCGTGCCGAAGGTCTTTGACAGCAAGGAGTATGAGGAGAAAATTCAAGAGGTTGTCAAGGAATTCGATGAAAAACAGAAGGAACTGTATGGAAAGTTACAGAAGAAGGCAAATGAACTGGACTTTGTTGTAAAGTTTTCACAAATGGGTATTATAGTAAACCCCGTTATAGCTGGGAGAGTGATAGGTGAGCGAGAATATTCAAGTTTATCCGACGATATTAAACGCTCAATTGATGAAAAAAGAAAGGAACTTGAAAAGTATATTGATGAATTCCTCTCAAACAGTAAAGAACTTGAGAAACAAAAGCAGGATAGACTGAAGAAAATCAATGACGAGATGGCATTATTCATCGTTTCGGGTAAGATCGATCAGATAAAGAAAGAGTTTGAAGGCAATAAAGACATAGAAGAGTATTTGGACGACGTCGAGGATTATACGCTTAAGAATATCTCAATTTTTTTGCCTCAGAAGAACCAGGCTTTTCCCTTCTTCCAAATGCCCATGAAGTATACAGAGTACAGGGTAAACCTGTTCGTTGACAACAGCAATCAAACATCGGCTCCCGTCATATACGAGGAAAATCCAACATATTACAACGTTTTTGGGAAATTGGAAAAACAGGCATATTTTGGTGCTTTTGTTACAGATTTCACACACATAATAGCGGGGTCTATACACAAGGCAAATGGCGGATACTTGATATTAGACGCGTTTAGCATGCTTGTTAACCCCGGTGTTTGGGAGACACTAAAGAGAACACTCCTTTCGTCAAAGGCTGTAATTGAGGAAATGTCTGAGAAATACGGCATTATAGCTGCAGAGACACTGAAGCCGGAGCCAATAGATTTAAATTTGAAGGTTTTGCTTATAGGACCTGAATACATTTACGACATACTCTTTGAATATGACGATGAATTTAGCAAGCTCTTTAAGATCAAAACAAACTTCGATTATGCCATACCGAGGAATGGGCCTGTGATAAAGAAGTATGCATCAACCATAATAAAGTACTGCGAGGAAAAAAAACTAAAGAAACCCGATGAATCTGGTTTTAAGGGATTGGTCAAGTACTCGTGCAGGCTGGCTGAAGACAGGGAAAAACTGTGGGCTTACACAAGCAACATATTGGACATCATAAAGGAAGCCCAGTTCTTTTCGAACTCCGACAAACTCACTTACGATGATATCAGGCTTGCTATCAACGAAAGGAAGTTTTTGCGCGATTTATGGAAGGAAAAAATCTATGAGATGATACAAGACGGCAGCATCATAGTGGATTTAAATGGCGGCAAGATCGGTGAGATAAATGGATTGTCCGTTTTGGATATAGGCGACTTTTCCTTTGGCAGGCCGAATAAGATCGTTGCTAAAACGTACTTTGGAAAAGATGGGATTGTGAGTATAGAAAGGGAAAGCAAGCTCTCAGGTAGGATATTTGACAAAGCTTCGTTCATCATTGCAGGCTACATAAACGGCATGTACGGTTTTAATAAAACCTTGAGCTTTTCTGCATCGCTATCTTTTGAGCAATCGTATTCACCGATTGAGGGAGATAGCGCTTCTGTTGCAGAGACACTATCCGTTCTCTCGTCTTTATCTGAAATTCCACTTGCGCAGAACTTGGCCGTAACAGGCTCTATGAACCAAAATGGGGTTGTTCAGCCCATAGGTGGCGTGAATGAAAAAATTGAAGGGTTCTATGAGGTTTGTAAGCTAACTGGCAACTTGGAAGGTGCAGGTGTTGTCATCCCATCCAAGAACCTAAAGAACCTCGTTTTGGATGATGAGGTGGAGGACGCCATAAAAGAAGGCAAATTTAAGCTTTATGCCATAGATACAATAGATGACGCCATCGAGATATTCACGGGTCTCAAGGCGGGAAAAAGGAAAGGCAACAGTTTCGAGAGTGGCACGTTCCATTATTACGTGGATAAGAAACTTAAAAAGATCAACGACATGCTTAAAAAAGAATCGCAGGATTAGTATAGATGCTTAGGTTTCTCGACGCAGGTGAATCGCATGGTAAGATTCTCGTTGCCATAATAGACGGCTTTCCGGCCGGTTTAAAGATTGACGTAGACTTCATAAACAGGCAACTCCTCTTGAGACAATCAGGATACGGCAGGGGCGGCAGACAGAAAATAGAGAAGGATATGATAGAGTTTTTAAGCGGTGTTAGATTTGGCGAGACTATAGGTTCTCCCATCGCAATGGCAATAAGAAATAAGGATTTTGATAATTGGAAAGAGATAATGGATCCGTTTGCAGAATATTCTGGGAAGAAAAGGGTTACTCGCCCAAGACCAGGCCATGCTGACCTAACTGGTTATTTAAAGTTCGATCGAGAGGACATAAGGGACGTACTTGAACGGTCCAGTGCCAGGGAAACGGCCATCAGAATGACTGTTGGAGCACTTTGTGAATTGTTGCTTAGGGAAGTTGATGTAAGTTTTATCTCGTTTGTTACAGCCATTGGTAAGGTTAAGGCAAATATCTATGTTTGTGATAATTTGGATGAGAAGATCTTGAATTCACCTGTATTTTGCCCCGATGAAAAGGCTTCAGATTTGATGATTGCGGAAATTGAGGATGCCAAAAGGAAGGGTGAAAGCTTGGGTGGTGTTGTTGAAGCTATAGCCAAAGGTGTTGTACCGGGTCTTGGGAGCTATACTCAGTGGGATAGAAGACTCGATGCACGACTGGCCTTTGGTATAATGGGTATACAAGCTGTTAAGGCTGTGGAGATAGGCGACAGTTTTGATAGTGCCTTTAAATTTGGATCAGAGGTTCATGATGAGATCTACTACGATAATGGCTACAAAAGGTACACAAACAGGGCTGGCGGCATAGAGGGTGGCATGTCAAACGGTGAGGACATAGTCGTTAAAGCATATATGAAGCCGATCCCCACACTGAAGAAGGGGCTTAGATCTGTGAATATTGAAACACACGAAAAAGAAATATCACACTTTGAAAGAAGCGATGTTTGTGCCGTACCAGCTTTGAGTGTGGTTGTTAGGTCTGTTTTGGCTTTTGAGCTTGCACGTGCGTATTTGGAAAAATTTGGCTCTGACACTGTGGGTGAATTTGTAAAGAGGGTTAACGAATACAAAACCTATCTAAAAACAAAATGAACATAATCTTGGTGGGTTTCATGGGCTCTGGCAAAACGACAATTGCAAGGATATTAAGCCAAAGGCATAATATGCGCTTCTTGGATACGGACAAGCTAATTGAGAAAAAGGAACGTTTGACTATAAGTGAGATTTTCGATAAAAAAGGTGAGAGGTGCTTTAGGGAACTTGAAAGGCAAGTAATAGACAATGAAATATTGTTCTGTGGCAACTGCGTGATTGCAACGGGCGGTGGAATGCCGTGCTTTTTTGATAACATGGAAAGATTGAAAGAGAAAGGATGGGTAATATTTCTCAATCTGCCATTTGAAGAGGTATTGAAAAGGGTAAAGGATAACGATAAAAGACCGCTGTTTAAGGATCGACAAAAGGCTTATCAACTCTACAAAGAGAGGTTAAATTGCTACAAAAGGGCGCATTTCACCATTGAAGTTACGGATTCTAAAGAAGGGGTTGTAAAAAAATTAGAGGAGTTGATTTTCTTGCAATGAAGGTGTCTATTAAGGATTTGGTTAACAGTATCAAGGATCGGTTGAGCTTCTCAAAGGTTGCAATGAGAATACTGAAGTTATTCGAGAGTGATGATCTAAGCTCGTATCAATTGGCAAAGGTGATTGCACTGGATCCGGTTTTAGCTGCCTATATTCTAAAGATCTCAAACTCAGCTTACTACAACTTTTCAGGAAAGGTAAAGACGCTATCCGATGCCATCACGCTCATTGGATTTGAGGAGATCAAAAAGATCGTTATTATGATAAGCGCAAAGAACGCATTTAAAATGAGCGATGAGATAGACAAGATGTTATGGGAGCATTCGTTGGCCGTTGCTGTGGGATGCTCTGTAATTAATTCAATGGTCAAAATAACTGAGGAGGGCGAGGCTTATATTTCAGGCCTTTTGCACGACATAGGAAAGATCGTTTACAAGAAGAGCGAACTTGTCAACTACAAAGACATATTCAAAAGAGCCTACGACACAGGCGAGGAGATAAGGTATTTGGAAGAAAAGGAGTTTGGGTACAACCATGCGGATGTTGGTGGATACCTCTTGCAAAACTGGAACTTTGAGCAGGGTATTGTCGATGCGGTCTCCTTTCACCATTTGAACTTCACAATCAAAAAGACCTCGGATTTCTTAAAGAAATCTGCTTTGGTTAATCTCTCAGATTTTATCGTAAACAATATCATAGGTGTGGGCAAAAAAGATACGATAAAGGATGTAGACACGATAAATAACCTAATCTCTTCAAGGCTAATAGGTTTTTTCACCGACAACCCCATTGCTTTGGTTGAAGAGATACAGCAGAAATTCATGATTTTGGCGTCCACAATGGAAGAGGGGATATGAAAGTTTTGGTCACCGGCGCTACCGGATTTGTTGGCATAAATACGGTAAAGGGCTTGTTAAAAAAACACGATGTATGCGTGTTTGTGAGGAATGTTGAGGCAGCTAAAAGGTATTTCGGGGAAAAGGTTAGTGTGGCTAATGGCGATGTTTTAGATGTTGAGAGCTTAAAAAAGGCCTTTGATAAGGGTTTCGATACGGTAGTTCACATAGCAGGCGTCATTAGTGCTCATGATTTGGATAAACTTTACAATGTTAATAGATACGGCTCTAAAAATGTGGCCAAAGTTGCTTGCGAAGCTGGTATCAAAAACTTTGTTTTTGTATCCTCACTCGCAGCAAGGGGACCTGATGGTTTCAAGGGGCCTATCTCCCACTACGGTAACTCCAAACGTTTGGGAGAGCTTGAGATACTCAGCGTTTACGGATATGAGGGTGTAAAGATTTTGAGGCCACCAATCATCTTTGGTCCTTACGATAAAGGCACACTACCGCTGTTTAAACTGGCAAAAAATGGTGTTACTCCTGTTATAGATAGAACCTATAGTTTTCTATTTATAGACGATTTGGTCGAGATACTAACAAGACTAATTGAGTTTAAAGCGAAAGGCACGAGAGTTTTTTACGCATCTTCCTTTACATCGCATTTCAAGGACTTAGCCGAGTGTTTGTTAAATACATCAGGTAAAAAGATACTGAAAGTAACACCGCCAATGGGCTTGATAAAAATCGCAGCCAAATTCAGTTCCAAAAGGTCGCCATTTACAGAGGACAAGGTCAGGGAGATCTTGCCGAAGGCGTGGACGTGCAATAACTATACAACCAAAACATATTTGGATTTTGAACCTCAATGGGACATGTGCTCATCCATAGAAAAAACCTTTGAGTGGTACAAAGAGAATGGATGGATATAACCCTCTAATCTTGAGAGATGACGATACGTTTTTGATCCTTGACCAAAGGGAATTGCCGTGGAAGAAGGTATATATAGAGGTAAAAAATGTCAACGATGTTTGCAGAGCCATTAAAGATATGGCCGTAAGAGGTGCGCCTCTCATTGGCATCACAGCGGCAATCGGGCTTTACTTCGGAGTGAGAGATTCAGAAAGCTGGGATGAATTTGAGAAAAACTTTAATTACTCTTACGATTGCCTCTCAAAAACAAGGCCCACTGCGGTAAATCTGTTCTTTGCTCTTGAGAAACTAAAGGACGTGAAAGATGAAAAAAAACATGTTTTACCCCTGCACAAGCTGATAAAGAAGTTGAGGGCAACGGCTATAGGTATTTGGGAAGACCAAAAAGAACAGGACAAAAGAATTGGAGAGTTCGGGTCTGAGTATCTAAAGAGTAAGAGGAGAATTTTAACCCACTGCAACACAGGAACACTTGCAACGGGAGGCATAGGAACGGCACTCGGAATAATCAAAACGATGCACAAAAAGGATCTCTTGGATGTGGTTTATGTGGATGAAACAAGGCCATATTTACAAGGCATGAGGTTGACGGCTTTTGAGCTTAAAAGCGAGGGCATAGATTATAGGATTGTTACGGATAACTCTTGCGGCATGCTAATTAGAGAAGGCTTGGTTGATGCTGTTGTAGTCGGAGCAGATAGAATTGCAAGAAACGGTGATACGGCAAACAAAATTGGTACGTATTGCCTTGCAAGTATGTGCAAAAGGCATGGTATAACGTTTGTTGTCGCCGCACCAGAGTCCACCATTGATAGGTCGCTCGAAAGCTTAAATCAGATACCCGTCGAAGAAAGGAGTGCAGAAGAGGTTTTAAAGATTGGCGATAAATACTTTGCACCAAAGGGCTCAAGTGCTGTTTATTACTCATTTGATTTGACGGATGCGGAATTGATCGATGCAATCATTACAGAAAAAGGTGTATATAAATATCCGTACAGGTTTTGAGAGATGGGCTATCTAAAGTTTGAAAGAGAGGGTAATATTGGCATATTGACGCTGAACAGACCTGATAAACACAACTCCATAAATAAGGAGTACATGAATGAGTTGGTGGACTTCTTGAATTTTGCAGAAAAAGAGACTTTAAAGGCGTTAGTTGTAAAGTCTGCTGGCGAAAATGTGTTTTCAGCAGGTGGTGACATTAGCTATTTTCTTACACTTGCAACAAAAGAAGACGCTTTTAGTATGGCGTTGAATATGCACAACATCTTAAGCAGGTTTGAGGATCTTGATTATCCAACGATCTGTGCCATAAACGGTTCTGCCATAGGCGGTGGGGCTGAGATTATTTTGGCATTTGACATGAGATTTGCAAGGAGCGATATATTTATACAGTTTAAGGAGAAAGCCATAGGCGTAACAACGGGGTGGGGCGGTACGTATAGATTGGTGAGGCTTGTGGGCTACAATAAGGCATTGGAGCTGTTGCTTTCTGCAAAGAAAGTAGATGCTAAAGAGGCAAAGGATATAGGGCTTGTTAATGATATCTTCGACAAATCTGTTTTAATGAGCAAGGTGATGGAGTTTTGTGACAAACTTAAAGATGACGATATTAGACTTATTAAGCATATCAAGAGACTTGCCAAAGAGTCCCAATTCATACCAAGAGACGAGGGTATGCAGTTAGAAAGAATGTTATTTTCAGAAAGCTGGATGTTTGGCAAAAGAGAACAAGAGATGAGAAAGTTCATGGAGAAGAGATAATGGGGTTCTTGAAAAGTATATCGGAGAAACTGTTTAAGACAAAGGATAGTTTCACAAAGAGAATCCATGAAGAATCTGTGAAAGATGAGCCCATCACTGATGAATACTTGGAATTTGTTGAAGAGCTTTTAATTGAGTCTGACTTTGGTGTAAAGACTACGATGAAGATAATGGAAGCAATCAATGAGGGTATATCCGACGGCAGTATAAAAACGAGAAGGGATGTGGAGTTTAAGATACGGGAGATCATACTTGAAATCTTGAAACAGGTGGAGAAACCCTTAGAGATCAGAAAAAAGGGATTTGTTGTGCTTGTTGTGGGTATAAACGGCTCTGGCAAAACCACAACCATTGGAAAACTGGCTGGCTTGAATACGGAAAAGGGCAAAAGGGTTATGCTTGTGGCGTCAGATACGTTCCGTGCGGCTGCCATAGACCAGCTCAAAATCTGGGCTGACAAAACTGGATCTTTGTTTGTTAAGCAAGAAGAAGGAGCGGATCCTGCGGCTGTTGCATATGACGGTGTTAAAAGTGCTTTGGCAAGAAACGTGGACGTCGTCTTTATAGATACTGCAGGTAGGTTACATACACAGAAGAATCTCATGAATGAGGTCATAAAAATCAAGAATGCCGTTAAAAAGGCTTACAGTGAAGCACCGCATGAGATTTTACTTGTTCTTGACGCAACCATAGGTCAAAACGCCATAAACCAAGCACGTGAGTTTAACAAGGCTTTGGGCGTGACGGGTATCGTTCTAACCAAAATGGACGGGACAGCAAAGGGCGGCATTATTGTTGCTATCAGTGAAGAGTTCAAGATTCCGATTAGGTACATCGGGATAGGCGAGAAGGAAGAGGATTTAAGGGTGTTTAATGCACGAGATTTTGTGGAGTCTGTATTTGTGCCATAAATTTTGGAGGTGAAAAATGGGTGTAATAGTCGATGTTTATGCTTTGGAGATTTTGGACTCACGTGGAAATCCAACAATCAGATGCACAGTTAGAACGGATAGCGATGTAATCGGCATATCTGAGGTGCCAAGCGGTGCATCTACGGGTGATAATGAGGCTGTTGAGTTAAGGGATGGTGATGACAGGTACAGGGGAAAGGGTGTACAGAAAGCTATATCGAACATAAACGACAAGATAGCAAATGAAGTAATTGGCCTTGACGTGTTTGAGCAGGCAGAGATAGACAATACAATGATAGAGCTTGACGGGACAAAGAATAAGTCAAACTTGGGTGCTAACGCCATACTTGCCGTGTCTTTAGCCTGCACAAGAGCCGCAGCAAATGAACTTAAAATGCCACTTTACAGATACTTGGGTGGTTTGCATGCAAACCTACTTCCCATACCGCTTTTGAACATCCTAAACGGTGGTAAACATGCAGATAACAACGTGGATTTCCAAGAGTTTATGATTGCGCCAATTGGGGCTGAGAGTTTTAAGGATGCAATAAGGATGGCTTCAGACACGTTTTGGGCTCTAAAGGGTATTCTAAAGGAAAAGGGTTTATTTACAGGCGTCGGTGATGAGGGTGGCTTTGCACCGAATCTGCAATCCAATGAAGAACCCATTAAATTGATCTTGGAGGCTATAGAAAAGGCAGGGTATAAGCCTATGGATGACATAGCCATTGCACTGGATCCTGCATCGAGTGAGTTTTACAGGGATGGAAAGTATATTGTTGGTGGAGATAAACTCACAAGCGACGATATGATTGCCCTATACAAAGAATTTGTTGAAAAATACCCTATAGTCGTATTAGAGGATGGCTTGGCTGAGAACGATTGGGAAGGCTGGAAAAAGCTCACAGACGAACTTGGCGATAAAATAATGCTTGTTGGCGATGATATATTTGTTACCAATGTTGAGCTGATAAGCAAGGGCTTGGAAGAGGGTATAGCAAACGCTATACTGATAAAGCCAAACCAGATTGGAACACTAACTGAGACGCTTGATGCAATAAGGTTGGGTGAAGATGCAGCGTATAACTTAGTCATATCTCACAGATCTGGTGAAACATCCGATACATTTATTGCAGACCTGGCAGTTGCTTGCAACACAGGTTGGATTAAGACAGGGTCTGCTTGCAGGGGTGAGAGGATTGCAAAGTACAATAGGCTCATAGAGATAGAAGACGAGTTGTTCCCCTATGGCGAATACCCGACATGGTAGATTTTTAAACACTATAATTTTGACAATCGTTATCATAGTAACGGGTCTTGTGGCTAAGGG
This sequence comes from Desulfurellales bacterium, assembly GCA_027045065.1. GTDB lineage: Bacteria > Campylobacterota_A > Desulfurellia > Desulfurellales > Hippeaceae > Hippea. Next base: position 1,202 of record JALUBE010000054.1, on the reverse strand, counting down.
AATTTACTCAAGACAGCTGCAGTTGAGGGAGCTTAAGAAGGAAAGCTCCCTCTTGGATAAAAAAATACTTCAGGTAAAGCAAAACATAAAGAAAATCAAAAGACAGATAGAAGTGGCAAAAAACGACCCTTACTACATCAAACATGAGGCTGCAGATAGGTATCTAATCGTTTCAAAGGATGAGAGCATAATAATATTTAACGATAATTCCTCTCAAGACCAGTAGTCTTTCTATGAAAGTTAACATAGTGGGCGCAGGCTTGGCGGGCATAGAAGCAGCTTTTGCTTTGGCTAATAGGGACATCAAAGTAAACCTCTTTGAAATGAAGCCAAAAAAATTCAGCGAGGTGCACAAATCAGAAGAGGTTGCCGAGATTGTGTGCAGTAATTCCTTTGGAAGCACGAAATTGACAACGGCAAGCGGCGTTTTAAAAGAGGAAATGAGGATCTTGGGCTCTGTTTTACTCAAAATTGCATCATTAACAAGCGTTGAAGCGGGCAATGCATTGGCCGTTGACAGGAAGAGGTTTTCGGATATTGCTACAAAATGGGTCGAAAAACATCCTAATATCAACTTGATCAGGGAACGTATAACAAAACTGGACAACGACAGTATTTGGATTGTTGCGTGTGGGCCTTTGTGCGATAGTGAGCTTATAGATTTTTTAAAAAAAAATGTCATAAAGGCTGACCTTTTGTACTTCTTCGATGCCATAGCACCAATTGTCTATGCAGATAGCGTTGATTACTCAAAGGGTTTTTGGGGCTCGAGGTATTCAGACAGTAAAGATTACTTTAACTGCGTCCTAACAGAGGACGAATACAAAAAGTTCTATGACGAACTAATACGTGCAAAAAAGATTGAGTTTAAGGAATTTGAGAAGAACTACTACGAGGCGTGTTTGCCTATTGAGGAGTTAGCAGAAAGGGGTAAACAGACACTACTTTTTGGACCCCTTAAACCTGTCGGATTGAAATTTAAAGGAAAAACACCGTTTGCCGTTGTTCAATTGAGAAAGGAAAACAAAGAAGGGACATTGCTTGGACTTGTGGGATTTCAGACAAAGCTAACGTACAAAGAGCAAAAGAGGGTTTTTAGATTGATACCGGCATTAAGAAATGCTGAATTTGCCAAACTGGGTAGTTTACACAGGAATACGTTTATCGATTCGCCGAGATTGTTGAATGTGTTTCTACAGGCA
>JALUBE010000053.1 GCA_027045065.1 Desulfurellales bacterium | reverse complement strand
GAAAATGGGAAGAAAAGGCTCGAAAGGTTGCTGAAAAAATCATAGACCCCATAAGCTACCTTTACAACTTCACAAGCTTAAAAGGGCGTTTAAAAAAGCTAAACATAAAAACAACGTATCACGATCCATGTCACCTAAAAAGGGCTTTAAAGGTCAAAAATGAACCGAGGTTCTTCTTAAAAACAACAACAAACTACACAGAAATGAAGGAAGCCGATAGGTGCTGTGGAAACGGTGGAACGTTCAGTATCGACTATAGGGATGTCTCCTTAAAAATAGCGTCAAGAAAGGTGAAAAACATTGTCGATTCAAAGGCTGAATACTTGGTTACAACCTGCAGCGCCTGTCTTATGCAGCTTACAGATATACTGCATTTGGAAAACAAGGACAACATAAAAACGGTACACCTATTAGAAATACTGAATGAAACTCTGGAGGCATGAATATGAAGGTTAGAAAAGCCGTACTACCCGTTGCTGGCTTTGGAACAAGATTCTTACCCGCCACAAAGTCTTCGTCCAAAGAGATGCTACCCCTTGTGGATAAGCCTTTGATACACTACGCCGTAGAAGATGCCATAGATGCAGGCATCGAGCAAATCATATTCATCACAGGAAGGGGCAAAAGGGCAATCGAGGACTATTTTGACATATCATTTGAGTTAGAGTTTCACTTGAAATTTCAGGGAAAGGATGAGTTAGTTGAACAAATGAGAAAAATTAGCGACATGGCGGATTTTGTCTATATCAGACAAAAAGAACCTAAGGGCTTAGGGCACGCCGTTTTGAGGGCAAAGGATGTTGTGGGTGATGAGCCTTTTGCCGTCATTTTGGCTGATGATGTAATACAAAACGGAAAAAGCGGAACAAAGCAGTTAACAGAAGTGTTCGACAGGTACAACTGCTCTGTAGTTGGTTTGGAAGAGGTAAATCCCGATGATGTGTCGAGTTACGGCATCGTTTCAGGTGTTGAGATAGAAAGTGGCGTGTTTAAACTCGATAAGTTTGTCGAAAAACCAAAAAAAGAGGAAGCGCCGAGCAATCTGGCAATAATTGGAAGGTACATCTTTACGCCGTCCATATTTGAGGAGTTAGAAAAGACAAAACCTGGAGCAAAAGGTGAGATACAGCTTACAGACGCAATATCTTCTTTGAGTAAAAGGGAAGTGATATACGGAAAAATCATAGAGGGCAAACGTTTTGATTGCGGCAACAAACTGGGTTTCTTGAAAGCTACCGTTGAGTTTGCCCTGCACGATGAAAATCTAAAAGACGAATTCGAAAAATACCTAAAAGAGGTGGTGAAATGTTAGACATAAACATCTTGAGAAAATCCCCAGAAATCCTGAAAGAGAATCTAAGAAAGAGGTTTTCCAATATTGACGTTGATGAATTAATCGAATTGGATAAAAACGTGAGAAAGCTCAAGATGAGCTTGGATGAACTGCTTGCTGAGAGGAACAAACTGTCAAAAGAAATAGGCAAAAGGAAAGCAAGAAAGGAAAGCGCGGATGACTTAATCGAGCGCGTAAACGAGATAAACTCACAGATCGACACGTTGCAAGAAAACTATAAAAAGACCTATGACACGTTCATGGAAAAATGGCTTTTGGTGCCAAACCTGTTAGACGATGATGTTCCACTCGGAGAAGATGAAAGAGCAAACGTTGAGATAAGACGGTGGGGAGAGCCAAAAGAGTTTAACTTTAAGCCGTTAGAGCACTACGAGATAGCACAGAAGTTAGATATTTTAGACTTTGAACGTGCAGCAAAGCTATCAGGCTCGCGTTTTGTTATCTACAAAGGTGATGGGGCA
>JALUBE010000052.1 GCA_027045065.1 Desulfurellales bacterium | reverse complement strand
TTGGAACAATCCTTGGCTCATAGAGTGCGTTTCTGTCCCTTGGAACGGATAGGTCTATCTCACCAAAGGTGGATTTTGCCCTCTTTGTGCCGTATCCATTTCTTGAATTATTTTCTTTCTTTTCTTTTTCTTCATCTTTCTTGCTTTTTCTCTCATATCTACCATATCCCAATGTTTCTGTTAGCTCACCCTCATATATCGTTTCTATGGCATCCTTTATCATGCTTCTGAAGATGGCATTTAAATCCTCCTGACTTGACAGCTTCCCCTGCTTCATCAACTTTCTTATCTCTTCCTTGTTCACAAGCATAGATAAATCCTCCTTGTATTTGGCAGAAGCAAAGAGCTTCTGCCTTTATTTTAATATTCAATACCGAATAAGTCATCAGACTTATCTGGTACTAACTGTTAGTTAGGAGGATTTACACAGTTTGTGGGAAAGGGCCGACGGTCTCCAAAATTGGGGACGGTCTCAGTCTTTCTAAGAAACTATACCACATTTTCATACCATAACCCTCTGTCGCACTAATTTGGATCAGCTTTGCTTTTGGATTAACATCTCTAAGCTCTCTTTTGACTTTGTCTACATCGAAGTTTAAAAATTTAAGCAGGTCAACCTTATTAAGTAAAACCACATCAGCAATATTGAACATCACAGGGTATTTCTTTATCTTGTCGTCTCCCTCGGGCACACTCAAAATAACAATATTTTTATGGGTTCCAATATCAAATGTGGCAGGGCATACCAAATTTCCAACATTTTCAATAATTAAAAGGTCACAATCCAAAGATACCTTTTCCAATGCTTTTAAAACCATATAAGCATCAAGATGACATGCTCCGCTAGTGTTAATTTGAACAACATCTACTCCCAAATTCTTTATCCTCGAGGCATCCCTATCTGTATCCAAGTCACCATCAATATAAGATATTCTATAACTGTCTTTCAAAGCCTCAATAGTTCTCTCAATAACCGTTGTTTTTCCGGCACCAGGAGAAGCCATAAAATTCAAAGCGAAAACATCTTTATCTTTCAAAATCTGTCTGATCTTTTCAGCGCTTTCATTATTTCTTTCTAAAATCTTTTCTTCAACCACAACTCTTTTCATAACTCCCCCTCAACATCAATTATTTCCATTTCTTTTCCTTCAATGATATCCAGAGGCATACCACACTGATCACAAATCATAACAACTTCAGAAACATCCTTGTATTCGTAAATCCTATCGCATAAATTACATTTCGCCCTAATATTTGTCTCAATTACTTCAAAGCTTGTCCCAAAAATCACATCCTCTTCAGTTCTTAGAGCTTCAAGTGCAAACATCAAAGCATCTATCATAATTCCCGACATCTTGCCAATCTTTAAACGCACCTTGACAATTCTTTTTAGACCGTTCCGTTCCTTGACCTGTTTTAATATATCAACTATACTTTCAGCTATTGCCCCTTCGTGCATACACGCCGCCCATTCTATCCACTTCATTAAGCACAATCTCAGCTACTTTTGGAAGCAAATTTTTTATTTTATCAGTCAATTCGACAGTCAAATCATTTGGTGTAACTGCAAGAGGCACAATGCCAACTACAATTGCATTTTTATCCATGCCCATTAATTTAACATGACCCAATATATCCCCCAAGCCTATCTCATGAACAGACGAAACAAATGTTATGTTAGGTGGAACCTCACTCAGTGGAAATCTATACACAGAACCTGGTTTGTCATTTACCCTCAACGCGTCCACAAATATCAGGTTCTCATAGATCATAAAATGCTCAATAAGCTGAAAACCAGTTGTTCCACCATCCAATAC
>JALUBE010000051.1 GCA_027045065.1 Desulfurellales bacterium | reverse complement strand
ATTTTTGTTCTCCAAAAGCATCTCCCTTATACCCTCATAAACAGTAGTCCACATCCAATCTATTGCCTGCTTTTTTCTCCTATCAAAAAATTTACCTAAACTCTTTTTAATGCGAACGTATTTTTCAATAACTTCCCAAACATTATCAATACCTCTTTTTTCTAAGGCCGACACAAGTAAAACTGGAACTTTCCAGCCTCCTTCAGACATCAGAAAAAAACTTAAAGCACTTTCCAATTGTTTTTTAGCCAATTGTGCCTTTTCCATATTATCAGAATCAGCCTTATTGATTACTATGGCATTCGCCACTTCCATAACGCCACGCTTTATACCTTGCAGTTCATCCCCAGCGTTAGGCAGTTGCATAAGCAAAAAGAAATCTACCATAGACGCCACTTTAATCTCTGATTGCCCAATACCCACAGTTTCAACTATTATTATATTGTATCCATTGGCCTCGCACAAGAACATGCTTTCCCTTGTTTTTCTTGCAACTCCACCGAGTGAACCGCCTGAAGGAGAAGGTCTTACAAAGGCTTCATCCCTTCTGCTCAAAACTTCCATTCTTGTTTTATCTCCCAATATAGAGCCGCCGCTAATTTGAGATGTAGGATCAATGGCAAGAACTGCTACTCTGTAACCCTTATCTATCAAATACAACCCCAAAGCCTCAATGAATGTACTCTTACCAACACCAGGAACACCGCTTATTCCTATTCTCACGGATTTACCTGAATACGGCAAAATCTTCTCTAATAATTCCTTTGCAACCTTTCTGTGTTCGGCTTTTTTACTTTCAATCAACGTTATTGCTTTGGCAAGGGCTTTTCTTTTGCCAGCTAAAAGTTCACTTGACAACTTAGCAACGTCAATTTTCATTTTTTATCCAGCAACCTTCTTGGTGTTTTTTTCTCCCTTATTGCCTTTAACAGCTCTTTTGCACAGTACAATATTGAGGTTCCAGGGCCGAATATAGCGGCAACTCCATTCTTGTACAGGAAATCATAATCTTTTTTAGGTATAACACCGCCTACTGTGACAACTATTTCATCATCCACATCCAATTTTCTCAGCTCATCTATCAATTGAGGAACGAGCGTTTTATGTCCTGCAGCAAGCGTTGACACACCTATTGCATGAACATCGTTCTCAATAGCCATTTTGGCTGCCTCATCCGGAGTTTGAAACATAGGACCAACATCAACATCAAAACCTATATCCGCATAGGCAGAGGCAACAATCTTAGCACCCCTATCGTGTCCGTCCTGTCCCATTTTAACAATCAAAACCCTTGGCCTTCTGCCCTCCTGACTTTCAAACTCTTCTATTTCCTTCTGAATCTCTTTAAACTCCTCTTTATCCTTTATCAAGTTACCATACGCTCCACTAACAAGTCTTATTTGTGGTTTATATCTGCCAAAAACCTTCTCCATAGCATAGGATATCTCTCCCAACGTAGCTCTCAATCTAGCTGCCTCCACCGCAGCTTCTAACAGATTACCACCCTTCTCTGCAGTTTTTGTTATTTTATCCAAAACCTTTCGAACTTTCTCATTGTCTCTTTCTGCCTTTATTTTCTTCAATTTCTCGATCTGCTTTTCCCTAACGGCTGTGTTATCTATATCCAAAACATCTACTTTTTCATCTTCTTCCTCTGGAATTTCATATTTGTTAACACCAACTATAACAAACTCTCCCTTATCAATCAACGCCTGTCTCTTTGCGGCTGACTCCTCTATTCTCAACTTAGGCATACCAGTTTCAATAGCCTTTGTCATACCACCCATTTCTTCTATCTCTTTTATAATTTTCTCAGCCTCTCTAATTAAAG
>JALUBE010000050.1 GCA_027045065.1 Desulfurellales bacterium | reverse complement strand
TCATCTGCAACGAAATCCACAGAGTATTTATCCAAAATTGATCTATCCCTGAAGCCGTAAGAAACCCAACAAATAGATACTCGAGCAGCTTTAGCAGCCCCTATATCGTTTTCCGAATCTCCTATAACAACAGATTCACTATTTTTTGCATCGTATTTTTTTAGAATTTCCAAAATCTGCTGGGGATGGGGTTTTTTGTTGGGAAACGTATCACCGCCAACTATTTCATCGAAGTAATGCTCCACATTCAAACCTTTGAGTATCTTCCTTGAGAAGATCTCACTCTTGTTGCTAACAACAAATAAACGTTTACCACGTTCTTTTAAAGCAACAAGCACCTCTTCCATGCCACTATAAAGCCTTGTATTATCCAAGAGGTGATTGTAGTAGTAGTTTAAGAAAAAGTTAAACACTCCGTCAAATAGCTCTAACTTACCCCTAAATCTCAAAGCATCTTCTATGAGCCTCCTAACGCCGTTTCCAACGAATGAATAGATTTTATCGTGGGACAGTGGTTCGAGACCAAAATGCTCCAGAGATCGATTTAAAGCATTTGCCAGATCGAGCTTTGAGTCAATTAACGTGCCATCTAAATCAAAGATTATGTTTTTCATAAAGAAGAAAGGGGCTTTAAGCCCCTAAATTTTCTTGAAGATCAAAACGGCGTTTGTTCCGCCAAAGCCAAAGGAGTTGGACACGGCAACGTTTATTTCCTTTTCTATCGCCTCATTGGGCGTATAGAACAAGTCACAATCCTCATCTGGATTGTCAAGGTTCATAGTTGGTGGAACTATACCCTCTTTTATTGCCAATACACTAAACACAGCCTCAACGCCACCTGCGGCACCAAGCAGATGGCCTGTGACAGACTTCGTTGAGCTTATGGTAAGCTTGTAGGCGTAGTCCCCAAACACCTTCTTTATGGCCTTTGTCTCTATAACATCATTGTACTGGGTTGAAGTACCATGTGCATTCAGGTAGTCAACCTCACCGGGGTTGATCTTTGCATCCTTCAAAGCCATTTCCATGGCACGCGCAGCACCCTCACCTTCCGGATCCGGTGCGGTAAAGTGATAAGCATCATCGCTCATGCCAAAACCGGCAAATTCAGCCAAAATGGGCGCTCCCCTCTTTCTTGCATGCTCGTATTCCTCTAAAATCAAGACACCGGCTCCTTCACCGATGATAAACCCATCTCTATCCTTATCAAAAGGCCTCGACGCCTTTTGAGGTTCATCGTTACGCGTGGAAAGCGCCTTCATGTTGGCAAAACCACTCACAGCGAGTGGCGTTATAGTCGATTCTGTGCCGCCACAGATCATAACATCGGCATCGCCGTAAGCAATACAGCGTGCAGCCAAACCTATGGAATGAGTTCCCGTCGCACACGCCGTAACATCACTGAAATTGGGTCCTTTAACACCAAACCTCATGGCGACATTGCCAGCCGCCATGTTAATCACTGCAACGGGTATAAAAAATGGTGAAACACCCTTCTGACCCCTTTTCAACAACGCCTCATTGTACTTCTCAATCGTTGCCAAGCCACCTATACCGCTTCCTATACTCACTCCAACCCTAAATGGATCTTCCTTTTCTAAATCCAGACCCGAATCCTTAAGGGCTTCTTCTGATGCTGCAAGTGCGTACAAAGAGAATAGGTCTATCTTTTTAAGATCTTTTTTATTAATGTACTTCAAAGGATCGAAACCTTTGACCTCACCAGCAATCTGAACGGTAAAATTAGATGGGTCAAATCGCGTTATCCTATCGATACCGCTTACACCCTTGCATGCATTATCAAAGCTCTCTTTGGCTGTTAAACCAACGGGCGTAACCGCCCCAACACCTGTAACTACGACCCTGCGCATAGTTCTCTCTTACTTATTTAAATGTGATTCAACATAATCAATTGCATCCTGAACCGTAACAATCTTCTGTGCATCTGAATCAGGTATATCTATTCCGAATTTCTCTTCCATAGCCATAACAAGCTCCACCGTATCCAATGAATCAGCACCCAGATCCTCAATGAACTTTGCCTCTGGCTTGACTTCTTCTTCGTCAACACCCAACTGCTCAACAATGATCTTTTTTACCTCTTCAGCTACATTCATCTTTCAAAACCCCCTTCTTTTATTTTTCAAATATATAAACCGCCACTGACATTAATGACTTCTCCTGTGATATACGACGCCTCTTCGCTTAACAAAAACTCAACAACGTTTGCCACATCCTCAGGTTTACCAAGCCTTTTTATAACCAAATTGGACATCAAAGCCTTCCTTTGTAGGACATTTAACTTCTCCGTCATCTCCGTTTCAATATAGCCAGGCGCTACGGCGTTAACCCTTATATTCCTCGATCCCAACTCACGCGCTAAAGACTTTGTCAAACCCACCAGTCCGGCCTTGCTTGAAGCGTAATTTGACTGACCTGCATTACCCATTAAACCAACAACACTCGAAATATTCACTATAACACCAAATTTATTCTTGACCATGTATTTGCTAACGTGCTTGCAGCAGTTAATCGCACCTTTCAAATTGACATCCAAAACAGATTCAATTTCATCCCTCGTCATTCTCAAAATCAGGTTATCTTTAGTGATGCCAGCGTTGTTAATCAAATAATCGATCCGCTTGTGCTTATCAATGATCTCCTTTATGGCCGTTTCAACCTCATCGTAATTTGAAACATCAAATCTCACAGTATCACAATTACCGCCTTCACGCCTAATCCTTTGCGCAAGCTCAACAGCAGCCTCTTCGCTTTTTGAATAGTTGATCAAAACGGTTATGCCTTTTAGAGACAACTGACAAGCGATTGCAGCACCTATGCCACGACTTGCGCCGGTGATCAAAGCAACGTCACCCTTAAACTTCATACCTTATCCTTATAACTATTGTACGTTTTTAAGTCAACTACATAATTGATATCAGCCTTCCTAAAGTCCCTTTTTAACATAGAGGCAAGCACGTTCTTCGGCCCAAACTCAACAAAATTATCGCAACCAAGTTCCATAGCCTTATTCACATTGTCAATCCATCGAACAGGATCGGTTATCTGGTCTATCAAATAGCCCTTTATCTTGTCCTTGCTGTTCACAACATCGGAGTTTGTATTCTCAATTACCGGCTTCTTTGGATCCCTAAATTCGATTTTGTCTAAAACCTTTTCCATCTGTTCCTTCACAGGCTCCATCAATGCACAGTGGAAGGGAGCAGAAACGTTCAAAGGAATAACCTTTCCAATCGATTCATCTTTGGCCCACTTAGACACCAAATCAACACCCTCTTTATATCCAGAGACAATTACCTGATTCTTAGCGTTGTAATTTGCAATTTGACAGTAACCCATAGATTCTTGCGATGCCCTCTTACACAACTCCTCAACCCTGTCGTGTTTATCCGTAATTATGGCCACCATTGCGCCAACACCTTCAGGCACGGCCTCCTGCATGAATTTTCCTCTCATGTGGACGGCATACACAGCATCCTCAAAATCCAAAGACCCTACAGCCACAAAAGATGAATATTCACCCAAAGAGTGCCCAGCTGTAACGTCAAAATCAAAATCCGTTTCAGACTTAATCAGGTTGTAAATGGCAACAGAGACGGTCAATATTGCAGGTTGGGCATTCTCCGTTAAAGTGAGCTTTTCTAAAGGTCCATCAAACATCAATTGTATTAAATCATATCCCAAAGCACCGTTTGCCCTTTTAAATGTCTCTTTAACAATATCGAATGTGTCGTAAAGATCCTTACCCATTCCAACAAACTGAGACCCCTGTCCCGTAAACATCAAAAATCTCATTTTTAACCCTCAAAAAAACCACTGATATTTTTCAAAACCTCATTAGCCTCTTTAACAATGTCCTCAATTATATCCTTAACGGGCTTTATATCCTTAATCAAGCCAGAGATTTGCCCAGCCATTACGCTACCATTGACAACATCACCTTCACGTGCTGCAAGCCTAAGCCTACCCTCACCAAATTTCTCAAGTTCTTCAATCGTAGCACCGCTGTTTTCAAGCTTCAAAAACTCCCGCGCCAACTTATTCTTCAATATCCTGACCGGATGTCCTGTAACTCTACCTGTTACAACTGTGTCTCTGTCCCTTGCCTTCACTATAGCCTCTTTGTAAGCTTGAGCAATTGTACACTCTTTGGACGCGACAAACCTCGTGCCCATCTGCACACCCTTTGCTCCCAAAGCAAAGGCTGCAACCAATCCTCTGCCGTCAGCAATGCCACCTGCCGCAATAACTGGTATCTTAACGGCATCAACAACCTGTGGTATAACGGCCATCGTAGTCAACTCACCAATATGACCACCAGATTCCATACCCTCAGCTATAACAGCGTCAACACCTGCACTTTCCATCCTCTTTGCCAAAGCAACAGATGCAACAACGGGTATTACCTTGGCATCAATACTTTTAAATTTATCCATGTACTTTCCGGGACTTCCAGCACCTGTCGTTATCACTCTAACATTGTGCTTAACAACCACGTCAACAACATCATCAACGTATGGTGAAAGGAGCATTATATTAACACCGAACGGCTTGTTGGTTAGCTTCTTGGCCTTTATTATTTCTTGCTCCACCCAATCGGCAGGCGCATTCCCCGCTGCAATTATACCTAACCCACCTGCTTCAGATACAGCAGCAGCAAGCGCTGCGTCCGAAACCCATGCCATACCACCTTGAATTATTGGGTATTTAATACCCAGAATATCGCAAATTTCCGTTTTAATCATTTCCTACCACCTCACAACTGAAGCTGACCATGTCAGACTTGCACCGAAACTATTTAACAACACAATATCACCTTCTTTTATCTTTCCTGTTTTTAAAGCCCAATCCATGGCAAGTGGAATAGTAGCTGCTGCCGTGTTTGCATGCCTATCTATAGTGATAATGGCCTTGCCTTCTTCCAGTCCAACCCTGCGTGCCACACCATCTATTATCCTTTTGTTAGCCTGATGAGAAATCATCCAGTCGACATCTTTAAAATCCATGCCCGCAATATCCAAAGCCTCTTTGCTTACGGATGCTATACTCCTAATCGCCATCTTGAACGTTTCATTACCCTTCATCTTTATGTAAATATCGCGATTCTCTATTGCCTCTTTGGAACACGGTATCCTACTGCCCGGCGCCGGTACCTTCATTAGATCCGTATACCTGCCATCTGAATGGAGAACTATGCTTAAAATACCCCTATCCTCATCTGTAGCCTCAAGCAAAACGCCAGCAGCGCCGTCCCCAAAGATAACACATGTTGACCTATCCTTCCAATCCGTAATCTTGCTCAACGTCTCGGCTCCAATGACAATAGCGTTTTTCACAAAGCCAGACAAAATGTAAGCATTGGCAATGGAAATAGCATATATAAAACCGCTACAAGCCGCGTTTATATCAAAGGCAAAAGCATTATAAGCTCCTATCCTTTCTTGCACAAAAAGTGCTGTTGCAGGTAAAGGCTGATCAGGGGTTACTGTTGCAACAATGATCAGTTCTATATCTGAAGCACTCAAAGAACTGTTTTTTAGTATGTCTAAAGCCGCTTTGGCAGCAAGTTCAGATGTAGGCTCATCCTCTGCAATGTGCCTTATCTCAATGCCCGTTCTCTGCCTTATCCACTCGTCGCTTGTATCAACCATCTTTTCAAGGTCAAAATTTGTTAAAATTTTCTCTGGTAAATATGACCCCGTAGCAGTTATCCTTGCCCTCATGGCCTCACTGCCCCCTTTAGCTGTTTTAACACTACACAATTTTTTATTGTCCTTTCAATTTTATCGTTTACCTTTTCTTTAGAAAACTTTAGTGCCTTAATAATTGCATTCTTTATGGCATTTGCATTGCTCCTACCGTGACTGATGATACACGCTCCATTCACACCAAGCAATGGTGCACCACCGAATTCTGAATAATCCGTCTTTGTCTTTAAAACCCTAAAAGCGGGTTTTGCCAGTAAAAATCCTATCTTGTACCACAAGCTTTTCCTTATCTCTTCTCTTAAAAATTCGGCTATGATATCTGGTATGGATTCGCTAACCTTCAAAACCACGTTACCGACAAAACCATCGCATACAACAACGTCTGCTTTACCTCTGTAAATCTCATCACCCTCTATGTTGCCAATAAAGTTCAGTTTGCTCTTGTGAAGCAAATCGTAGCTTGCAATGGTTAACTGATTGCCCTTGCCTGGCTCAGAACCATTGCTCAGTATGGCAATTCTTGGGTTTTGCACTCCAGCCACGTATTTGACATAAACAGCGCCCATAATTGAGAATTCGAGTATGTGTTGAGGCTTGCAATCGACATTTGCCCCTACATCGAGCATAAGCATTTGTCCTTCCAAAGTAGGCAAAAGCGTTGCAATGGCAGGTCTTGAAACGCCGTTGATCCTGCCAAGTGTGAACATAGCCAAAGCCATGGCAGCCCCGGAATTTCCCGCTGTAACAAAGGCCTCAGCTTTTCCATACTTAACAAGTTTAACGCCCAAAGCCATTGACGAGTCTTTAAGTCTTAACGCTTGAGAAGGCTTGTCCGACATACGCACAACTTCTGTAGAGTTCACTATCTCAAGCCTTTCAAGGAGATTTTTGGGAAAATCCACAACGAGTCTTTTAAGCTCTTCTTTATAACCCGTTAAATAAACAAAAAGATCCCTTACTCCTTCTAACGCCTGTTTTACCCCTTTGACAACCTCAATAGGGGCATGATCGCCGCCGTATCCATCAACAGCCACGTATTGCATTTACTCCTCGGGCGTCATAACCTCTCTATCGCCGTAGTATCCACAGGATGGACAAACCCTGTGCGGGAGCTTGTATTCACCGCAATTTGGACAACGTGTCAATGGAACATGCTTTAATTTCTTATGCGTTGCCCTTTTTGCCGCCCTCGAATGACAAGACTTCCTTTTTGGCTGTGCCATTTTATCTCTCCTTTCCTATACCAATTCTAATTCATTGAAGAAAAATGGTATCTCAAAGCTTGCCGATTCTTTAGAATCTGAACCGTGTACAGCGTTTCTTTCTATGTTTGTACCAAAAAGCTTTCTGATTGTGCCTGTTTCAGCCTCTTCGGGGTTTGTTGCACCCATGAGCTTCCTATAATCCTCAATAGCATTCTCCTTTTCCAAAACCATTACAATGATTGGCCCTTCAGACATAAATGTTGTTAGAGAATCATAAAACGGCCTTTCTTTATGAACGATATAAAACTTCTTTGCCTGTTCCTTTGTTAAATGCACCTTTTTCATTCCTATAATAGAAAAACCGTTTGACTCAAGCATATCAATTATTTTACCTGCATTTTTTGATGCAACAGCATCGGGTTTAATTATCGCCAACGTCCTTTCAAGCACTTTTTGCCTCCTTTGCCTGAGATTTTTCTTTAGCTCCACTTTCCTTACTCAATGTTCCCTCAGTCTTCTCCTCTTTGGAACTTGTACTTTTATAATCCGTAGCGTACCAACCTGTTCCCTTCAGTTCAAACATCGTTTGCGAAATAAGCTTTTTTATACCACCCTCTTTTCCGCAGTTAGGACATTTTTTTGGCGGCTCTTCACCAAATTTCTGGAGCAGTTGGAATTTATGATGGCAAAATTCACACATATACTCATAGATTGGCATCTCTCAGGCCTCCTTTAGCATTTCGTAGATCTTTTTCTCGTCAATACAGTCAATCGCAACTCGCTTGCTCTTGGATCTCTCACCACCGATGATCTCAATACAGCTCTTCGCAATCCCCAAAGTTTTAGCAAGTTTTTCAATCAAGGCCTTATTGGCCTTACCTTCAACGGGCTTTTCCCTGATTTTAACAACTATTACTCCGTTTTCAAAGCTGATCGATTCCCTTTTTGAATTGGGCTTCACTTTTACATCAAAAACCACCATCGCCCCCTTTAAAGCCATCAAAACTTAACATAACTGCAATTCATAGTCAATACCAAAGGCGTATCTTACACGATCTTTATTTTAACAAACAAAACCAAGCCTTTAGAAATTTTAGTGAACAAATAGAAACTACCACAAGCTTAAAACAGGAAGATTTTTGTCAATAAAGAAAAATATTTTATCTCTTTAAAAAACCGAAAGTTTGAGGACTGGGAACTTTTTGGTATTTATGAAGATGATGACTTCCCCGCCACTATTATTTTGGTACAACGAGTTGCGGATATCTGAAGTCCGAGCCGTAGCAAAAACTTGACTAAGTATAGCTATACTAGATATTCTTTGTCAGGAGGAGCTATGCATATTTTTCACACCATAAATTTTCTAGAGTTGTCATTAAGTCTTTTGGCTGAAATGTTACACTACATAGTACAATATCTACATTTGCTCTAACATTAGTATAGTTTATCAAGGTAGCATATTGGTTAATTATATCCTTGTTTATTTTAGGATATACCAAACATCCTATTCTCTTTTCTTTCGTTGAGCTGCTCATGTAAGATAAAACCTGATGAATGTCATGTCGGTGTTCTTCTAGGTTTTCTTCAGGATATTTCCCATATTGGAGATACAAA
>JALUBE010000049.1 GCA_027045065.1 Desulfurellales bacterium | reverse complement strand
ACATTGGGGGCCATTGCAGGTAGTTTTGTGGCTTTAAACATCAACCACCGATTATTAACGCTCCTCTTTTCGATCTTTTTGGTTTTTGTCGTTTTTCTGATGCTTAAAGGCAAGGGTAAGGATGTGTTTAATGAAAAGAGTGGTAGATACTCATATTTCGATCCACAATTGGGAAGAGAGATTTTTTATGATATAGAGAATTTATCTTTTGCCTATCCCATATCGTTTGTTGCCGGTATATCATCGGGTATGTTCGGTATAGGTGGTGGAGTGTTAAAGGTGCCTATACTTGCGAAGGTGTGCAAACTCCCCATGAAGGTGGCCTCTGCCACAAGCAGCTTCATGATTGGTATCACGGCATCTGCATCGGCTTATATTTATTTTAAGCATGGAAGTCTAAATCCTTTTTATGCCTTCATCAGTCTGATTGGTGCGTACATTGGCGCGAAGGTAGGTGTCTATTTGCATTCTAAATTAAAAAACGAGGATCTAAAGAAGGTATTTGCAATAGTGCTTTTGATTATAGCTTTAGAGATGTTTTTGAGGTCTGTTAAATGAAATTTTTCAGTATTTTACTCAAAACGCTGTTTTACATAAGCTTTGCCATTATGGCGATGGGATTTGGGTGTCACTTTGCTCACGTTAAGTGTTTGCCATTTGCAAACTACGGCGCGTTTTTGCTGATCTTTTCACCTGCTTTAGGTTTTCTCTATTTGACGGGTTATTACCTGAAGGAAAAAAATAAAAAATTGGCATTCCTCTCCTTTTTGGTTTTTTTTATACTCTTCTTGAACGTTGCTCTTCAAAAGTAAAAAAGGAGGAAAAACCCTCCCTTAGATCTCTACGGACTCACCAGGCTTAAGTATCTTTACCTCTGCTTTGTCGCCCACTAATTTTGCAAATTCGTTCGGGTCTTGCTTAATGATGTCCCAAGCGCTGTAGTGCATAGGTATTATCATTTTGGGCTTTAAGAACTCAACAGCTCTTGCAGCGTCCTGAGGACCCATTGTGAAGTTGTCACCTATTGGCAACATGGCCACATCCAAACCAAGCTCACCGATCAACTGCATATCCATAAATAGGCCTGTATCTCCCGAATGGTAGATCTTCTTTCCATCAAGCTCAACCACAACGCCACACGGATTGCCTGTGTAGGTTATGTTGCCTTTGTCGTCGATATACGCGCTACCATGATGGGCGATAGTTAACTTTACCCAGAAATCGTCGCTAAACCTCTTTGAACCACCTATGTGCATTGGGTTGAGCTTCTGTACGCCTTTGGACTGACAAAACATTGCAAGTTCAAACGGTGCAATCAGTGTTGCATCGTTGTTTTTAGATATATCAATGGCATCCCCTATGTGATCACCATGACCGTGAGTTACTATAACATAATCAACCTTGATGTCGGACGCCTTCAAACCATACGTAATATCGGGGTTTCCCGTTATAAATGGATCAATAATGCACTTTGTTTCTTCACCCTCCAACAGTACCGCAGAATGACCTAACAGTGTAATCTTTGGCATCTTATCACCTCCTTCTTAATTTTCTCGTAATCTTATAATAAGCTTTTTGTGTGAAAGTTCAAGTTTTTAGCAGCAGTTAGATTTGCTGATGAAAATATTTTCATCGTTTTGTAATGTTTTTTGTTGTAATATAAAAACATGAGGGTTTTAGTGGTTGAAGATGAGGTTTCTTTGGCTAATCTGATAAAGGAAGGCTTAGAGGATGAGGGATACAGCGTGGATTTGGCCTACGACGGTGGGGAGGGGCTCTATTTAGCGCTAAACGAACCTTACGATTTAATCATACTCGATATTATGCTGCCAAAAATGGACGGCATAGAGATTGCAAAAACAGTTAGATCCAAAAATATAAAGACGCCAATTTTGATGTTAACGGCAAAAGACACTATTCAGGATAAGGTTTTAGGTCTCGATAGCGGAGCAGATGATTACCTCACAAAGCCCTTTTCTTTCGATGAGCTGTTAGCTCGCTTGAGGGCTATTTTAAGACGGTCTTTTGGAGAGGTAAAAAACACCGTTAAAGTTGCTGATTTGGAATTGAACCTTGATACCCATGAAGTAAAAAGATCTGGTAAGGTCATAGAGTTAACGTCCAAGGAGTATGCGCTACTTGAGTATCTCGTTTTAAACAAAAACAGGTTGCTTTCAAGGACCGACATCATTGAGCACATTTACGATTACAACTACGATTTTGATAGCAACGTTATAGATGTTCTGGTTGCACGTTTAAGGAGAAAGATAGACAAGGACTTTGACAAAAAGCTCATACACACGGTCAGGGGTGTGGGGTATATGGTTAAAGAGTGATGGATTTTAAGCTTAACTCCATTAAATCAAAGATCATTGTGCTATACGTTGGCATCATTGGTGTTATACTGGGAATTTTAGCTATTTTCTTTATCTTTTACCTAAAAAGCATTGTCTATAAGCCGATAGATGCAAATCTAAAGAGAAAAGCAGTTCAGCTCGATAAACTCATTAGGTCAACGACCATAAGATTCTCATTCTCCAATGCCTTAGGGAAGCGCTTTGAGATCGACCTTTCCAAGGCACAGATGTGGATATATTCCTCTGTTTATTCAAAATACTACTTTGAACTACGCACGCTGGATGGAAAGCTTATAGAGAAATCGGCCTCGTTAGGTGATCTTACATTGCCTTATTCAAAAAAGATGGATGAGTTTGAGACTTTGAGGGTAGGAAATCAGTTTGTAAGGATGATAAACTTCAAAGACAGAGACAATCAAATGATTATACAGGTTGCGTACAATGTAAAAAATGAGAGGGGTATGCTTTTGAGATTTGAAATCATAGTGTTTTCAACCCTACTTTTTATATTGGTGATCTCAGGGGTATCTGGTTTTTACGTGTCGCATAGGGCTTTGAGCCCTTTGGAAGAGCTAAGCGAAAAGATTAAAGAAATAACGGAGCATAACCTTGATAGAAAAGTTCAGATTAAAAACGTTCCTAATGAACTTAAGTGTGTGATTGATGCATTCAATTCGCTGCTTGAAAGACTAAACAGGGCGTTTATGAGGGAAAAACAGTTTATATCCGATGTATCGCATGAATTAAAGACGCCCATATCTGTAATTCAAATGCAGTGCGATTTGGCATTGAGAAAGGAAAGAAGTAGCGAAGACTATAAGAATGCTTTGAAATTAATAAGAAAGACAATCTCAAAGATGACACAACTCATTGACAAGATGCTTATGCTCTCTCGATTAGAGGCTTTGGATCATAAAGCTTTTCAAAATGTGAATGTTAGAGGTGTGATTTTGAATGCTTTGGCTCTGTTAAAACACAAAGCAGAAGAGGAAAACATAGATATTGACCTAAGGTTTGAGAAAGATTGTTTTGTTAAAGGCGATAAGGATCTATTAGAAGAGCTGTTTGTGAACATAATCGACAATGCCATTAAGTACAACAGAGAGAACGGTAAAGTTTTGATAGAGGTTAAAGACAGTAGCAAAGAGTGTGAGATAGTCATAAAGGATTCTGGAATTGGCATAGATGAATCGGAGTTGGATAGGGTATTTGAGGAATTCTACAGGGTTGATAAATCGCGCTCCAAAGCGACCGAAGGGTATGGTTTAGGTCTTTCCATTGTTAGAAAAATCGTTGAATTGCACAATGGCGAGATAGTTCTCAAGAGCCAGAGAGAAAAGGGTACAACAGTTATACTGAAGTTCAAAAAAAGCACTTTGTAATCTTCTTGTAATCTTGTCTTTCTATAATCTCCCCAAAAAGGTGGGAGGTGTAGGATGAGAAAGAGTTTGATTTTGAGCAGTATTTTTACAATGGCCTTTGTGCTTAATACACAGGTATTGCCGGCAAACATCTTACCGGGTCAGGTAAGGCTCGCAGATACAGGCAGGGCTATAGTTCTCTCGAGGGTTAACAGGTTTTTGAATTTGGAGATTAAAGACGAGAAGAGACAAGTAAAGGTAAAAAATTTGGTAGTTTAGGAGGTGAAGTATGTTTAAGAGGTTAAAGTTCTCTGCAATCATTGTTGTTTTTGTCTTGATGAGTGTTGTATCTTATGCTACATGTCTGCCAGATGTCAGGGATGTGGCGAAGAAGGTCTTGCCAGCCGTTGTAAACATCTCTACGACTCAGGTTGTAAAATACCAAAATCCATTTAGCGGTTTCAACTTCGATCAAAACACACCGTTTGACTTCTTTTTTAAGAATTTCTTTAAAAACTTTGGACCTCCCGTTATAAAAAGAAAGGTACACGCCTTGGGCTCAGGATTTATAATCTCAAAAAAGGGCTACATCTTAACGAACTACCACGTTATCAAGCGCGCAACAGACATACGTGTAACGCTGCTTAACTCTGGCGATGTTTACGAAGCAAAGGTTGTGGGAACTGATCCTAAGGCAGACATAGCTTTGATTAAGATTGATCCTAAAGAACCGTTGCCAACGTTGAAGCTTGGGGATTCAGATAAGATCCAGGTCGGTGATTGGGTAGTGGCTGTAGGCAATCCATTTGGACTAAATGGAACGGTAACCGTTGGCATTATCTCTGCAAAGGGCAGGGTTATAGGAGAAGGACCATTCGATCACTTCTTGCAAACCGATGCTGCCATCAATCCAGGTAATTCAGGTGGTCCTCTTGTGAACATGAAGGGTGAGGTGATTGGCATAAACACGGCGATTATTGCAAATGGCCAGGGAATAGGATTTGCCATACCGATAAACATGGTAAAGAACGAACTGCCGTACTTGATGAAGGGTGAAAAGGTCAAACGTGGATACTTGGGTGTGATGATCCAACCGTTGACAAGTGAAGCAGCTGAAAGTTTGGGGCTTAAAAATGCACATGGAGCCATAATCTCACAGGTCTTCAAGAATACGGCGGCATATAAGGCTGGTCTAAAACCGGGGGATATCATTATAAGTGTAAACGGTAAGCCTTTGAAGTCCTCATACGACTTGCCTTACATCATTTCAAGTTTCAGGCCGGGGACAAAGGTTAAGCTGGGCATAATAAGGGACAAAAAGAGAATGACCGTTGAGGTAAAATTGGGTGAAAGACCAGAAAACCTATCAGCTAACTACGGTGGCGGTGAGGTTTACAAAACAGACTACGGTTTTTCCGTTTCAAATATAACGCCAAAGCTCGCCAAGAAATTCGGAATAAAAGTTAAGAGGGGCGTTGTCATAGTGAGTGTGAAACGGGGTTCGTTTGCCTATATGGTTGGGTTAAAACCAGGTGATGTCGTTGTAAAACTAAACTATAAGCCCATTCGCAACTTGGCTGATTTTGAGAGGGTCATTAAGAAAGCCAAAGACGTGATCTTCTTAGATGTGATACGTGGTAATGCCCATATATTCATTACCATACAAAAATAAAAAAGCCCGGCCTAAGCCGGGTTTATTTATTTATAAACCTACTTCCCGGTTTCTCAAGGGGAATGCCCTTCTTGCACAACGGACAATTATCCGGTTCGTAGTTTTCTATCTTCAATCTAATCAACGGGAAGTAATCAAGACCCTGAGGATCGAAATTGCCACCCCTGTCCACTAAAGCACCAATACCCACGATGTTGTCTGTGTATTGTCTTACAACCTCAAGCGTTTCATTTACGCTTTTGCCTGTTGTAACAACGTCTTCCACAACCAACACCCTATCATTTTTATCGATTGTAAAGCCCCTTCTCAACGTGAGTTTTCCTTCGACCCTCTCAGCAAAGATGCTCCTCACATTTTCACCCAAAGCCCTTGCCACGTCGTAGGACACGAGTATTCCACCCATTGCAGGTGCAATCACGACATCAATCTCTTTGTCTTTGAAGTGTTCCGCAATGGATGAGCATAGTTTCCATGCATCGTGGGGATACTGTAAAACGAGCGCGCTTTGCAGATAAAATTCGCTGTGCAGGCCGCTTGATAGCAAAAAGTGTCCTTGCAAATAGGCGTTGTGTTTTTTGTAAAGCTCAAGTGCCTCTTCAGGTGTTAACATGTTCCAACTCCTTTCTGATTTTTTCAAAGGCTTTTTTCGGATTGTCTGATCCGTAAATGGGCCTTCCTATGACAATGTAATTGCTACCCATCCCTATTGCATCCTTTGGTGTCACAACCCTCTTTTGGTCGTTTTTGGCTGACCATACAGGCCTTATGCCGGGTGTTACGATGGTAAAATAGTCGCCAAATTTTTCTCTTAACAGCTTTGTCTCCTTTGCACTTGCCACAAGACCGTTTATGCCAGCCTTTAGGGCGTTATTTGCAAGCTTAAGCACAGTCTCTTCTACACTCATTTCGATGAACATATCCCTTTTTAGGTTGTCATCGTTCATGCTTGTCAATACCGTTACGGCAAGTATCTGTGGGCCTTTTTTATTGTACTTTGTTTCAAATTCCTTAACTGCTTCTTGTGCTGCTTTCATCATATCTATTCCGCCAATTGAGTGTATCGTTAGCATGTTAACGTCAAGTTCGCATGCCACATAGACCGATTCTTTAACGGTGTTTGGTATGTCGTGATACTTAAGATCCAAAAACACCTTTTTGTTCCGTTTCTTTAGCTCTTCAATGAGTTTTGTTCCGTAAGCTGTGAAATTGACCGCGCCAACCTTGAACCAAACGGCATCATTGAGCTTATCTACGAGGTTTATGATCTCATCGTAGCCCCTTAAATCAAGGGCAACAATTATTTTTTCATTCATCGTATTCTCCCTTGTAAACTTTGTCTAAAATGGCATTAACCAAAGACTTGGACGATTCCTTCGATAACTCCTTAGCTATATTTACATACTCGTTTATCACAACTATTGGATGCGCCTCTTTTAAAAACAAAAGCTCGTATATCCCCACCCTTAAAATGGATTTGTCCACGAGGGACATTATGTCGTCGCCCGCCTCGGCGTACTTTTTTATGAGCGAATCTATGTAAAGGAGATTTTTTAACGTTCCTTCAATGAGCTTCTTAGAAAACGCCCTATCATCCTCCTTCTTTGGCTTGCCTGTAAATTCTATAAAAGAGTAGGGCTCTTCTTTGTTACCAAACTCCTTTGCATACATATACTGAACTGCGGCTACCCTTGCCTGCCTTCTCGACATGGTTAAACGTTTCTATAGAGGTTAATCATCTCAAGCAGGGCTACCATTGCATCAAATCCCTTGTTGCCCATCTTTGTGCCTGCACGCTCTATGGCTTGCTCAATTGTGTCTGTTGTCAGTATGCCAAAGGACACGGGTATTTTGCTCTTTAGCGACACTTGGGCTATTCCCTTTGCCGTCTCGTTTGCAACAAAGTCGAAATGCGGTGTTGCACCCCTTATCACTGCTCCGAGACACAGAATTCCGTCAAAATCCTTATCAACTAACTTGGACAAAAGCATGGGTATCTCAAAAGCCCCAGGAACCATATAAACGGTCATGTCATCCTTGTTTCCATTGTGCCTTACAAAGGCATCTAAAGCCCCATCTAATAACTTTGTAGTTATAAAACTGTTAAATCTGCTAACTATGACGCCGACTTTGACGCCACTTGCATTCAATTTGCCTTCTACAATTTTCATAGCCCGCTCCTTAAACCTTTGTTAAAAGATGACCCATCTTTACCTTTTTTGTCTCAAGGTAGCATTTGTTCACTTTGTTTGGATCGATCTCTATGGGTACGCGTTCGACAACCTCAAGACCGTAACCCTCAAGACCCACGATCTTTTTAGGGTTGTTTGTCATGAGCCTAATCTTTCCAATGCCCAGATCCACAAGTATTTGAGCGCCAATGCCGTAATTTCTTAAATCTGGTTTGAAGCCCAATTTTACATTGGCCTCAACCGTGTCGTAACCCTGATCCTGTAGCGCGTATGCTCGGATTTTATTGGTTAGTCCTATGCCCCTTCCTTCTTGCTGCATGTAAAGGACAACGCCTTTACCCTCTTTTTCCACCATCTCCATTGCCGTATGTAGTTGATCACCACAGTCACAACGCAGGGAACCCAAGATGTCCCCTGTAAGGCATGACGAATGTACCCTAACCAACGTAGGCTCGTTTTTGTTGATCTTTCCTTTGACCAGAGCTACATGTTCGAAGTCATCGACCTTGCTTCTGTAAACGATTATCCTAAAATGCCCGTATTTCGTTGGAAGATCCGCCTCTGCTGTCCTTTCAATTAAACGTTCATGTTTCATCCTATATTCTATGATGCTTGCTATCGTTACGATTTTTAAATTGAACTTTTTTGCAATCTCCTCAAGTTGGGGTCTCCTCGCCATTGTGCCATCGTCGTTCATGATTTCACAGATGACAGCTGCAGGGATTAACCCAGCCATCCTTGCTAAATCCACGCTGCCTTCTGTATGTCCAGCCCTCACCAAAACACCGCCCCTTTTTGCCTTTAAGGGGAATACATGCCCTGGTTTAACGAGATCCTCTGGCTTTGCGTCGGGTCTTATGGCCGTCTGTATCGTTGTTGCCCTATCAAATGCGGATATTCCCGTTGTTACACCGAATTTTGGGTGTGCATCGATGGATACGGTAAATGCCGTTTTGAATTTGTCGTTCTCATCAACAGTCATAAGCTTTAAAT
>JALUBE010000048.1 GCA_027045065.1 Desulfurellales bacterium | reverse complement strand
ACAAAATCAGCAGTCTTTTGTAAAACCACGCCGCTTTTTCCTTCTCCTATTTTCATTTGCACTTCAACGAGACCGCCCTTCTTTGCCATGCCGTGTATTTCGCTTGAACGAACAGGCAAACCCTTAACTATGCTCATCTGGGCTATAATTTTGGAGATGGATATAGCTCCCATTCCACCAACACCTAAAATAACAAGTTTCATTGCTCCACCTTTATGACATCAAACGGGCAACTCTTAACACACTGACCGCATTTAATACACGTGACTACATCTATAAAGACCTTCTTTTTATTCTCATCAAAAACCAAAGATGGGCATTCAAACTGCTTTACACAAACCTTACAACCTGTGCACAGCTCCTTGTCAACATAGACATCTTTAAACCTTACATTGTTCTTCAAGCCTTCACCTGAATATACGCAAGGGTGCTTAAAAATTAAAACAGCTGGTGACTCTTTATTCAAAACAAAATCTTTAGCATCATTTAAATCATAAACCATTCCATCTATATCATAAGCATCACTCACCTTTAAAAACTCTACCCCTAAAGCTTCCACAATTCTTTCAATCTCTATGGGTTTTGTTTTCTCGCCAGTTTGGCTATATTCATTGGCCGGCGTTGTTTGGTTTCCCGTCATGGCAACCGTTGAGTTGTCTAAAATCACCAAAATCAATTTAGAACCGTTATGGATGGCATCTATTAATGCCGGTATGCCGCTGTGGAAAAACGTTGAATCCCCTATAGTAGCAACAACAGCCTGATTACTTTTACCAAAAAGAGAGTAAACCTTGTCAAAACCAAAAGCAAATGAAACACTTGCTCCCATGCAGTGCACGGTGTCTACAGCATCTAAATTCAAACCCAACGTATAACATCCAATGTCCCCCGTATAAATAGCGCCATTCCTAAAGACCTTCTTAATTGCAAAAAACGCGCTCCTGTGGCCGCAACCGGGACAAAGCGATGGTCGTTTAAACGGAGGAGCAACAAAATCATAAGACTTTTTATTCAAAATACCTGCCTTTGACAAAATTTCACCGATCTTATCAATGGTCAACTCACCCTCATTTGGCACTAAACCACTCAATCGACCTTCAATTGCCGACATTTTTGTTTTAAGTTGCATCTCTATAACAGGGTAACCTTCCTCAATAACCAGAACCCTCTTGCTGCCTATTTTGTCTATAGCCTTCTTTAACTTCTCTACATCCAACGGATAAGGCATCTTTATGCGTAAAAGCTTTATTCTATCTTCCAAATCATTATCTTTTACGATATCGTAAAGATAGGCAAAACTGACGCCACTTGTTACAATCAAAACATCGCCTTCAAAGTACTCTTCGAAGCCAGAGAACCATTTCAAACCCTTGATTTTCTCTATTTTTTCATTGAGTTTTTTGTGCAGGATTAACCTAAAATGTGGCGTTGCAGCAAACCTATCCACATCCTTAACAAAATGGGGCTCAACACCTAAATCATCCAACTCTCCAACCTCAATATCTTCCCTCGAATGGGATACGCGCGTTGTAGACCTTATCATAACGGGAATCTCAAAGTTCATACTCAATGATAAAGCCTTCTTTGAGAAATCATATGCCTCTTGAGGCGTTGAAGGCTCTAAAACGGGAATCTTGGCAAAAAAGGCCAAAAAACGGGAATCTTGCTCCGTTTGCGATGAGTGGGGACCTGGGTCGTCTGCAACTACAACAACCAAACCACCCGGTACACCGGTCATTGCCGTATTCATAAATGGATCCATTGCCACATTTAATCCCACCTGTTTCATAACAACGGCAGAGCCAATCTGTGCATAGCTTGCAGCTGTGGCTTCCTCGAACGCAACCTTCTCATTTA
>JALUBE010000047.1 GCA_027045065.1 Desulfurellales bacterium | reverse complement strand
CCATAAAACATATTCCTAAACGCCGCTACAATACCGAAGAAAAGAAAAAGAAAAAAAAGCCAGTGGTGAGATGAAGCAAATTTCCTATCCAACCACCAACCCAATGCACCGCCAATTAAAATGGAAAACACCACGCTAAAACCAATCGTCGTTGCATCATACAGCTCTCTATAGAACTTGATCTTCTTCTTTCTTTCGTCACGGTTCATACATAAAACTTACCACTTGATATATCCTTAAACACCTCTTCTACGGCAACGAGTGTGTTTTCAATATCCTCAAGTGTATGCTTAATTGTAATAAAATTCGATTCAAACTGTGACGGTGGCAGATAAATTCCCCTTTCAAGCATACCTAAAAAGTAGTTGTTAAATAGTCTCAAATCGCACTCGTTGACTTCTCTATAGTTTGTAGGCTTTTCCTCTCTAAAAAACACAGAAAACATCGATCCAATAGCCTCTCCACTTACGGGGATGCCGTATTCGTTGGCAAGACCCACAACACGCGAAATGATCTTTTGGGTATTTTTATCCAAATCCTGGTAAGGTTTTTTCCTTTTTAGAATATCCAGTGTTGCTATGCCGCACGCCATTGCTACGGGATTACCGCTCAAAGTGCCAGCCTGATATACATCGCCCTCCGGAGCTAAAAAGTCCATTATTTCCCTTTTAGCACCGAAGCATGCCGCAGGAAAGCCACCTCCTATGACCTTTCCCAAAATCGTTATATCCGGTGTAACGTTAAATATGTGCTGAGCACCGCCGTATGTGAGCCTAAAGCCCGTCATAACCTCGTCAAACATCAAAAGAGCACCATATTTATCGCAAATCTCCCTTAAACCCTGTAAAAATCCATCTTTAGGTTTTATAACACCCATATTGCCAGCTACAGGCTCAACAATTATCGCTGCTATTGTATCCCCATACTTTTTAAATGCATCCTCAACACCATCTAAATCGTTATACTCAACCAAAATTGTGTGTTTAGCAAAATCTAAAGGAACGCCTTTACTTGAAGGAACACCAAACGTACTCAAGCCCGACCCTGCACCCACAAGCAAGCTATCGGAATGACCATGATAACAACCGATAAATTTCAAAATATTATCCCTGCCCGTAACACCGCGAGCTAACCTTATGGCACTCATTGCAGCTTCGGTTCCAGAATTTACAAACCTCACAACCTCTATGCTATCAAACGCCTCGATTATGCGTTTTGCTATCTCTGTTTCAAGTATCGTAGGTGCTCCAAAGCTGAAACCGTTCTCCAAAACCTCTTCTACCTTGTCAATTACAGAATCATCGGCATGTCCTACGATAGCAGGCCCCCAGCTGTTCACATAGTCTATTAACTCATTGCCGTCCTCATCGTAAATCTTAGAGCCTTTGGCTTTCTTTATAAATAAAGGGTGTATACCCACATTCTTAAACGCCCTAACAGGACTATTCACACCACCTGCAATATACCTCTTTGCCTCTTCAAATAACTGCTTGCTCTTCTCAAACATGACTAACCCCCGATCAGGTTAGAAAAGATCAGTTCTCCATCCTTACCCAAATCCCCAACGGATCTTTCCGGATGCGGCATAAGTCCAAAAACATTTCCATTCTCGTTACAGATGCCTGCAATGTTGTAAACGGAGCCATTTGGATTGCATTTATCGTCAATATTCCCATTGCTATCTGAATATCTCAACACAACCATCTCTTTGTCCAACAGATACTTCAAATAGTCATCGTCGCAGAAGTAATTGCCGTCCGCATGGGCTATTGGAAGCTTCAAAACCCTGTTACCCAATCCCTTAGTAAACAAACACCTACTCTTTTCAACCCTCAAGTAAACTTCCTTATGAACAAATCTTAAGTTCTTGTTTTTAAGCAAAGCACCCTTCAAAAGTCCGCTTTCAATCAATATCTGAAAGCCGTTGCAAATGCCTATGATCCTTCCACCCTTTTTGGCAAAATCCCTAACGGCTTCCATAATCGGCGAAAACTTTGCCAAAGCACCTGCCCTCAAATAATCGCCGTATGAAAAGCCACCGGGCAAGATTATAGCATCAAAGCCATTGATATCCGTCCTTTCATACCACAAAAACTCACTTTTTATGCCCAAAACATCACACGCGTACTTACAATCGTAATCACAATTCGTACCCAAAAACTGGACTATACCCACCTTCACCGCTTCAAAACCTCGAAATCCTCAACGACATCGTTGGAAAGCACGTTCTTTGCAAGCCTGTTGATCAGTTCATCATCCTCATGTTCTAATTCCACCTCAAAGTACTTGCCAACCCTGATGTCCTTTATGCCTTTTTGCAAATACCTCTCCGCTACTCTCTTTATTGCCTTGCCCTGTGGATCCAGGATGGTCTTCTTTGGCTTGACAACAATTACGTACTTCACCTCTAAACCCTCGATATCTTCATCAAGATCTTTTCATACCCTTCAATTAGATCACCAAGATCGTGTCT
Organism: Desulfurellales bacterium; assembly: GCA_027045065.1. GTDB lineage: Bacteria > Campylobacterota_A > Desulfurellia > Desulfurellales > Hippeaceae > Hippea. The sequence continues at coordinate 6,163 of JALUBE010000047.1, read as the reverse complement.
AAACCTATCCTTATCTAAAACCTCACCCGTTTCCTTATCCCACAGCCTCGAACCGTCAGGTGTAAATTCATCACCCAAAACAAGATTGCCATCTTTATCAAAGCCAAACTCAAGTTTAAAATCCACAAGCAATATGCCAGCCTTATCAAACTTCTCTCTCAGGCACTCGTTAACTTTTAAAGCCATCTCTTTGATTTTATTGATTGTTTCTCTATCAGCCCATCCAAAGACCTCGATATGATCCTCGTTAATCATAGGATCATCCAATTCATCGCTTTTATAGTAAAACTCAATAATCGGTCTTGGTAATTTTTCTCCCTTCTTAAGACCAAGTCTTTTAGCCAAAGAACCAGCAACAACGTTTCTAACCACAACCTCAACAGGTATCATCTTAAGTCTTTTAACAACGATTTCTCTGCCCGAATACTCCTCAACAAAGTGTGTTGGAACGCCACACTCCTCAAGCCATTGAAACACCTTAACCGTTATAGCCTTATTCAATGCTCCCTTTTCATCAATGACAGCATGCTTTTTGCCATTAAAGGCCGTTGCATCGTCTTTGAAGTACTCTATCAACAAATCTGGATCATCCGTATTGTACATCTTCTTTGCTTTGCCCTCATACAAGAGACTTGTCTCCTCAACCATCTCTAACCCCCAGAGAAAATTAAAAAAAGGGGCCCGAAGGCCCTCTTGCATTATAGATTTGTCAAAACAATCAATATCGCAATGATGTTTATGATCTTGATCATCGGGTTAATGGCTGGACCAGCCGTATCCTTCAATGGATCTCCAACTGTATCACCTGTAACTGCAGCCTTGTGTGCTTCCGAACCTTTGCCACCGAAGTTTCCGTCCTCAATGTACTTCTTGGCGTTATCCCAGGCACCGCCACCACTTGTCATGGCCACAGCCAGGAAAAATCCCGTAATGATCGAACCCATTGAGAGCGCACCCAAGGAGATCTTACCAAACAGTATGTAAACAATAATTGGACCTAAAACAGGAATCAATCCAGGTACAATCATCTTCTTCAGCGCCTCTTTTGTAACAATATCAACGCAGGCTGCATAGTCCGGCTTTGCCTTTCCTTCCAATATTCCCTTAATCGTCCTAAATTGTCTCCTCACCTCTTCAACCATCTGACCGCCGGCTATACCCACAGCCTCCATACTCATTGCACCGAAATAGAACGGCAACAGACCACCCAATAGTAATCCAACTAAAACAAGCGGGTTACTCAAATCAAAAGAAGTAATGCCTGCGCCAATGGAGCGTGTGTATTCAGCAAAAAGAACCAATGCTGCAAGTGCCGCAGAACCTATAGCAAAACCCTTAGTTACAGCCTTTGTTGTGTTTCCAACAGCATCCAATGGGTCTGTGACGGCCCTAACTGTCTCATCAAGTTCTGCCATCTCAGCAATACCACCGGCGTTATCTGTAATTGGACCATAGGAATCAATGGATATGATCATGCCCGTCAAGGAAAGCATTGCAGCAGCGGCTATTGCTATACCGTATAGCCCTGCAAGTTTGTAAGAGAAGTAAATACCCAAGGCGATGATTATTGCTGGCAATGCCGGTGCTTTGAGCATAATAGCTATACCTTGAATGATGTTTGTTGCATGACCAGTTGTGGAAGCTTTGGAAATGGACTTTACAGGCGAAAACTCATAAGACGTGTAATACTCTGTAACAAACATGAGCAAGCCCGTTATTGCCATACCTATAACAGATGCCAAAAACACACTCATTGCCGTAACCTTACCCCAAGAGTACGTTAAACCAGCACCGAACATGCCCTTGGAAACAAAGTAGATGATAACCAATGCAATTATGGCCGTTGCTATCATGCCTTTATAGAAAGCACCCATTATGTTATTGGATCTACCCAACTTAACAAAAAATGTTCCAACTATAGCAGAAACAGAGGCAATGGCACCTATGAGCAGTGGAAACATAGCAGCGATACCTACCGTACCAGGTTTATCAAAAAGCGTATGACCTAAAACCATTGCGGCGACGGTTGTAACTGTGAATGTCTCAAATACGTCAGCCGCCATACCAGCGCAGTCACCTACGTTATCACCGACGTTATCGGCGATAACCGCCGGGTTTCTTGGGTCATCCTCAGGAATACCAGCCTCAACCTTACCCACAAGGTCAGCGCCAACATCAGCCGCTTTTGTGTAAATTCCACCGCCAAGACGTGCAAAAACACTAATCAAGCTTGTACCGAAGGCCAAGCCAATTAAAGCCTTAATGGTATGTTCAACGGGCTGCTTGAATACATAAACCGAAAGTGTGTAAAAACCAGCTATTGCCAAAAGACCAAAACCCGTTACTAAAAAACCTGTAACAGAACCACCTCTAAAGGCCAAATTTAACGCTTTAGCCAAACCATTCTTTGCCATTTCGGCCGTTTTTACATTGGTTCTAACAGCAACAAACATACCTATGAAACCAGCAAGACCCGATAAAATAGCTCCCGTTAGATATCCAATTGCAGTCAACAATCCAAAATGTTCACTTTTCATTCCCAAAGCCCAAAGGATAGCAAAGATAACAATGGCAACAATAGCAATACTTTTGTACTCCCTCGCTAAAAATGCCCCTGCTCCCTCTTGGATGGCCTTTGCAATCTCCTTCATCCTCTCGTTTCCATCATCCTTCGAAAGGACATAGTAGGCGGCAAATAGAGCATATCCAATCGAGAGAAAAGAAGCTAAGAACGTGAGATACAGCGCTGTTTTTGCGTCAATCATCTGATACAACCTCCTCCCATCACAAATTTATTGCATTCTTTAAATCTTCTAAAATGTTATTAGGGTCAAAATCCCACAGGGAGCAAACCCAGTTGAGCATCTCTTCGTCTTTGCTCGTAAAGTTCTCCTTCAAAAAATGTGTATTAACGATAATTCCACTTGCCAAAAGCAAAGCCGATGTCTTAGAGGGTCTTATGTTATTTATTCTAAATTCATCAACTACAATGGACGATGTTGAACCCCATGGTTCTATTCTAAATCTCGTCGGATAGCCCGTCTGTATGTCACCAAGCCTATGATGATCAACAATTTCTAAAATATTACACTCATAAATACCATCAGGAGCATTCATGCTCGAAGAATGGTCTATAAGTATGACATTTCTCCTATCATATTTAATAATATCTGTTCTCGTAATTATTCCAACAACCTTGTTTGACGAACTCACTACAGCTACAGCCCTATTACTTGATCTGTAAACCTTCTCTTTTATATCTGCAATTAAGTCCGATGGATAAACCACTGTGGAGCTCTTTTCACAAACAATCTCAACGGGAATACCCCACTCTATTAGTCCTACCGTAGCAAAGGCATCATATTCAGAACTTATAACGGTAACGTCGTTTTCCTTTGCCATTTTAATCAAGTCTTCTTCCATCTTGTAACCATGAGATATGACTATACACCTAATACCCATTTCTATTGCTGCTTTTTGAATTTCCCTTCTATTGCCAACGACCATAATTATATTCTCAGGCTCAATTCTTTCTATAACTTTCATTAAGCCCTCTTCGTCCATTACACCCATAACAACTGTAGCCACAAACATTTTGTCCACGTCATTTGGAGCAACTATCAATTCTCCGTCAACGGCATTCTTAATTATCGAGATGCTCGTTTTTATCTTTCTGAATATATCAGGCATAACCGACGATATACTCTTTTTGGCAATATCTATCATACCGAAATAACCAATAAATGTCCCATCCTCATCGACAACTGGCACTACCATCAGATCGTTTTTCAGCATTAGCTTAAATATTTCCGTCACAGATTCATCCTTTCCCACCGTTATGGCATTCTTGGTCATAACATCTTCAACCCTTAAACCCAAATCATCCACATATTTAGGTAACGGAATGTTATAATATCCAAACAATTTTTGCGTAATTTTGTCCGAATTGCCGCACATCGTTGGCACGTAGTTTGTGTCCCTGTCCAGTGTATTCTTTAACTCGGCGTAAGCAATAGTAGAAGCTATGCTATCTAAATCAGGATTTTTTCTTCCTACAACATAAATGTCTTTTATACCTCTCATCTCACCCTCCAAAAGTGTGCAACTTATACAACATTACACATATTTTTTCAACACACTTACTATTCTAAGCCAAATCCCCATGCGCATGAAAATAATACCATGTCGAGTAATAAAAGCAAGTGTTTCGACTATTAAGTTGATTTTTTAGCCAATCATTGCTACAATTCATATATCATGAAAAAACTCCCAATAGGCATTCAGACCTTTAGCGAGATCATACAGGAGAATTATTACTATGTCGACAAAACAGAGTTTGCATACAAGCTCTTAACAAAGGGCAAGTATTACTTCTTCTCCCGCCCCAGACGCTTTGGCAAATCACTCTTTCTTGACACATTGGCAGAGATATTCTTAGGCCACAAGGAGCTATTCAAAGGTTTATACATCTATGACAAGTACGACTTCAAACCCCACCCCATCATTAGGATATCATTTGGCAGTGGTGATTACTCATTGGATGAGAGTCAGACAATTGATGAGATAAAAAGGATCTTAAAGAGAAATCAAAGGGAATATAAGATAGAATGCGAAGATAAGGACAACTACAAATCCTGCTTTGAAGAATTGATAATCAAGCTATATGAGAAACACAAGACCAATGTCGTCATCCTCATAGACGAATATGACAAACCCATACTTGATAACATAACAGACAAAGAAAAAGCCAAAAGGGCAAGGGATATACTAAAGAACTTCTACTCTGTTATCAAGGACAGCGACAGATACATCAGGTTTGTCTTTATCACTGGAGTATCAAAGTTCTCAAAGCTAAATCTATTCAGTGGTTTGAACAACTTAGAGGACATCACAATTGACAAGAACTATGCAGAGATATGTGGCTATACACATGATGATCTGCTAACTGTCTTCAAAGACAGAATAGAAGGTGCAGACTTGGAGCTGGTCAAGAAGTGGTACAATGGATACAATTACTTTGGTAAACCCCTGTATAACCCTTTTGACATACTCTTGTTTCTCTCAAAAGGCCACGAGTTCAGAAACTACTGGTGGCAGACAGGTAATCCATCATTCCTGATAGAGAAGTTAAAAGAAGAAAACTACTACATCCCAGAGCTTGAGAATGCACTCATATCAGAAGAGACCTTAGAAGCCTTTGATGTGGACTATATTGACCTAAGGGCACTACTTTGGCAGACAGGGTATTTGACGATAAGGGAGAAGTTAACGGATGATACAGGAGGTAATCTATTTAAACTATCTGTCCCCAACCTTGAAGTTCAGCTATCACTAAACAGACTCTTTGTGGATTACCTTACAAACCAAAGGGTGGAAAAGACAAGGTATGAGCTCAATATAAAAAACGCCTTAAGAAACAACGACTTCCCATTCTTCATCAACCACCTAAAGACCATCTTTGCAACCATCCCATACCAGAACTATGCAAACAACATCATATCCAAGTATGAGGGATACTATAGCAGTGTCATCTTTGTCTATCTAATGGCTTTGGGCTATGATGTGATACCTGAGGATATAACAAACAAGGGAAGGATTGATTTAACTCTGAAGATGAAAGACAAGATCATCATTTTAGAGTTCAAAGTGGACCAAGAGAAAGACAGACCGATAAAGCAAATAAAAGAGAGAAAATACTATGAGAAATACTTAAACGAGAACAAAGACATATACCTCATTGGGATGGTGTTTGATTCTAAGGAGAGGAATGTTGGGGAGTGGGAGATAGAGAAAGTGAATGGGTGAATGGGAAATGGGTAAACGGGTAAATGGGTGGATTTTGGATTTTGGATGTTGGATGTTGGATGTTGGATTGTGGGTTTGAGGTGAAATGAAAAAGCTTGATACGGCATCAGAATTGAAAACTAAAGGAAATAACGATAACTGGAAAGTTAAATTGAACAACATTGTAGAAGAGCTAAAAAAAGTGAGCCAAAATCAATAATACTTTTTGGAAGTAGGGCACGGGGAAATTTCAGCAAATATTCCGATATCGATATAGCGGTTGATTTAGATTTGAGCTTCAGAGAAAAAAGGAAACTTAAAGAAAAAATCCTAAAGGAAGGAAAGGTTCTCTATGCAAAAGAGTGAAGTGTTGATGAAA